>DAORCC010000154.1:0-5872 GCA_035345235.1 Azospira sp.
GCGGCGACGGGCAACGGTGCCCATCAGGCCGAGACCGGCGAGCAGGAGGGCGTAGGTTTCCGGCTCCGGAACGGCGGCGACGGAAACGGCGGCGAGGTAGGAACCACCCCAGGTGCCGGTGGCGGTGCCCTCAAAGTCGATGTGGTAGTTGCCGGCGGCGAGGTTGTTGAAATTGGCGGTGACGTTGTTGCCCGTGAGCGTGCCAAGGACGTTCCAGCCGTTCGGATGGTGGTTGTCCCACAGCGTACCGGTCAGGCCGGTGATGCCGAGCAGGTTCGCCAGGTTGATGCTGACGGCCGAGGCCGACAGGGTACCCGGGGTGCCGATGGTGAAGTTGAAGGTGTCGAAGAAGTAGCCGGCACCGTGCGAGAAGGTGTGCTGCTCGACCTGGTTGGTCAGCGGCGTGGCGGCGGTGTAGGTGTCGGCAACGGCAGCGGTGCCGATGGTGGCCAGCGCGGCGGCGAGAACGAGTTTCTTGATCATGTGATGTTCCTTGGTGGGGGTTCGCGAGCACTGCCGCTTGTGCGACAGCCTTTGAACGACGATCGCATGGTATTGCCACTGGCATGGTCCGCCAATAGCTCTTCCGGGCTACGCCCAAGGTCATAAGACAGGTACTTTTAGCCCGAATGGACTAAGCGCGGGCCATCAGCCCCGCTGTTGCGCCCGGCGTGCGTGCAGCAGCGTGGCGATGGCGCCGCATGCGGCGAACCCCGCCATTCCCCAGGCCAGTTCGGGTGTGCTGCCCCACAGCAGGGGTGCGATGAGGCCGGCGGCGATGCCGTTGAAGCCGGATTGCAGGAAGGTCTGGCAGGAGGCAGCGAGGCCGCGCTCGTGCGCGAACGGGTCGAGGGCGATGAGCGTGAGCGGCGCCATCGCGAGTGCCATGCCGGCGGTGTAGAGGAAGATCGGTGCGACGCTCCACGGAATGCCGGGGGGCAGCAGATGGCTGATGGCGAGGTTGAGTGCGGCGGCGATGCCCATCAGCACGTAGCCGCGGGCGATGCATTGCAGCGGTGTGTATTTGCCGGCGAGCCGCGCCGAGAACCAGCTGCCCAGCATGAGCCCGGCCATGCCGGGGCCGAACAGCCAGAGGAACTCGCGTTCGCTGCGGCCGAGGTGGGTCATGATGAAGGTCGGCGCTGACAGCACGTAGATGAAGAAGCCGGAGAAGTTGAAGGCGAGTGCGCCGGTGGTGAGCAGGAAGGCCGGCGTACGCATTACCTTGGCGTAGGTGCGGGCGAGGTAGCCGGGGCGCAGCGAGGTGCGCTTTTCCGGCGGCAGGGTCTCGGGCAGCCAGCGCCAGCTGATGAGCCAGAGGGCACCGGTGAGCAGGGTCAGGAAGACGAACACCGAGCGCCAGCCGAACCACGATTGCAGCCAGCCGCCGATGACCGGGGCGATGGCCGGCGCCAGCGCGAAGGTCATGGCGACGTGGGCCATCAGGCGCTGCGCGGCGGGGCCGTCGTAGAGGTCGCGCACGATGGCGCGGCTGATGACGATGCCGGCCCCGGCACTGATGCCCTGCAGTGCACGGAACAGCCAGAGATGCTCGATGCGGGTGGCGAAGACGCAGCCGAAGGAGGCCAGCGCGAAGAGCGCGAGGGCCCACAGGATGACGCGCTTGCGGCCGAGGGCGTCGGAAATGGCGCCGTGCCAGAGCGCCATGGCGGCGAAGGGGATGAGGTAGGCGGAGAGGGTCTGCTGGACTTCGAGCGGCGTGGCGCCGAGCTTGTCGGCCATCTCGGGGAACGAGGGCAGGTAGGTGTCGATCGAGAAGGGGCCGAGCGCCGAGAGGGCGGCGAGCAGCAGCGCGAAGCCGCGATCGGAGAGCTGGCCGGCCGGGCGTGGCGTGTTCATGCGGCAGCCCGGCAGGCGCGCACGCCGAGGATGACGCCGACGACGAGCAGCACGATCCCGGCGAGGCTGGCGGTATCCGGCCATGCGCCGCGCAGTGCATAGGCGAAGGCGAGCCCGAACAGGGTTTCGAAGACGATCAGCTGGCCGGTGAGCGTGGCGGGCAGTTCGCGGCTGGCGACGTTCCAGAGCAGCGTGCCGAGCCAGGAGGCGATCAATCCGAGGGCGGCCATCAGCGCGACATAGCGCAGCGGGTCGGGACCGAGTGGCCCGGCCGGGCTGCTGTCGGGGAGCTGCGCGGCGAAGGCTGCCGCCGCCAGTGGCAGCGTCGCGAGTCCTTGCGCCGTTGCCCAGGTGGTCATCGACAGTTGCGGGCGGCGCGCGATCCAGGCGGCGTTGCGCAGCGGGTACCAGGTCCAGCAGAAGAGTGCGAACAGCGCACCGCCGATGCCGAGCAGGTAGTCCTTGCCGGCGGCTGCGCCGGCGGTCGTCAGGCTGAACTCGCGGCCGTGGATGAGGGCGAGGCCGCCGCCGATGACGATCAGCGGCAGGGCCAGCCGACGCCAGCGGATGTGCTTGGCGACGAGGTTGCCGCTGATGGCGATGACGAGCGGCAGGGTGCCGATGATCGCGGCTGTCATCGGGGCGCCGGCCTGCTGCGCGCCGAAGGCGATGCCGGCGTAGTAGAGCAGGTTGCCGACGAGCGCGAGTTCGAGCGCCTTCAGCCAGTCGCTGCGCTCGAGGCCGGCGAGCCGGCGCCGGTCGAGCCAGGCCGGGAGCAGGACGATCAGGCCGAAGGCGAGGTAGCGGCCGGCGGACAGTGCGAGCGGGGAGTAGTCCGGCAGCAGGACGGGTACGGAGAAGATCATGCCCCAGCAGAGGCCGGCGGCCATCGCTGCGGCGACGCCGGTGGCGAAGCGCTTGCTGCGGGTCGTACGGGCGTCGTCGGCAAGCGGCGTCGTCGCGTCGGCTGTCGTCATCGTGTCAGCGGCTGGCCGCCTGTCGCCGCAGCTGGATGGCCTCGGCGATGTGGCTGGCGCCGACCTGTTCGCTGGCGGCAAGGTCGGCGATGGTGCGCGCGATCTTCTGGACGCGGTGGAAGGCGCGCGCCGAGAGGCCGAGCCGGGCAGCGGCCTGCTTCAGCAGTGCCGCCCCGGCCTCATCGGGCTGGCAGTGTGCGTCGATGTCCTTCGTCGTCAGCCGGGCGTTCGGCTTGCCCTGCCGGGCCTGCTGGCGGGCGAGTGCTGCGGCGACACGCCGGCGTACGTCTTCCGAGCGTTCGCCGTCGGGCGATTGCTGCAGCGCTTCGGTGGGAACGGGCGGCACGTCGACGTAGAGGTCGATGCGATCGAGCAGCGGCCCCGAGAGCTTGCCGCGATAGCGGCTGACCTGGTCGGGGGTGCAGCGGCAGCGCCCGGACCGGTCGCCGTGCCAGCCGCAGGGACAGGGGTTCATCGCGGCGATGAGCTGGAAGCGGGCCGGGAATTCGGCCTGACGGGCGGCGCGGGAAATGTGGATGTGCCCGCTTTCGAGCGGTTCGCGCAGCGATTCGAGGACACGCCGGTCGAATTCGGGCAGCTCGTCGAGGAAGAGGACGCCGTGGTGGGCGAGGGAGATTTCGCCGGGGCGCGGCGTGCTGCCGCCGCCGACCAGTGCGACGGCCGATGCGGTGTGGTGCGGGCTGCGATAGACGCGCTCGGCGAAACGCTCCGGCCGGAACTGTCCGGCCAGCGAGAGGACGGCTGCCGATTCGAGCGCGGCACTGCTGTCGAGCGGTGGCAGCAGGCCGGGCAGGCGTGCGGCGAGCATGGACTTGCCGCTGCCCGGCGGGCCGGACATCAGGAGCGAGTGGCCGCCGGCGGCGGCGATCTCCAGCGCGCGCTTGACCTGGGCCTGGCCGCGGACTTCGGCCAGATCGGCGTAGTCGATGCGCGCGTCGCGCGCGGCGGGGGCTGCTGCCGGCAGCGGATCCTCTCCGCGCAGATGGGCGCAGACGGCGAGCAGGCTGCCGGCGGCATGAATGACGTCGGGCTGCGCCAGCGCGGCTTCGCAGGCGCTCTGTGCGGGCAGCACGAAGCTGCGTTCGCCGGCATCGGCAGCGAGCACCATGGCCAGTGCGCCGCGGATGGGCCGCAGTTCGCCCGAGAGCGAGAGTTCGCCGGCGAATTCGTGACTGTCGAGCCGGTCTGCCGGGATCTGGCCGGAGGCGGCGAGGATGCCGAGCGCGATCGGCAGGTCGAAGCGGCCGGATTCCTTCGGCAGGTCGGCCGGGGCGAGGTTGATGGTGATGCGGCGGGCCGGGAATTCGAAACCGGAATTGACGATCGCGGCGCGCACGCGGTCGCGCGCCTCCTTGACTTCGGTGTCCGGCAGTCCGACCAGGGTGACCGACGGGAGTCCGCCGGCCAGATGCACTTCGACGGCGACCGGCGGTGCGGCGAGGCCGTCGAGACCCCGGCTGCGAACGATGGCCAGCGCCATGTGCGGGACCTGTGCGCCCTTACTTCCCTGCCTGCTTCTTTTCCAGCTCGGCGACGCGGGCTTCCAGTGCGGTCAGCTTTTCGCGGGTGCGGGCGAGCAGTGTCGACTGGATGTCGAATTCCTCGCGGGTGACCAGGTCCATCTTCTCGAACACGCTGGCGAGCAGGGCCTTGACGTTCTTTTCGATATCACGGGCCGGGCTGGCGGCAATCAGCGCCGAGAGCTTGCCGTTCAGTTCCTCGAAGATCTTGGGGTCGAGCATGGATCGTCCTGTCAAAAACACGCCGGTGGGAGGGAGGAAAGTCTAGCACACGCCCCCTGCCCGCCCGGCCGCCGCACCGCCGTGGCGCGCGCGCTGCGGTAAACGCACCCCCTTGGTGCGACCGTTCTGGTGCGTACTTTCCATCTGATTGATTTGAAACGATAAAAATTCTGGCACGGCTGATGCTAATCAAAGTTGCAAAGCTTTTCTTTCCATTGCCATCACTTTGAGGAGTCATCCATGAAGAAACTGATCGTTGCATCCGCGCTCGCCGCCGCCTTCGCTGCCCCGGCCTTCGCGCAGACGGCCGCCCCGGCCGCCGCCGAGGCCGCACCTGCCAGCCCGCATACGCTGACCGCCAACGTCGGCCTGTTCTCCAGCTACCGTTTCCGCGGCATCGACCAGACCTTCGGCAAGCCGGCCCTGCAGGGCGGCGTCGATTACTCGCACGAAAGCGGTTTCTACGCCGGTAACTGGAACTCGAACGTCAGCTCGGGCGCCGGTTTCCCGGATGGCAACCTGGAAATGGACTTCTACGGCGGCTGGAAGAAGACCTGGGGTGACTGGGGCCTCGACGTCGGCGGCATCGTCTATTACTACCCGGGTTCCGAGGGCCGCAATCTTGGCACGAAGGCCGACAGCGGTGCCGTGACCAACAAGGAGCTCTATATCGGCGGTTCGTGGAAGACCGTCTCGCTGAAGTACTACCACTCGGTGGATGACTACTTCTCGCTGCGCGGCTGGGATGCGAACGGCAACTCGACCGGCAAGAGCACCAAGGGCACGCATTACCTCGATCTGTCGGCGACCTACGATCTGGGCGACGGCTGGGGCATCAACGGCCACGTCGGCCACCTGTCGGCGAAGAACCAGCACAACGGCAGCTATACCGACTGGAAGATCGGCGTGACCAAGGACTTCAGCGGCTGGGTGGTCGGCCTGTCGTACGTCGATACGAATGCCGAGGGCAGCTGCTCGGGTTCGTCGAGCTGGCAGCCGTACTGCTTCACGAACTCGCTGCAGGATGAAGGCAAGGGCGTCGCCCTCAATACCGGCAGCAAGGACAAGGATGCCGGCCGCGGCGTCGCCGTACTGTCGGTCTCGCGCAGCTTCTGATCAAAAACCCCCGACCCTGACAGAGGAATAACATGAAACTCATCTCTGCAATCATCAAGCCGTTCAAGCTCGACGAGGTGCGTGAGGCGCTGTCCGCCATCGGCGTGCAGGGCATCACCGTCACCGAGGTCAAGGGCTTCGGCCGCCAGAAGGGCC
>DAORCC010000155.1:0-5837 GCA_035345235.1 Azospira sp.
TGGCGCGCGAGCCGGAGGAATGCTTCACCGTCACCAGCGGCAGCTTGCCGCTCTTGAGGTTGAGGCCGAACTCGGCGAGCTTGGGCACCAGCGCCTGATAGAGCGCGGTGACGCCGTCGTCGTTGAAGCGCGCCGCCTGCGTGCCGAACACCGGCATCTCGTCGGTCGGCGTGCTGAACATCTCGCGGTTGCGCTGGTACTGCTTGCGCACGTCGCGCAGCGCATCGTCGGCACCCTTGCGGTCGAACTTGTTGATGGCGACGAAATCGGCGAAGTCGAGCATGTCGATCTTCTCGAGCTGCGAGGCAGCGCCGAACTCGGGGGTCATGACGTAGAGCGAGGCGTCGACGAAGGGCACGATCGCCGCGTCGCCCTGGCCGATGCCGGAGGTCTCGACGATCACCAGATCGAAGCCGGAGAGCTTGCAGGCGGCAATCACTTCCGGCAGCGCGGCCGAGATTTCGGAGCCGGTGTCGCGGGTGGCCAGCGAGCGCATGTAGATGTGCGGATGCTCGATCGCGTTCATGCGGATGCGGTCGCCCAGCAACGCGCCGCCGGTGCGCTTGCGCGAGGGGTCGATCGAGACGATGGCGAGCTTCAGCGTGTCGCCCTGGTCGAGGCGGAAGCGGCGCACCAGTTCGTCGGTGAGCGAGGACTTGCCGGCACCGCCGGTGCCGGTAATGCCGAGCACCGGGATCTGCACTTCGGCCGCGGCCTTGACCAGATCCTTCTTCAGGTTGTCGCCGTAGACGCCGTTCTCCAGCCCGGTGATGACCTGCGCCAGCGAACGGCGATTGCCCGAACGCAGCACGTCGAGCACCTGTTCGGACGCCGGCACGTTCGGGCCGAGGTCGACGTCGCACTGCGAGACGACGTCGTTGATCATGCCCTGCAGGCCCATGCCCTGCCCGTCTTCCGGCGAGTAGATGCGGGTCACGCCGTACTCGTGCAGCTCCTTGATCTCGGCCGGCACGATGACGCCGCCGCCACCGCCGAAGACCTTGATGTTCTCGCCGCCGCCGGCCTTCAGGAGGTCGATCATGTACTTGAAGAACTCGACGTGGCCACCCTGGTAGGAGGTGATGGCGATGCCCTGCACGTCTTCCTGCAGCGCGGCGTTCACGATCTCCTGCACCGAGCGGTTGTGGCCGAGGTGGATCACTTCCGAGCCGGTCGCCTGCAGGATGCGGCGCATGATGTTGATCGAGGCATCGTGGCCGTCGAACAGCGAGGCGGCAGTGACGAAGCGCACCTTGTGCTTCGGCTTGTAGGCACTGATCTTCTTGGCAACGGACAGGTCGGTCATGGCAGTACTCCAGAAAAACAGAATTCGTAATCGCGGCTGCAGGTTTTAGAAACGTTAACAAAATGAAGCGAAGCGGTCCTGGCGAGGCGTGCCGACGAAGACAGTACGCGCAGTACAGCGAGGAGGCACAACGACGCCAGGATCATTTTGTTAGCGTTTCTCAGGCGCCGAAGTTCTCGGGCATCTGCAGCGCGACGACTTCGCCGCGCACGGTGGGCACGCCTTCAGCATAGACGGTCGCCTCGACGACCACCTTGCGGCCCTTGATCTCCTTCACCCGGCCGCGGATCTCCAGCTCGGGGCCGAGCGGCGTCGGCTTCAGGTAGGAAACGTTGAGTGCGCCGGTGACGAAGCGCAGTTGCGGCTCGCTGCCCATCTCGCGCCCTTCGGCGCGATAGGTGGCGGCCGCCGCGGTGCCGGTGCCGTGGCAGTCGATCAGCGAGGCGAGCAGGCCACCATAGACGAAGCCGGGCACGGCGGTGTGGAAAGGCTCGGGGGTATAGCGGGTAACGGTTTCGTCACCGTCCCAGAAAGTGCGGATGCGATGACCGTGCGCGTTCTGGCTGCCACAGCCGTAGCAGTGCGAGAGGCTCTCGGGGTAGTAATCCTGGAAGGCTTTCATGGTCGGTCGGCAGCATCCGTCATGGCAACCGTTGCATCCTACGCCGCGCGGATTGACAGGGCCAGTGCGAAAGAAACCCAATTTCGTGCAAAATACGCCAAGTGTAATCACCGCGACAATTCGACTGAAACGCCCTTCAATTGGGGCACAGACCATGAACAGTGCAATTTCCGCCAAATTTTCTCCCAAGGGCACGGTAGCGCCGGCCTTCGTGCGCGGCATGCTCGCCGGCGCGCTGCACGACGGCCACGACGCGGCGGCGCTGCTCGCCGCCGTCGGCATCGACCCCGCCTGTCTCGCCGACGATGGCGCCCGGGTGCCGCTGGCCGACTACGCGGCGCTCTACAACCACCTCAACGCGGTGCTCGACGACGAGGCCTTCGCCCTCTTCTCGTCGCCGATGCGCAGCGGCTGCTTCGAATTCCTCTGCCGCGCGACGATCACCGCGCCGCAGCTCGGCGAAGCACTGGCGCGCGCCATCCGCTTCCTGCGCGCCGTGCTGCCCGACATGCGCATCACGCTCGAGCGCGACGGCGCCTACGCCGTCCTCGCCATTGCCGAGCAGCGACCGCTGCTGGTCGACCGCGTCTTCGCCTACGAGTGGCTGCTGCGCCTGCTGCACGGGCTGGCCTGCTGGCTGGTCGGCCGCGGCATCGCGCTCGATGCAGTGGATTTCCCCTACCCGCGCCCGGCGCACGCCGATGACTACGCACTGATCTACACGGCGCACAGCCGCTTCGACGCACCGCGGCTCGCGGCCCGCATCGCCGGCAACCTGCTCGAACTGCCGGTACGGCGCGACGAGGCGGCGCTGCAGCGCTTCCTCGACGGCGCACCGGGCAAGCTGACCATGCTCTACCGCAACGACCGCGAACTGGTCATGCGCGTTCGTGACCACCTGCGCGCTGCGCTGCCGGAACTGCCGGAACTGGAAGCGACCGCGGCGGCGCTGAAGCTGACGCCGCGCACGCTCAACCGGCGGCTCGAGGCCGAGGGCTCGAGCTTCCGCGCGATCAAGGATGCCCTGCGCCGCGACATCGCGCTCTCGCGCATCGCCAAGAGCACGCAACCCGTGGCCACGCTCGCCGCCGACCTCGGCTATGCCGACCCCTCGGCTTTCTACCGCGCCTTCGTCGGCTGGACGGGCGTCTCGCCAAGCGCCTACCGGCGGCGGCTACAGGAATCCTGACGACGGGCGCCGTACCGCCCGCCGGCCATCACCTGACCGAGTATGCCCGCAGCTCATCAAGCTGTTGTCGGAAGCTCCTGGCCCACGTGGCCGCGATGCCCTTCAGCTCCTTCCAGCGGATGTCCTCGCCCTGCGGCAAGGTCATGTCACTCTTGCGCGTCGCGACCGCTTCCGCAACCATCCGCCCCGCAGGATCGAGCACCTCGACCTCGGCCGTGAGTTCGGCCACGCGCGGCGCATTCCCGGCGGCATCGCGCGCCACGTTGAAGACCGCCTTGATCGGAATGAAGTCCGTCGCCGTGAGGTTCGGCTTCACCGGATGGATGCCGGTAATCGCCAGGCGAACGCGGATCACATCCGGGCCCGGCGCATCCACGATCTGGTAGCCCCAGCGCTCGCCGACATCGACCTGATAGTCGGAGAGCAGCGCCCCGACGAATTCCATGCGCACGGCGTCGGCAATCCAGTTCATCACTTCCGGGCTGGCGTTCGCCGCATCGGCCCCGGGCGCGAGCATCAGCTTGACCGGATCGATCATCACCTTCTCGTACCGGCGCAGCCTGACGCTGGTATCGATATATCGGTACGAACCCTCGACGCCATCTACCGATTTGAGCTTGCCGTAGTCCGAGAGAAAACCGGACGGCACCAGCGGCACCGGGGCCGCCGTTGAACCGGCCTGCATCGAGCCATCGCTCGCGCAACCCGCCAGCACGGCACATGCCGTAGCCATCGCCCCCACCCACCGTTTAGCTTTCATGCCCCTGACTCCCCTCTATTCCGATCACCGACCGACATGCCGGAGATTCTAATGCAGCGCCCCCGCTTCGCGCCGCTGCATCCCGCAACGCGGCAACCGGAGGCTGAAACATCTGCTTACAAATTGATGGCCAACGCGGGACGGGGGGACTGCGTTGAGCGGGAAGGACACACTTCCGAAAGCGCTCGCGATGGACACCCGCCGACTCACCCTGCTCTCTATCCTGGCTGCCGTGCTGCTGGCAGCCGCCCTGCCGGCGTCTGCCGACGGCGGCCACCATTCACGCGGGCGCACCAGCGTCGGCGTCTACATCGGCGCGCCCTTCGGCCCCTGGGTCGCGCCTCCGCCCTACTACTATTACCCGCCCTCGGTGTATTACCCGCCGCGCGTCATCGTCGTGCCGCCGCCGCAGCCGCCGGTGTATATCGAGCAGGCCCCGCCCGATGCCGGCAACTACTGGTACTACTGCCAGCAGGCCGGCGCCTATTACCCGCAGGTCCAGCAATGCCCGGCCGGCTGGATCCGCGTGCCGCCACGCTGACGCCCGGAATTTCCGACCATGAAAACCCGCATCAGCCTTGTCGCCACCCTGCTGCTTGCCGCGTGTGCGAGCGCACCGACGGCACCCAGCGTCATGGTGCTGCCCGGAGGCGGCCGCAGCTTTGATGACTTCCGCGCCGACGAAGCCAGTTGCCGTCGCTACGCATTCGAACAGACCGGAGGCACCTCGGCACAGCAGCGCGGCCGTGAGGCCGCCGCCAGTGCGGCCGTCGGCACCGCGGTCGGTGCCGTTGCCGGCGCAGCCATCGGTGGCCAGCAGGGCGCAGCCGTTGGCGCCGGCAGCGGCCTCATCGTCGGCAGCGCCGTCGGCATCGACCACGCGCAGCAGGCCGGCTACGGCACACAACGACAATACGACAACGCCTACGTCCAGTGCATGTATGCGAAGGGGCATCGGGTGCCAGTGCCGGCCGGCATGGCCAGCGCCTACGTTGCACCACCGGCGAGCGGGACACCACACCCACCCAGCGGCAATCCGCCGCCGCCACCGCCGGATCTGCGGCGCTGAGTCAGACAGCCGGTGCGCCGAGACAGGGTCAAACAACAATGGGCGCCGCGGCGCCCATTGTTCCTCCTGCAAGCGGCTGATGCGGCCCGCTTACTGCCCGGCAGGGCTGCGCATCCGGTCGAGATTCTGGCGCATGCCCTTGCCCCATGAGGCGGCGATCGACTGCAGATCGGCCCACGTAATGCTTTCACCCTGCGGCAGGGTCTTGTCAGCCTTGCGCGTCGACACGGCGGCGCCAACCACGCGTCCGGCGGGATTCAGCACCTCGACCTCTGCCGACATTTCCGCCACCTGCGGCGCGTTGCCGGAAGCATCCCGGGCCACGTTGAACAGCGCCTTGATCGGGATGAAATCGGTCACGCCCAATGCCGGACTCGTCGGCTGGACGCCGGTGATGGCAATACGGACACGGAGTACGTCGGGTCCGGGCTGATTGACCACCTGGTAGCCGGACGCCAGCGCCCCGACGAACTCCATGCGGAAGGCATCGGTCATGCGCTTCATCGCATCGGGTTGCATGCCCTTGTAGTCCGGGTTCGGGGTCAGGAAGACCTGGACCGGATCGATCATCACCTTGGTGTAGGCGCGCAGGTTGGCGGTCGTGTCGATATAGCGATAGGTGCCATCCACGCCATCGACCGGCCGCAGCTTCGAATAATCGGACAGGAAGCCGGAACTCGGCACGACTGCCGCACCGTCTCCCTGCGACACGCCGCCACCGGCGCAACCGGCCAGGGCAATGACTGCAGCAGCAAGCGCCGACACTACATATTTCTTGTTCATCTTCTTTCTCCTTGAATAAGCAACCGGGAATGCATGCATCAGAACTTGTACGAATACTGTGCCGACAGGAACACCATGTACGGGTTGTCGAACTTGCCGCCGATCAGC
>DAORCC010000156.1:0-2264 GCA_035345235.1 Azospira sp.
TAGAGGGTGTAACCGGAAAGATCGACGAGAATATCAATGCCGTCCATGGCAATCGCCTGCCCGATGACGACCCCGGAGAAGGCCGAAACATCGCGAAAGACATCGGCACCGCTCTCGGCACGTCGCCTCTCGCGAGCACCATCGTCGGGCCCCGTAGAATACACATGGACCTCGAAGCGACTGCGGTCATGCATTTCAAAAAGCCCGCCGATCAGGTGCGCCACTGCATGCGAACGCAGATCACCCGACAGATAGCCGATGCGAAGCCGCGAATTTCCTGGCTTGCGCGGCTTGACGAAACCCCCGCGCCCGAGCGACGAGCGAATTCGACGGGCTACGTTCCTTGCCAGCGACCGGCGGCATTCATCAGCGATCGGAAGCCCCAGCGAAAGGTAGGCGAAGTCGGGGTTGTCGATCGCCACGCCCCCTTCGCCACCTATCATCTCGCGGAAGCGGCGGGCGAACGCAGCGTAATCGTGCCAGTCGCAGGTGCGTAGCCGGTCATAGCAGGCAAAAGTGAAAATCCGCTCGGGACTCAGCTCCGGGTAAAAGCTGACACTGTCTGTTCGTAACGGGCTCGTGTAGCCAGAAAGAAGATCGGGGTCCAGCGTCAGCGCCTTGTTCATTCGCAGGCGTGCCGACGTCAGATCGCCGAGGGCCGACAAAGCCACCCCCGCTGAAAATTCTGCTCGGGCGTCTCCGGGAGCAAGTGTCAGGGCCGCCTCGAAATCATCGAGTGCACGCGCGAATTCGGCAGCGCCGAGGAGCACGTCGCCACGATTGAAATGCAGGGCCGCATTGCCAGGATTTCTCGTCAAGGCCGCGTCACAGGCCGCAACAGCGTCCGGGATGCGCCCCGCGCGCGCCAGCAGGGGGCCGAAATTCAACGCAGCACCTGCATGGTCCGGTGCGAGCTCGAGGACTCTCTGGTAGCAGTACAGCGCCGCCGGAAAATCGTTCATCGCAGCGAGGACCACCGCCGTATTGAACAACGCCATCGGATCGTCCGGCGAGAGACGCAGGGCGCTTTCGCAGGCCTGCAGCGCACCTTGCAGCAACCCGAGCTCAAAGCGAAGCGTCGCGACAGCGCTCCATGCCTCGACGCTCTCCGGAGTGCACCCGACGACCTGCTCGAACGCGTGCAGCGCCGCCTCGCGCTCTCCCGCAGCATGCAGGTCCTGGCCCAGCGAAAGAAGGCTGGCGACATCTCCTGCACATGCCGTCGACGCCAGGTGTCTGAGCTGATCTTTCAGCGTTGCATCGTTGTTCGGCTTGATTTCGGTTCCCCTGATACGCGCACGGTTCCCGAATATTAGCGGACCTCCCCACGTCAGTGCTTGTTCCGCTTCCTACGCTAGAATGCCCGGAAGCCACAATCCCACCAGGTGCACATGGACACAGCGGTTCACATCGTCACACGACTGCACGGCATCGGCGGCGCAGAAACACACTCATTCGATCTCGCGAATGCCTTGCGGGAGTCCGGGATCGCCACCACCCTGTGGAGCGATACACCAAGTCCGTTCGTCTCCCATTTTGGTGGCGTTGCGATCAGCCCCTTCAGCGGTCGTTTTCCCAAGGGAGGCACACTGATCATTGTCGGCACCTACTTCAGCCTGGAGCCGTGGATCGACCATGCGCGGCCCGAACGCCTGGTCCTCATTTGCGTCAACTCGCATCCGCAGCAACTCTACGCGACGCTGGCCACCCTTGATCGACCGACACTGCCGCCGGCACAGGTTGCCTTCGTCAGCACGCGACTGCGCGACACCATGGGAATCCCGGGATACATCTGCCCCGAAATCGTCGACCTGAACCGCTTTCATCCGGCGCCCTGCACACCACGCACAGGCACGACGATCGGCCGCCTGTCGCGCGACATTCCGGACAAGCACCACCCGCAGGACCCCTCGCTTTACAAGCTGCTTGGCTGGCACGGTGTGCGTACCCGGATCATGGGCGGCACATGTCTGGCGCCCTGCATACAGGACGAGCCGGGCATCGAGCTGCTCGCGATCAACACGGAGCGCCCGGAGGATTTCCTGCGCACGCTGGACCTCTTCTACTATCGAACATCAGCCCAGCTTCACGAGGCATCCGGCCGGGTGATCGTCGAAGCCATGGCTTGCGGTCTGGCCGTGATCGCGCACGAGAGCGGCGGATACACCGACTGGATCGAGCAAGGCAGGAATGGCTACATATTCTCGACGCAGGAGGAGGCATATGAACTGCTCCTGCGATTGCATCGCTCGCCGGCGGAGCGG
>DAORCC010000156.1:2364-5829 GCA_035345235.1 Azospira sp.
ACCAAGGTGTTCAGGTTGTAGGTGGAGCCACCGATCGGGACATTGACGTTGGCGACGATCGACGTCGCCGAGCCACCGGAGAAGTTCACGTTCAGGGTGCCACTCGGGGCAGAGCCAACGACCCCGGTCGACGAGGTCGGGAGCGTGAAACCGGCGAGCTGATAAACGGCGGAAATCGTGCCGAGTGCCACCAGATCGGACGTCGGTGTCGGCTTGCCGGTGACGTAGTGGAACTCCTTGAGTGCCTCCGGCGAACCATACCCCGTCGGGACCGTCTCCCCTTCCGTCCACTTGCCCCATCCGATAACGCCGTCCATCGAGAAGGAGCCGGCAACGCTGCTGGCCTTGTAGTCGTAGCCGCCGTACGAAAATCCCTGCAGCGTCGAGAACTCGTCGAAAATGGCCGGGGTGCCGACACCCGTACCCGCGATGACGGCAGACCCGGATTTCGTTCCGGAGTAGGACACGACGTAATCGCTGCCAGAAACAAGCGGCGCCGACACGGGCTGGATCAAGCCGTTGCCCTGACGCTGCTCGCTCGTCGAGAACACGGGCTGCACATCCACTGGCGGCTGTGCAGGATCCAGACGCGGCTTCACGTCGCTGCGCTCGATGCGCGTGTTGGGGCCGCTGACGGTTGCCGAACTGCCCGCAGGCACCACCGCACAACCGGCATTGTTGCAGACCTCGATCATGCCTTCGCCGGTCGAGACGGCGATGCTGTTGGCACCGGTATAGGCAATCGTGAATTCGGTTCCACGAATGCCGATCGTCGCAACGTTCGTCGTAACCTTGTAGGCACTCTTGTTGTTGCGGCCGACGAGCCCGGTGATCGAACGCAGCCCGCCCCGAAGCAGGCTGAAGAAACCTTTCTCCTCGCCATCTTCCTTGCCGGAAAAGCGGTAGTTGTCGATCTTGAATTCCGAACCCGGCTGCAGCGAGACCATCCCGCCATCGGTGAAGCGCAGTTGCGCGCGGCCGCCATCGCCGGTGACGACGGCCTCGCCGCTGCCAACCTCCGCCCCCTTGTTGAGGCCGCGCTGCGCCCCTGCGGCGCTGACTGCCGTGACGTTGCCGGAAGCGAAGTCCAGTCGCGCGGCCCCGGCACCATACGAGAAGGCCGGGTACACCGCGGCGAGCGCCATCATCAGCGCATGGTTCTTGAAACGGAAAACGGTCGTGATGGGCATGATTCCGCTCCTTGCGATCAGAACTCGCGACGAACGGTGACCGACACCAGTTCGCGGTTGTATTCGTTGAGTTCCGTATTCGATTCATTGTAGGTCAGCGAGAGCTGCGGCGTGACACTCCACTCCTTCGACACGTAGTGGGTCGCGCCGAACATCAGGCCATACTGGTTGTCGCGACGCTTCTTGAGGAAGGACGGATCTTCCTTGTTGTAGGCGCGATACTCGTAGGTGGCCCCGCCAAACAGGACGGTCTGCGCATCGTAGTTGTAGCGTCCGCCGACACGGGCACCGATACCGTCGAAACCGATCCATTGAACATGGCCATGCTGCGGGCGCTCACCGACGACGTAGGCGCTGGCAAATGCCATCACCCCTTCGCGGTAAAGGTGGGCATAGCTGGCGCCGCCGACCCAGCGATTCGCATCGCGCACATCCTGTGTCGGATACTGGAGATCGGAGTACTGCAAGAACGCACCGACCTGGTTGCGCGCATCGAGGTTGCGCTGCCACTGGCCGGTCACCCCCGTATAGTTCCGGTAGCGGCCATTGTCGACGTAGTAAACACCCGCCTGCCCCATGACCGTATAGACATCCTGTCCGACGGTACGCGTGACGCCGACGTTGAAGTCGCCGTTCTGCGTGTCAAACTGCTGCTTGTCGAAATTGCCGCGTCCGTTCGCCGAGAGGCCCGCCAGCAACTGGTAACCATCGCCCAGCGGCGTCCTCACGTTGACGCCGGCGCCGGCCGAGGCGAACCAGTCTGCATTCGCCTTGCTGTCGGAGCTGAGTTTGAACGGAAGCCCCCCGAAACCGGGGATGGCCACCGACGACTTGTTGGGGCCGACGTTCACGTTTGTGTCGTATCCGACACTGGCTTCCATGTAGCCGGTGATCAGTGTCGCGTTCTGATCCTCGATACGGCGCGCGGCCGCAATGTAGCGATCGATCGTCATCGAGACGTCGGCCGGAACGCCCTGGCGCTTCACTGTCTCGAACTCCTGCTGCGCCGTCTGCGTCTCACCGAGCGCCAGGTAGGCGCGCGCAATCTCCGCACGCGCACGTGTGTTGTTCGGGTCGAGTGCGAGCACGCGCTCCAGGGCGAAGACCGCCCGCGTGTTCTGCCCCGCTTCCAGCGCTGCCAGGCCCAGCAGGAAATCGTAATCACGATCGCCGGCACGTGCCGACTCCAGCGGCTCGAGCAACTGATATGCCTCGCCGCCCTTGTTGGCCCCGAGCAAGGCTTTCGCCTTGTCGGTGACTTCGTCAGCAATTGCGACGCCCGCGTGCAGCGCAAGCGCCGCAGTCAGCATGACAGCGATTTGCCTGATCCCAAAACGATTCACCATATTTCCCCCGCGATCCTGCGTCTTTCCAAACTAGTAATTCGGCCCGCGCAACGACGGCCCGCCCGTCGGCGGCTGATACGTCGGTGCCGTCTGCGGCGATTGCTGCTGCGGCGCATCCGGCATGTTCGTATGCGTCGGTGTCGGCAATTGCGGCATCGCCGCCCCCGGTGTCAGGTTGGGCAGATTGCTCCCCGGCAGCAACCGCGGACGCGTATTCGCATCCGGCACCTGCAGCGTCTGACCGGCACCTGCCATCGCACAACCCGCCGTGTTGCAGACCTCCACGAGGCCGGCATAAGTCGTTACCGCCAGCCCGGGATCCCCGAGGCTGGCGCCATATTCCGTGCCACGGATACCGATGGTTCCCACCGTCGTATCCATGCGGTACTGCTCGCGCTTCTCCTTGCCGATCAGCCCGCTCACTGCACGCAGCGTGCCCTTCAGCAGGCGCATCACGACCGTATCCTGCTCGTCCGCCTTGCCACCCTGTTCCGTGAAGCGGAACTGCTCGACGCGAAACTGCGTCCCGGGCTGCAGCGAGATCGTCGCGCCATCGCGAAAACGAAGTTGCGCCTTGCCGTCTCCGGTGTCGACCGTCTCACCCGGCTGCAACACCGTCCCACGCTCCGCCTTGCGGGATACGCCATCGGCCCCGATGACGGTCGCCGAACCGGTTGCAAACACGATGTTTGCCGCCTGCGCGAACACCTGCGCGGAAAGCCCCCACAGCAGGACTATCGGCCAGATATGCAAAAAATTCAATCGCCCACCGAGCATGAAGCGAATTCCTTTTTAAATCATATGTATAAAAACAACACTTGAAGCATATTCTGCTATTTGACGCAATCCACGTAATAGCGCCCGTCGTCGCCCTTCACCAGACCGTGAATGTCGGTCTCGAAGCCCGGGAACTGCTTGTTGAAATCGCG
>DAORCC010000157.1:0-5731 GCA_035345235.1 Azospira sp.
GTCGCCATGCCGCTGGCCACTTCGCCGGCGTTGTAGCCGCCCATGCCGTCCGCCAGGACGACCAGGCCCCCGTGAGGATTCCCGAACACGGAGTCCTCGTTGTGAGAGCGCACCATCCCCGGGTCCGTCTTGACGACGATTTCGAGGGCTTCAGACAGACTCGACGCCACTGCTGCTCCTAAAGGTTGATATCCACATCCGGCTTCGCTCCCGCAGCGCCGGCCTGCAGGCAATCGCGCAGATCGCGCGCCATCTCGTTGCCATCCTGGTACCGCTGCGCGACGTCCTTGGCCAGCGCCCTGTCGATGATCGCCGCCAGTGCAGGCGGCACATCGGGACGCACGCGCAGGATGTCTTCGTGCGGCTCATTGGCGATCTTGAACATCAGCTGGGCCATGGACTCACCGGTAAACGGGAGTTTCCCGCAGCATAACTGGTACAGGGTAACACCAAGCGAGAAAAGGTCAGAACGGCCGTCGATCTTCTTGCCAGCCAGTTGCTCCGGCGACATGTAGCTCGGCGTTCCGAGCACCATGCCGGTCTTGGTCTTGGACGAATCGGTGATGCGGGCGATCCCGAAGTCGGTCACCTTGACCTGGTCGGAGGCCGCCTCGTACATGATGTTGGCGGGCTTGATGTCGCGATGCACGACATTATTGCCATGCGCATAGGCCAGCGCCTCGGCAACGCGGGCGACGATGCTCGCCACCTGCGGCAGCGGCAGGAGCGCATCCGGCTTGGTCTGCGGCACGAGATCCTTGCCCTTGAGGAACTCCATGGCGATATAGGCGAGATCGTGCTCCTCGCCGGCATCGAAGATCGTCACGATATGAGGATGATTCAGGCGGCCGGCGGTTTCCGCTTCACGGAAGAAGCGCTCCTTGACCTCGACCAGTTCGTCCTCGTCGAACTCCTGAGACAGGGCCATCGTCTTGATCGCCACGACGCGGTTGATCTTCGGATCTCGCCCAAGGTAAACGACGCCCATGGCCCCCTTGCCGAGCTCCTTCTCGACCTGATAGCGACCGAGCATGGGCTTCTGGACGTCGCCATTGTCGAGGATCATCGTGCTGGCATTGGTGCGGCCACCGGCACCGCCGAGCATGACCGTTTCCGACATCGCCTTGGCGCGGGCGATGCGCTGGGCCAGATCGCGGAAGTCGAGACGATAATCGGCCATATAGCGGAACACGGCCTCGGCCTTGTTGAACTGGCGCTTGCGCTCGAAATCAAGGGCCAGATTGTAGAGATTCTCCATCAGGGAATCGTCCATCGGGCACTTGCGGAACTTGTCGAATGCCATGTCGAGCTGGCCCTGTCCCTGGAAGGCAAGGCCCAGCATGCGGTTCGACTCGGCCGAATCGGCTTCGGATTTTTCCTTGCCGCGCTCGGTAACGAGGAAGCGCTTCGTCGTCAGCAACAGATGCCCGACGACCAGCAGGGAAGCGGCAGCCATCAACTGGATCCACATGCCGGCACTGACCATCAGCCCGTAGTGGGCGCCGACAAGCGTCGCGAGCAGGACCGCGGTCGCGGCCGCGCCGATTCCGGCGGAGAGGCGCGGCAACAGGGCGATGAGGTAGAGCGCCACCAGGACGAAGGCGCCGAACGAGGCATAGCCGCCCCAGGACGGGGTCACGAAGAAATGTTCCTGCAGGATCGAGGACACCGAGTGCGCCAGCGTCAATACCGGCGGCATCGCCGGCGAGACCGGCGTCACCTGTGCGGCGCCAACACCGGCCGCCGTCGCCCCGATCAGCACGATCTTGTCCTGGTATTTGCTGGCGGGGATCTTGCCCGAGAGTACGTCGTAGAACGAATCGACCGGGAATGCCGGGCGCTCGCCATGATCCTTGTAGAAGAAGGTGCTCATCTGCGTCAGGTTGTCGGTCGGGATGCGCAGATTGCCGAGGCGCACTTCCTCGCCGAGGCGCGCCTTGACGTCGGCGGGGCCGAGATTGAGACTCTTCGCGGCCACCAGTAGCGACAGCGACGGGAAGAACATGTCGTAGTAACGCAGCACCAGCGGCTCGGCGCGGATGCCGCCATCGACATCCGCATTCGCGTTGAGGTGGCCGATCGCCGCGGCACGGCTACCCAGCACCTCGATCGGCACTTGCACCGAAGCACTCGCCAGCACCTCGCCCCCCGTTTCGCTTACCTGCGGCAGGCGGTTGCGCACGACGTATTCCGGCAAGGGTTTGTCGGGACGCCCTTTCGGGTCACCGAGCGTAAATAACATCGGCAGTACGACACCGGCCGAACGCTCCATACTCTCGGACAGCATGCGATCGGTATTCAGCTTCGCCTCGGCCTCTTTCAGCACCGCCCCCATCTGCTCCAGCTGGGGCGGTGGCGGTTCGATGCCGGCAACGAGGAGCTCCCCGTGCAATTCGCTGAGCCGGGTCACATAGACATAACCGGCATCGACCTGCGGCTCGAAGAACAGCGCCGTGTTGGCGACGACCTTGGCCTTGGCGCCTGCCAGCAGGTCGGTCATCTTTGCGTGCAGGTCGCGTGGCCACGGCCAGCGGCCAAGATTGGCGATGGAGGCGTCGTCGATCGCAATGACGGCGATGCGCGACAGCGGCTCACGGGAAGAGGCGCGCACGCCCCAGTCGTAGGCCTTGCGTTCGAGACTCTGCACGAGGTCGCTGCCGGCGAGCACGAGCATGACCGCCGAAACGATCAGCCCGAGAAACCAGTCCGTCTTCCAGAACCCGGCCTTGCGCATCCTGCCTCCGCCAGTCGGCTGCTTGCCGACCTGTTATTGTTGCTTTCGTGCGCCGCCACCCCCTGATACGGCGTGGCGAAATGGGAAAAATCGGAAAAAGAAACAGCCGACTACCCGGTATTCTTACAGTGGAGCCTCAAAAGAGTCAATGTCGGCGCCATGTACGGACGCCCGCGCCGACGCAGTGGCAATGCGGAGCGGGCACAGCCGGATCACTCGATGGTGATGTCGTGCTGGCGCAGCGCGCGTCCTTCCAGCCACTTCCCGAGCACCACAACCAGCGTTGCCGCGAGGGCGGCAGCGACCGTTGCTGCTCCCGCCGGGGCCTGTGCGACCAGCGCGGCCAGCGCGGGGTCGGACCAGATCATGGCCCCCGCAACCCAGCCGAGCAGGCCCGCGCCGATCACGACGACGACCGGCCAGCGCTCCATCAGGCGCAGGATGAGCTGGCTGGACCAGATGATCAGCGGAATGCTGACCAGCAGGCCGAAGACCAGCAGGAAGAGATTGCCGTGCGAAGCACCGGCAACGCCGATAACGTTATCGAGGCTCATCACGAAGTCGGCAACGATGATCGTGCGCACAGCCCCCCAGAGATGGCTGGCCGGGGTGATGCCGGATTCGTCATCCTCCTCGGGGACCAGCAACTTGACGCCAATCCACAGCAGCAACAGTCCGCCGACCAGCTTCAGCCAGGGCAGATTCATGACCAGCGCCGCAGCCATCGTCAGCACGACACGCAGCCCGACCGCGCCCGCCACCCCCCAGAAAATGCCGCGCTTACGCTGTTCCGGCGGCAGGTTGCGACACGCAAGCGCAATCACCACCGCATTGTCCCCGGAGAGGACGATGTCGATCATGATGATCTGCAGCACGGCGACCCAGAAATCTGGGGACATCAGGGATTCGGGCACGACAACCTCTGGCGGTACGGAATTAACGGTGCTCGGAACGAGGCGGCATTGTAGCGCCCTGCAGCGCAGATCCCTATCGCGGCGACGGCTGCATGCCTATAATCGCCGGCACCGCCCCGCACATGACAACAACACCATGACCGCACGCGCAACTACAGGCTCCGCCCCCTCCCTGCCGGGCAATTTTCTCGCTGCCAGCGCGCTGCTCGTTATGCTCTGCGGCAGTCCGGAGGCTTTGGCCTCGCGCTGGGTCGCCATTGGCGGCGACAAGAAAATCAGGATCGAGATCGACGCCAGCAGCATCGAACGCAGCAAGGACGGAAAAGTGCAGGCGTGGCACCGCGAGACCTACACGCCGAAGCGACTGCAGGACGCCTGGGCTTTCACCTACGGAAGCATGAAGCAGCTCAGCGAGTTCCAGTGCGACAAGCGCCTCGCCGCGACACTGCGCCGCATCTACTATGCCGAATCCGGCGGCGAACTGAAGAGCGAGGGCTTCGATGCCAAGGATTCCTCGCCAGTGGTTCCGGAGTCGCCGGTGGAGGCCGCCTTCAACTATGCCTGCACCCCGCCCAAGGCGAAGCCAATCGAGCCCGCCAAGGTGGAGCCGCCCCCCCAACCGGAAGAGAAACCCAAAAAACGCAAGCGCAAGGGCGAGGCAGACGAGCCGCCCCCCCCTCCCCCGCCGCCTCCGAAGCCGGAAACGCCTTGGTCCTACGAGGGCAAGCTCGGCCCCGACAAATGGGCCAGGCTCGACGGGGACTATGCCCTTTGCGGCAGCGGCCGCATGCAGTCACCGATCGACATCCGCCACGCCATCCGTGCCGACCTGCCGCCGATCCGGATTGCCTACAAGCCGGTAGCGCTGCAGCTGCTCGACGATGGACACGGCATCCAGGCCATTGCGCAGGGCGGCGGAACGATTACGGCCGACGGCGAGGAATTCGAGTTGCAGACGGTGCGTTTTCACCACCCCGGAGAAGAGATGTTCGATGGCAAGCGCGCCGCGATGAGCGTGCACTTCGAGCACAAGGCGCAATCGGGCCGCATCGCGATCATCGCGGTCCCCGTGCAGGCAGGCAAGGAACCGCATCGCACCATTCGCGCATTGTGGTCCGATCTGCCTCTGGAAAAGGGCAAGCCCGCAATGCCGGCCGGGGTGAGGTTCGACCCCGGACAGCTGATCCCGGCCAAGCGCGAATTCGCCACCTACAGTGGCTCACTGACACGTCCGCCATGTACGGAAGGCGTCCTGTGGCTGGTCATGAAGCTGCCGTTGCAGTTCTCGAAAGAGCAGATCGCCGACTTCGCGAAGGTCTACAAAAACAATGTGCGCCCCGTCCAGGCGACAAACGGACGTGTGGTCAAGGAGTCACGCTGACCTGATTTGTCTGCGGCAGGGACTCTCGCGTACCTTCATCATGACTGCGGCACAAGCGTTGAAGCCCCGCTTGGTCACCAGAGATTAACGGGCACTGACAGGTGAACTTTTGAAAAAAGTAATAAACATCGGCGGAAACAACAAGGACATAGCGCTACCTCCCTGGTACGAGGGTTGGGACCATGTGTTACTGGACATCGACGCCAGCGCGCACCCCGATATCGTCTGCGATGCACGCGAACTGTCGAGCCTCCCGGGCGCCAGCTATGACTCGGTGTATTGCTCGCACAACCTCGAGCACTACTATCGTCACGATGTTAAAAAAGTCCTGGCGGGATTCGCTCATATCCTCAAGCCCGATGGATTCGTTTACATCGTCGTACCGGACATTGGCGAATTGATGCGAATCGTGTCGAAAAACAACCTCGACATCGACGACACCATTTACCAATCGGCCGTCGGACCAATTTCGGTTCTGGATGTCATCTACGGTTATGGGGTTGAAATCGAGAAGAGCGGAGTTGATTTCTTCGCCCATAAAACCGGGTTCACGCAAAAATCGTTAATGGGCGCGCTCGCCGCTGGCGGATTCCCTGTTTTCTATACGAGCACAAAAAATCTCGAAGTACACGCATTGGCCTTTATGACGGCGCCCTCCCGGGAGCTCAAGCAGTTGTTCGGACTCCCCGAAACCCCGTGATC
>DAORCC010000158.1:0-5627 GCA_035345235.1 Azospira sp.
ATTCCGACTGCGACACCGACATGAACGTGATCATGACCGGCGCCGGCGGCATCGTGGAATTGCAGGGCACCGCCGAAGGCGAACCCTTCACGCGCGCCCAGCTCGAGCAGTTGACGGACCTCGCCAGCGCCGGCATTGCCCAGCTCATCGATTCGCAAAAATCAGCACTGGCGAAATGAAGATCGTCCTCGCCTCCAACAACGCCAAGAAACTCAAGGAACTTGACGCGATCCTCTCGCCGCTGGGCTGGGAGCTGGTCCCGCAGGGGGAACTCGACATTCCGGAAGCGGATGAGCCGCACGTCACGTTCGTCGAAAATGCGCTCGCGAAGGCGCGGCATGCCGCCCGCCTCTCTGGCATGCCGGCACTTGCAGACGATTCCGGCCTGTGTGTCGCAGCGCTGGGCGGTGCGCCCGGCGTTCAGTCGGCCCGCTACGCAGGGGAACCGAAGTCGGACACACGCAACAACGAAAAGCTGCTCGCGACGCTCGCCAACCATGACTCGCGTGCCGCGCATTTTGTTTCCGTGATTGTTTTCGTCCGCCACGCCGATGATCCGCAGCCCCTCATTGCCGAGGGCGAATGGCATGGCGAGATCATCACCGAGCATCGCGGCGCCGGCGGCTTCGGCTACGACCCGCTGTTCTTCGTGCCGGAGTTCGGCAAGACGGCTGCGGAGCTCGATCCCGCCGTCAAGAACGGCGTTTCCCATCGCGCGCAGGCGCTGCAATCACTGCTCGCCCGCCTGCGCCGCTGATCCTCCGCGATGGCCCGCATCATTCCGATTGCCCCCGCCGGCAGCCGTCGAACTGCCGGCAAGCTCGAATTCCGCTCGCAGCCACCGCTTTCCCTCTACATCCACATCCCGTGGTGTGTACAGAAGTGCCCCTACTGCGACTTCAACTCGCACGAGGCGAAAGGCGCGATTCCCGAGGGCGATTACATCGCGGCATTGATTGCCGACCTCGAAGGAGCGCTGCCCTTGATCTGGGGAAGGCGTGTAACAACGATCTTCATCGGCGGCGGCACGCCCAGCCTGTTGTCCGGGGAGGCGGTCGAGGCGCTGCTGACCGCGATCCGCACGCGCGTGACGCTGCTGCCCGATGCCGAGATCACGCTGGAAGCGAATCCCGGCACCGCCGAGGCGGGGCGCTTCGCGGCCTATCGGGCGGCCGGCGTCAATCGCCTGTCGCTCGGCATCCAGAGCTTCAACCCGCAACACCTGCGCGCGCTCGGCCGCATCCACGACGCCGACGAAGCGCGACGGGCGATCGAACTCGCCGCCCGCCATTTCGAGCGCTTCAATCTCGATCTGATGTACGGCCTGCCGCAGCAGACGCTGGCGGAAGCCATGGCCGACGTCGACGCCGCGCTGGCCTGGCGGCCGCCGCATCTATCCTGCTACCAGCTGACGCTCGAACCGAACACGCGCTTTGCGGCCGCACCGCCGCCGCTGCCCGAGAGCGATCTGTGCGCTGACATGCAGGAGGCCATCGAGGCGCGGCTTGCCGCCGCCGGTTTCGAGCATTACGAGACCTCCGCGTTCGCGCGGCCCGGCGACCGCTGCCAGCACAACCTGAACTACTGGCACTTCGGCGACTACCTCGGCATCGGCGCCGGCGCGCACGGCAAGCTGACGATGCACGACCGCGTCTTGCGCCAGATGCGCTGGAAGCAGCCGGCGCAATATCTCAAACAGGCGGCGGCCGGCCAGCCCGTGCACGAAGAGGCGGACGTCGCCGTCGATGAGCTGCCCTTCGAATTCATGATGAACGCGCTGCGCCTGATCGACGGTTTCGACCCGGCGCTGTTCGAGGCGCGCACCACCGTCCCGCTGTTCGCTCTGGAACGGGAACTGCGGCAGGCCGAGGCGGACGGCCTCCTCGAACGGACGCCGCAGCGCATTGCGCCGACGCTGCGCGGCCAGCGCTATCTCAACGAACTCCTGCGCCGCTTCCTCCCCGCATAAAAAAAATGGCCGGCACCCGTTTGGGCGTGCCGGCCGGAGGGGAAGTATTCGTTTCGCTTAGTAGACGTCGTTCTGCGTGTTGTACACGTTGAACTTGCCGGTCGGCGTGATCAGCTGCGGATCCTTGATCACGGCCTTCAGCTTGCGCGTCTTGTCATCGACGACGACGATCGCCGATTCCTCGCCCGCACCGCTCCACACCGAGAACCAGACCTCGTCACCCGCCTTGTTGTATTCCGGCTGGACGACGCGCTTGGCACCGTCCTTGACGCCGGCCCACTGGCCGATCGGCAGCAGTTCGAAGCCCTTGTCGAGGTTGTTGATGTCAAACACGGCGATCGATTGCGAGATGGCCGGATCCGGGTTCAGCGGAGCATCGACCCACAGGTTCTTCGACTTCGGATGCGTCTTCAGGAAGAGCTGGCCGCCACCGGCTGCCTTCAGCGTCTGCACGACCTTCCAGGCATTGGCCGGGTTCTTCTTCGGATCGGTGCCGATCAGGGAGACGGTTTCGTCGCCGAGGTGACCCGTCGCCCAGACCGGGCCGAACTTCGGATGCACGAAGTTGGCGCCACGTCCCGGGTGCGGCGTCTTGCCGACGTTCACGACCGCTGCCAGCTTCGATTCCTTGGTGTCGATGACGGCGATCTTGTCGGAGGCGTTGGCGGCATCCATGAAGTAGCGACCGGAAGCCTCCATGCCGCCATCGTGCAGGAAGCGCGGCGTCTTGATCATGGTGATCTTGAGGTTTTCCAGATCGGAGTAGTTCACCATGTGCACGACGCCGGTTTCCTTGGCGTTCACCAGGAATTCAGGCTTGTAGTGCGAGGAGACGATGGCGGCGACGCGCGGCTCCGGATGGTACTCGTTGGTGTCCGAGGTCATGCCGCGGGTGCCGATGATCTTGCGCGGCTTCAGCGTATCGCCGTCCATGATCACGTATTGCGGCGGCCAGTAGGTGCCGGCGATCGCGATCTTGTCCTCGTAGCCCTTGAACTTCGAGGTCTCGACCGAACGCGCCTCGAGGCCGACCTTGATTTCGGCGACCGGCGTCGGCTCCTTCATCCACATGTCGATCATGACGATCTTGGCGTCACGGCCGATCACGAACAGGTAGCGGCCCGACTTCGACATGCGCGAGATATGCACCGCGTAGCCGGTGTTGAGGATCTGGACGATCTTCTTCGTGGCGCCGTCGATCAGGGCGATCTTGCCGGCGTCGCGCAGCGTCACCGAGAAGAGGTTCGGCAGATCGAGGTTGTTCATCTGCTTCGTCGGACGATCTTCCGGCTTGACGTAGACCTTCCACGTCGCCTCCATCTCCTTGAGGCCGTACTCCGGGGGCATCGGCGGCTCGTGCTGGACGTAGCGCGTCATGATGTCGACTTCCTTCTCCGACAGGGTGCCGGAGGTGCCCCAGTTCGGCATGCCGCCGGCCGAGCCGTAGGTGATGAAAGTCTTGATGTATTCGGAACCGCGTTCGATCGTGATGTCGGTGGTCAGGGGCTTGCCGGTCGCGCCCTTGCGCAGCACGCCGTGGCAGCCTGCGCAGCGCTCGAAGTAGATCTTCTTGCCGATCTCGAACTCTTCCTTCGTCATCGGCGGCGATTTCGGATTGATCGCCTGCACCATCTCGATGCCGCCGACCGGCGACGGTCCGCTGCTCGCCTGCATCTTGCCGCCGGCAACCGCCTCATGGACATCCGGCTTGGCATCGGCAGCCAGCGCGCTGCCAACGGCAAGACCCATTGCGGCCATTGCGGGCAACGACAGCCGGGCAACGACTTCCCTGATTGTTCTCATTGAGCATCTCCTTTGAATTGATCCGACGAAATCGACAAATCCGCGAGATCGTATCACTGCGTGATATCACCATGTGATGCAAAACAGACGAAAATGTTCGGGTTTTGCGGTAGATCAAATTCGGAAGAACGCCAGACAAAATGTCGCAGTGCACATAGCTATGCGCGACAAATTGGCGCAATGTTCAGGAGCGCAGTGCCCGCACATTCCGGAAAACCATTGAATCAAAATGTTTTTCGAAATGGCATGAAATATGCGTCTATCACCCGACGGCGGTTCCCGTGGGGCCGCCTTATCCAAGGAGGGAATAATTCATGCAAATGAACAGGCGGCAGTTCTTCAAGATCTGCTCCGCCGGGCTGGGAGGGTCGTCCATCGCGGTGATGGGCTTCTCGCCGACCGCAGCCCTGGCGGAAGTGCGGGCATTCAAGCTCGCACGCGCCACCGAAACGCGGAGTACCTGTCCGTATTGCTCGGTGGCGTGTGGTCTTCTGGTGTACTCGACGGGTGACAAGGCGAAGAATTCCAAGAGCACGATCATCCACATCGAGGGCGATCCGGATAACCCCGTGAACCGCGGCACGCTCTGCCCGAAGGGCGCCGGCCTGCGCGACATGGTGCAGAGCGCCAACCGCCTGAAGTGGCCCGAGGTGCGCGAGCCGGGCTCCAAGGAGTGGAAGAAGATCTCCTGGAACGAGGCCATCGAGCGCATCGCCAAGCACATGAAGGCGGACCGCGACAAGAATTTCATGGCCCAGAACAAGGACGGCGTGACGGTGAACCGCTGGCCGACCTTCGGTTTCCTGGCTTCGTCCGCGGCTTCCAATGAAGCGGGTTACCTGACCGTCAAGACGCTTCGCGCACTTGGTGTAACGCAACTCGACACCCAGGCTCGCATTTGACACGCTCCCACGGTGGCCAGTCTGGCTCCGAGTTTTGGGCGTGGTGCGATGACCAACCACTGGGTGGACATCAAGAACGCTGACCTCGTCTTCGTGATGGGCGGCAACCCCGCTGAAGCGCATCCCTGCGGTTTCAAGTGGGCGATCGAGGCGAAGAAGACGCGCAAGGCGAAGCTTGTGGTCGTCGACCCGCGCTTCAACCGCACGGCGGCAGTCGCTGATTTCTATGCGCCAATCCGGCCGGGTAGCGACATCGCCTTTTTTGGCGGCGTCATCAACTACCTGCTGTCGAACGACAAGATCCACCATGACTATGTCCGGCACTACACCAATGCAGCCTTCCTGATCGACGAAGGCTTCAAGTTCGAGGATGGCCTTTTCTCGGGATACGACGAAGCCAAGCGCAGCTACGGCAAGGACACCTGGAAGTACCAGATGGACAAGGATGGCTTCGCCAAGGTCGACGAGACCCTGCAAAGCCCGAACTGCGTCTTCCAGTTGATGAAGAAGCATTATTCGCGCTACACGCCGGACACGGTGCAGAAGGTCTGCGGCACGCCGAAGGAAGCCTTCCTCAAGGTCTGCGAGTACATCGCCTCGACGGCCGCGCCGGACAAGACGATGAGCTACCTCTACGCGCTGGGATTGACGGAGCACTCCGTCGGCTCCCAGAACATCCGCTGCATGGCGATTGTCCAACTCCTGCTCGGCAACATGGGCATGGCCGGCGGCGGCATCAATGCGCTGCGCGGGCACGCCAACGTGCAGGGCATTACCGACATGTGTCTCTATGCCCAGAACCTGCCGGGCTACATGTCGGCGCCGACCGATGCTGACAAGGATCGTGAGACCTATCTCGGCAAGCGCACGCCGAAGCCGCTGCGTCCGGGTCAGATGAACTTCCCGCAGAACTTCCCGAAGTGGTTCACCAGCCTGTGCAAGGCCTGGTACGG
>DAORCC010000159.1:0-5607 GCA_035345235.1 Azospira sp.
CCACCTGCAGAGCACGTAGCGCTGTTTGACGAGGCCCAACGCGCTTGGGATCTGGAACAAACATCTAAATTCATGAAGGCCAAGAAGGGTCGCCCCGACTTCCAGCAATCTGAGCCTGAATTCCTCATCTCGTGCATGGACCGTCACCCGGACTGGGCTGTCGTAGTATGCCTAGTCGGTGGTGGGCAAGAAATCAACACGGGCGAGGCAGGCATTGGCGGATGGATCGAGGCTATTAACCACCGCTATCCGCATTGGGACGTGCATTTATCTTCGAACCTAACAGACAGTGAGTACAGCGCTAACGGGGCTCTGGAAAAGCTCACCAACCATCCACGGGTGATTAAGACTCCAGAGCTTCACCTAGGCGTCTCAATGCGATCTTTCCGCGCCGAAAACGTCGCCCTGTGGGTCAAGCAGGTTCTGGACATAAAGCCGTCTTTGGCGCGGCAAACGTTGGCACAACTACAAGACAAATACCCCATCGTTTTGACCCGAAACGTAGCCACAGCGAAGGCGTGGCTGCGGGAGCAAGCCCGCGGAAGCGAACGCTACGGAATTGTGGTGTCTTCGCAGGCGCAGCGACTCAAGCCTTTTGCGATGGATGTAAAGACTCCGATCGATCCAGTGCACTGGTTCCTTGATGGCAAGGATGATGTCCGTTCGTCTTATTATTTAGAAGATGTGGCGACCGAATTCCATGTTCAAGGTCTTGAACTTGATTGGGCGTGTGTCACCTGGGACGCCGACTTCCGTTACTCCGCATCCGGTTGGCAACATGGATCATTTGTAGGAAATCGCTGGAACCGCATCAACAAACCGGAGCGTCAAATATTCCAGATAAATGCATACCGGGTACTGCTCACGCGAGCGCGTCAAGGGATGGTTATCGTTGTACCAACGGGAGATACCAACGATCACACGCGGCTGCCCGAGTTTTACGACGACACGTTTAATTATCTGAAGGCAATGGATTTGAGAGTCATCTGACTGGGCGTCACACCACATCCAATCCCTGAATTTCAAATCGCAAATACGCCTGAAAAAAGCAAAACGGCCAACCCAAAGGTTGGCCGTTTCTTTTGTTACTGGTCGGGGCGGCGGGATTCGAACTCGCGACCCCTTGCACCCCATGCAAGTGCGCTACCAGGCTGCGCTACGCCCCGACACGAGGCGCGGAGTATAACCTAGTTCGGCCCTTCCCTCAAACGCGGAGCAGCGAAATGATGCTGGTGAGTTCACCGCGCAGCGCTTGCGGCGAGAGTGCTTCGCCGGAGCCTGCCGGTTCGGCCGGCACGCCATCGTCGAGGCGATTGCGTGCGCCGCTGATGGTGAAGCCCTGGTTGTAGAGCAGTTCGCGGATGCGGCGCACGAGCAGCACTTCGTGGTGCTGGTAGTAGCGGCGGTTGCCGCGGCGCTTCACCGGCTTGAGCTGGGTGAATTCCTGCTCCCAGTAGCGCAGCACGTGCGGCTTGACGCCGCAAAGCTCGCTCACTTCGCCAATGGTGAAGTAGCGCTTGGCCGGGATCGGCGGCAGCGCTTCGCTGCTGATGTCTTTAGGATTGAGTTCCACTGTAGAACGCTTCCACTTCCGACTTCAGTTTCTGACTGGCGTGGAAGGTCACCACGCGCCGGGCCGTGATGGGGATTTCTTCGCCGGTTTTGGGGTTGCGGCCAGGACGCTGCGGCTTGTCGCGCAGCTGGAAATTGCCGAAGCCGGAAAGCTTGACGCCGTCGCCACGCTCCAGTGCATTGCGGATTTCCTCGAAGAACGCTTCGACCATGTCCTTGGCTTCGCGTTTGTTCAGGCCGACCTTTTCGAACAAAAGATCAGCGAGTTCTGCCTTCGTGAGCGTCATTCTTTTTCCTCGTCAGACACGGAGTTGCGCCGCGAAGGCGCTTTGCAGATAGGCCACTAGATGTTGCACCGCGGCATCCACTTCCGCGTCTTGCAAAGTCCTTTGAGTATCTTGCATAACTATACGGAACGCAAGACTTTTCTTACCAGAATCAACGCCTTTGCCGGTATACACATCGAATAATCCGATGTCGGTCACCAGCGCCGGGCGGTTGCCTGCAAGGCCATCGAGAAGAGTCTGCAGGGCCACATTCTGGTCGACCACGATGGCAAGATCGCGCACCACTGCGGGGAAGCGCGAGACTTCCGCGTACTGCGGCAGACAGGCGGCCTTGAGCGCGTCGAGTTCGAGTTCGAAGACGACTGGGGCGAGCGGCAGTTCGTACTTCTGCACCCACTGCGGATGCAGTTCGCCCACGACGCCGATGACCTTGCCGTCGAGCACGATCTGCGCAGCGCGGCCGGGATGCAGCGCCGGATGCGTTGCCTTCTCGAAGCGGGCGACATGCGGGGCGAGCAACGCTTCGAGGTCGCCCTTTACGTCGAAGAAATCGACATTGCGCGCCGGCGCGCCCCACTGCTCGGGCACGGCACCGCCGTAGGCGAGGCCGGAGAGGCGCCACGGCTGATGGAAGCCGGCCACGGGGCCGCCCTTCGCATCACGCAGGAAGCAGCGGCCGGTTTCGAAGACGCGCACGCGCGCCTGCTTGCGCTTGAGGTTGTTGGCAAGGTCGGCCACGAGCCCGCCGAACAGCGAGGAGCGCATGACGCTCATCTGGCTGGCGATCGGGTTGGCGAGGCGAACCGGATTGGTGTTGCCGCTGAAATCGGCTTCCCACGCTTCTTCGACGAAGGCGAAGTTCACCACTTCCTGGTAGCCGGCATCGGCGAGGATCTGGCGGATGCGTGCGATCGGGCGGGCCGATTCGGTCTGCGGCAGCATGGCCAGCGAGCCCTGCGGCGCAGGCGCCGGAATGTTGTCGTAGCCGTGCAGGCGGGCGACTTCCTCGATGAGGTCTTCCTCGATCTCGATGTCGAAGCGGTACGACGGCGGCGTGACGAGGAAATCATCGCCTTCGCGCGTGAAGGGCAGCGCAAGGCGGTTGAAGAGTTCTGCGATCTGCTCGCCGCTGAAGGCAACGCCGAGCACCTTGGCGACGCGGGCCACGCGCAGGCGCACGGGCTTGCGCGCCGGCAGGTCGGCCGCGGCCTCGACCAGCGGACAGGCCTGGCCGCCGCAGATCTCGATGATGAGCTGCGTGGCACGTTCGATGGCGGCACGCGTGGCGCCGAAATCGACACCGCGTTCGAAGCGGTGCGAGGCATCCGAACCGAAGCCGTAGCGGCGCGCACGACCGGCGATGGCGGTAGGCGCGAAGTAGGCGGATTCGAGGAAGAGCTCGGTCGTCTCGAGCGTGATGCCGCTTTCCTCACCGCCCATGATGCCGGCCATGGCCAGCGGCTTCTGGTCGTCGGCGATCATCAGCACGTCGGCGTCGACGGGGATGGTCTGTTCGTTGAGCAGCAGCAACTGTTCGCCCGGCTTCGCCATGCGCGCATGGATGGCGCCGGAGAGCTTGGCGTTGTCGAAGGCGTGCAGCGGCTGCCCGAGTTCGAGCATGACGTAGTTGGTGATATCGACCAGCGCGGAGATGGCACGCACGCCGGAACGTTCGATGCGGCGCTTCATCCATTCGGGCGTCGGCGCCTTGGCATTGACGCCGCTGACGATGCGGCCGCAGTAGCGCGGGCAGGCGGCCGGGGCGTCGAGCACGATCTCGCGCGTGGCGCTGCCGGTGACGGGCACGTCGGCGACCTTCACATAGGTGGCCGGCGTACCGGTGAGCGCGGCGACTTCGCGGGCGATGCCGGTGAGCGAGAGGCAGTCGGCGCGGTTCGGCGTGAGCTTGAGCGTCAGCAGGCGGTCGTCGAGGTCGAGGTACTGGCGGATGCTCTGCCCCACCGGTGCGTCGGCCGGGAGGATCAGCAGGCCGGAGGCGTCCTCGGCGATGCCGAGTTCCTTGGCCGAGCAAAGCATGCCGGAGGATTCGATGCCGCGCACCTTGGCGATCTTGATGGTGAAGTCGCCGGGCAGCTGGGCGCCGGGCAGCGCGCACGGCACCTTGAGGCCGGCGGCAACGTTGGGCGCGCCGCAGACGATCTGCTGCGGGGTGCCGGTGCCGATGTCGACCTGGCAGACATTGAGGCGGTCGGCATCCGGGTGCTTCACGACTTCAAGCACCTGCGCCACGATCACGTCGTTGAACGCGGGCGCGACGGTTTCTTCTTCCTCGACTTCGAGGCCGGCCATGGTGAGGAGGTGCGACAGCGCTTCGCCCGAGAGGCTCGGGTTCACGAAGCTGCGCAGCCAGGATTCAGAGAATTTCATGATTCGCTATTTCCGGAATCGAATGCTTAGACGAACTGGCGCAGGAAGCGCAGGTCGCCGTCGAAGAAGAGGCGCAGGTCATTGACGCCGTAGCGCAGCATGGTCAGGCGGTCCGGCCCCATGCCGAAGGCGAAGCCGATGTACTTCTCGGGGTCGATGCCGACGTGGCGCAGCACGTTCGGATGCACCATGCCGCAGCCGGCGATCTCGAGCCAGCGGCCCTTCAGGGCGCCACTCATGAAGGCAACGTCGATCTCGGCGGAAGGCTCGGTGAACGGGAAGAACGAGGGGCGGAAGCGCACCTGCAGGTCATCGCTTTCGAAGAAGCGGCGCAGGAAGTCGGCAACCACGCCCTTGAGGTCGGCAAAGCTGACGTTCTCGCCGATCCACAGGCCTTCGACCTGGTGGAACATCGGCGAATGCGTGGCGTCGGAGTCGACGCGGTAGACACGGCCCGGCGCGATGACGCGGATCTCGGGCATCGTCTCGAGATGCTTGTACTTCTCCACGTGCTGCTGCATGTAGCGCACCTGGATCGGGCTGGTATGCGTACGCAGCAGGATGCCTTCGGCAACCTTGCCGCTTTCATCTTGCAGGTAGAAGGTGTCGTGCATGGAACGCGCCGGGTGGTCGTCGGGCGTGTTCAGCGCGGTGAAGTTGTGGAAGTCGGTTTCGATCTCGGGGCCGTCGGCGACCTCGAAGCCGATCGAACGGAACAGGCCTTCGATGCGCTCCAGCGTGCGCGTCACCGGGTGCAGGCCACCGCGCGTTTCGCCGCGGCCGGGCAGCGTGACGTCGAGCGCCTCTTCGGCGAGGCGGGCTTCCAGCGCAGCGAGCTTGATCGCTTCGCGGCGCGCATTGAGCGCAGCTTCGATCTCGCCCTTGGCGCGGTTGATGACGGCGCCGGCGGTCTTCTTCTCTTCGGGCGGCAGCTTGCCGAGGCCCTTCATGAGCTCGGTGATCTGGCCGGTCTTGCCGAGATAGCGGGCTTTCACCTGCTCCAGCGCGTCCGGGTCGTTCGTTGCGGCAAAGGCGCCGCAGGCTTCATTTACGATTGCGTCGAGGTTCTGCATTTCCATCCACCACACTCACCGAAAAAAAAGGAGGCGTGTGCGCCTCCTTTTTTCGTGTTACCTCAGGCAGTAACTAAGGCTTCGCCTCAGGCGCCGAGGCTGGTCTTGGCCTGGTTCGCGATCGCAGCGAACGCAGCCTTGTCGAAAACGGCCAGATCAGCCAGCACCTTGCGGTCGACTTCGATCTGCGCCTTCTTCAGGCCATTCATGAGGGTGCTGTACTTCAGACCCAGCTCGCGGGCAGCCGCGTTGATACGGGCGATCCACAGCGAACGGAACTGACGCTT
>DAORCC010000160.1:0-5571 GCA_035345235.1 Azospira sp.
AGCCCTTGCCCACGTCGCCGTAGCCGCAGACGACGGCGATCTTGCCGGCGACCATCACGTCGGTGGCGCGCTTGATGCCGTCGACCAGCGATTCGCGGCAGCCGTAGAGGTTGTCGAACTTCGACTTGGTGACCGAATCGTTCACGTTGATCGCCGGGAACTTGAGTTCGCCGCGCTCATGCATCTGGTACAGGCGATGCACGCCGGTGGTGGTTTCCTCGGTGACGCCCTTGATCTTGTCGAGGCGGGCCGAGTACCAGGTCGGGTCGGTCTTGAGTTTCGCCTTGATCGAGGCGAAGAGCACGGTGGCTTCCTCGCTGTCCGGGTTGTCGAGGACCGACAGGTCCTTCTCGGCGCGGGCACCGAGGTGCAGCAGCAGCGTGGCGTCGCCGCCGTCGTCGAGGATCATGTTCGAGAAGCCGCCGTCGGCCCACTCGAAGATGCGGTGCGTGTAGTCCCAGTACTCGGGCAGCGACTCGCCCTTGACGGCGAAGACCGGGATGCCAGCGGCGGCGATGGCGGCAGCGGCGTGGTCCTGCGTCGAGAAGATGTTGCACGAGGCCCAGCGGACTTCGGCGCCGAGCGCGGTCAGCGTCTCGATCAGCACGGCGGTCTGGATGGTCATGTGCAGCGAGCCGGTGATGCGTGCGCCCTTCAGCGGCTGCCTCTTGGCAAACTCTTCGCGGATTGCCATGAGGCCCGGCATTTCGGTCTCGGCAATCTTGATTTCCTTGCGGCCCCAGTCGGCCAGCTTGATATCGGCAATAACGTAATCAGCCACAGTAAGCTCCTTCATGAACTGTAGCCAGGGTAGGGGTGTGATGCTTTGCGTGCGGCTCACTTGCCCCCTGCGCCCGGCAGGGTTGGTCAGTGAGCGCCGTTTTGAACCGAGCCTGGGGGAGAAAGGACATCAACCCCTGCAGCGCTCCTCGGATAAGCTGCGGATTATACGCGGTTTTCGTGAGGGGGAGTAGCCGTTGCCGCCTCATTCGCCGATTCGCCACTGATGTCCGCATTTGCGGCAGCAAGCGGCTACCTGAATGACGTCACCGGCGGCGTCCTGCCGGATCGACTCGACGTGCAGCCTGCCGTAGGCCGCACAATGCGGGCAGGTTGCACCCTCGCCAAATACTTCCGCCCGCTGCAGTGACAGGAAGTAGCGGCGATAGGCAAACCAGGCGCCGACCACGCAGAATGCGGCGCCGGTCAGCAGGGGAATGCGCTGGATCAGTACGGCCGTCTCGTTGTGCGTCTCGAACAGTGCGACGGCAAGCACCAGCGCCAGGAAGCAGCTCACCAGCCAGGCATGCGCCTCGATCAGCAGGCGTTCGTACCAGCGGCGGAAACCGAGCTTGCGGATCGATTGCAGGTTGGCCATGGGCGCGCTCCGGGGGAGCACTCATCTTAGTCGACCATCGAAAAAAGCAAACCCGAATACCGCCGGGCGCTGGCGCACGCCTAGCCGGCGAGCCGCTTCTCGAACGCCTCGGGACTCTCCGGGTGCGCGAAGCGATAACCCTGCATCGCACGGCAGCCGCGGGCGAGCAGGAAGGTGCGCTGCTCGTCGGTCTCGACACCTTCGGCGATGATGCCGATCTTGAGACTGGTGGCGAGGCTGATGATGGCTTCGACGATCGCCGTGTCGTCGGGGTCGCCGGGGATGTCGCGGATGAAGCTGCGGTCTACCTTGAGCCGCTGGATCGGCAACTGCTTCAGGTAGGCCAGCGATGAGTGGCCGGTGCCGAAATCGTCGATCTCGATCTGGACGCCGATGGCGTGCAGGTCATCGAGCAGGCGGGCGGCCGATGTGACGTCCTCCATGACGGCGCCTTCGGTGATTTCGAGGGCCAGCAGCGATGGCGCCAAGCCGCTTTCGTTCAGTGCGCGGAGGACGCTTTCACGCAAGCGGCCCTTGCGCATCTGGACCGGTGAAATGTTGACCGAAACGGGCAGGGCGGCCCGGCCATTCCGATTCCAGGCGGCGGCCTGGCGGCAGGCCGTGGCCAGCACCCAGTCGCCGATCGGCGTGATCAGGCCGCGCTGTTCGGCGAGATCGATGAAGATTGGCGGCGCCAGCAGACCCATGGTCGGATGCTGCCAGCGCAGCAGCGCCTCGACACCGATCAGGCGGCCGCTTTCGCCGTCGACCTGTGCCTGGTAGTGCAGCAGGAATTCGCCGGCGTCGAGCGCGTCGCGCAGGCTGCGTTCGAGGAGTGCCATTTCATGAACGCGGGCGTTCATGTCCGCAGTGAAGAACTGGTAGTTGTTTCGCCCGCTGCGCTTGGCGTGGTACATCGCGACATCGGCGTTGCGAGTCAGTGTCTCGCTGTCTTCGCCATCGGCTGGCCACATGGCGATGCCGATCGATGCCGTCGAGCTGAAGCTGTGGCCGTCGAGGGTGATCGGCTCGGCGATGGCGGCGATCACCGATTCTGCAACGCGCATGCAGTCTTCGGCAGTCTCGATATTGCTGAGCAGGATGACGAACTCGTCGCCGCCGATGCGTGCCAGGGTGTCCGATGCGCGCACGCGCTGCCGCAACCGGGCGGCGATCTCGATCAGCATGGCGTCGCCGGCAGAATGGCCGAGCGTGTCGTTGATGTGCTTGAAGAAATCCAGGTCGATGAAGAAGAGCGCTGCCTTGTGCTTGTTGCGCTGCGCTGCGGCGATCGCCTGCTGCAGCCGGTCGCGCAGCAGGCTGCGATTGGCGAGCCCGGTCAATGTGTCGTGGTGGGCGAGGTGCTCGATGTGCGCTTCGGCCAGCTTGCGGGCGCTGATGTCCTCAACGAAGCAGAGGACAAAGGCCGCTTCATCGTCGATCAGCACGGGCTGGAAGTGCCAGCTGTAGACGGAACTGCGGTTCCCCGTCGTCGACGTGTAGGAGCCCTCGATGCGCACCGTTTCACCGCCGATCGCACGCCTGAGCGATTCGTTGAGTGAGGTGTCACGGGCGCTGCCAAGCATGTCGAAACCGATGATCTGCGAACGGCCCGCACCGGCGTAGGCTGCGAACTTGTCGTTGCAGTCGATGATGCGGCCGCTGCGGTCGATCAGCCAGATCCCGACGGGGGCCTGCTCGAACAGCGCGCGCAGCTTGCTCTCGTTCTCGCGCAGCGTTCGCGTCATGTTGCGCGCCAGTCTCAGGGCCCGCTCGCGGGTGCTTGCCAGCGACCAGACGATGCTGGCGAGGAGAAGGCTGACGATGATGCCCGCAGCCAGCAATCGGGTCGATGAATCGAGCCCTTCGCCGTCGACGTTGAATTCCGGCAGGGCGGCATATTCGACCAGCCAGCTGCGTCCGCCAACCTCGACCGTGGCTGCCAGCGAATGGCGCGCGTCGGCGAAGGTTTGCCCGGGGTGGCTGGCGAAATAGAGATTGTCATCGCGCCGGTCGAAGCCGTCGTAGACGCGCAGTGCGATGTCGCGGTGCCGTCCGCCGATGACGGCGGTGACCAGCGCATCGACGCGGAATGCGCTGACAAAGTAGCCGGCAATCCTTGCGCGCCGATCGTCGACCGATGGCGGCAACTCGCCATTGCGGTAGACCGCCTGGTACATCAGGAATGCTGGCGGCGCGTCGCGCGGGTCCATGACCAGATTCAGCCTGGCCGTGATGCGCGTCTCACCGCTGTCGCGAGCGGCGGTGATGGCCTCGCGGCGGATGTCGCTGGCGAGGCTGTCCGAACCGATGACGCGCAGGTTGTAGGGGGTCTCCGGCGCCACGGTCGTGACGACGACATACTCGCTTCGCTCGCCGCGGGGGCGGATGTCGAAATCGGAATATTCCTTCTTCAGCGCCCGTTGAAAGGTCTCGCGTTCGCTGCCCCTTACGGCAGTGAGGTAGGAGAAGGCAGCGATCCCCGGCAGCGTGTCGCTCAGGCGCAGGATGGCGTTAAGACGGGCGAAATCCGTACGGTCGGGGCGCCCGACCGACCCGGCATATGCCTGCGCACCACGCAATGCCTGCGAATAGGCGTCCAGTCGGGATTGCAGCGCCTGGTGCAATTCCTGCGCCCGTGCCTGGAAGCGACTGTCGGCCAACTCGTGGGTTCTCTGGCCTGCCGCCCGCCAGCCGAGAAAGGAAAGCGCCAAGCCGAGTGCCAGTGCGACCCACGCCATCCAGCGCTGCGGACGCAGCAACAGGATATTGTCACTGGTTGTGGGCCGTGATTCGGTCAGACGAAACCTCCCTGTTCGGGTTCGTGAAAAGCATCGCCATCACCATCCCTCCCGTGCGAGAGGCGTCAGGACGGTAAGGCTGCTCCTGCCCATAGTTCGTTGAGATCAGGAAAGTTCCACTTCGCAGGATCTTCTCGCCCGGTGATCTTGTCGTTCACGCCGGGGCGCGAGAGGTCGATCATTTCAGGCTTGATGCGCACGTTCGACTTCGTCGAGAAGAAGACCTTCACCTTCGGTGCCAGCAACGACTTCTCGGACTGCTCGGTGACGACGCCGATGCGCCCGGATGCGAGCAGGACGAGCGAGCCGGTCGGGTAAATGCCAAGACTCTTCACGAATGCCTGGAACACGGCTTCGTCGAAATGCCCCTTTGACCATTCCGCCATCTTGCGCAGCGATTCCGCGGGGTCCCACCCCGCCTTGTAGGGCCGGTTCGAGGTGATGGCGTCGTAAACGTCAAAGACGGCGCCCATCTTGGCGAAGAGACTGATCTCGTTCGCCTTCAACCCTTTCGGATAGCCGCTGCCGTCGGTCTTTTCGTGGTGGTGCAGGCAGACGTCGAGCGCCATTTCCGGCACGCCGCTCCCCTGCAGCAGGGCGGCGTGGCCGTGACTGGGGTGCTTCTTGATCTCGGCGAATTCCTCGTCGGTCAGCTTGCCCGGTTTGTTGAGGATGGCGTTCGGAACCCACGCCTTGCCTAGATCGTGCAGCAGGCCGGCCAGGCCGGCTTGCCGCGTCTGCTCTTCGTCGAGCCCGAGCTGGCGAGCGAGCGCGATCATCAGGGCGCAGACGGCGACGGAGTGCATGTAGGTGTAATCGTCGGCAGTCTTGAGCCGGGCGAGACTGATCAGGGCGCCGGGATTGCGCGCGATGGAATTCGAGATTTCCTCGACCAGTGGCGCGCAATCCTTGGCGTCTACCGCCTTGCCCATGCGCGCTTCCTGGAACATGGAAACCACGGCCTGCTTGGATTTGGCGCAGATGCGTGCTGCACGAGCAGCCTCTTCGCGCATCGAGGCTTTTTCCTGCGCAGCGGGTTTCTCGGCCGCGGCAGCGGCCTGCAGTTCGCGATCGACCTCGGCCTCGCTTGCTTCCTGCGTGACGCCCTCGCTGGTATCCAGGCCCTTGCTGACGTCGATCCAGACTTGGCGGATGCTGCTGGCGCGCACTGCGTCGAGGTCCTTCTGGTCCCTGAGGACGAATTTCGTGCGCCAGAACGGATGCTCCATCCACGAGCCGCAGAACTCGTGCAGGTGCATGCCGAGCGTAAGGTGTTCGACGCTGATCTTTTTAAGCATGACCGAATTATGCAACGTTGACCGGGTGCCGAAAAGCAAAACGGGGGCCGCAGCCCCCGCTTTGTGTCGACTCGGTGAATTACAGCCCGGCGTC
>DAORCC010000161.1:0-5566 GCA_035345235.1 Azospira sp.
GCCACTTCCCGCTCGAGCAGGTGGGTCAGTCCGATGATCGCATTCATCGGCGTGCGGATCTCGTGACTCATGTTGGCGAGGAAGGAGGACTTGGCACGACTGGCGGCCTCCGCAACGTCGCGCGCCGTTTCGAGTTCCGCCGTGCGGGCCTGCACCAGTTCTTCCAGATGGTGGCGATGACGATCGAGTTCCTCGCCGACGCGCTTGCGCTCGGTGATGTCCTCCTGGATGGCCAGGAAATGGCTGATCCGGCCATCCGGCTGGCGTACGGGAGAGATGTGCACGAAGTCGACGCGACGCTCGCCGTTCTTGTTGCGATTGATGAACTCACCGCGCCAGGGCTGTCCCGCATGCAGCGCGGCCCACATTTCCCGGTAGGTTTCCGGCGGCGTCTCGGGCGATCGCCACAGCGACGGATTCTGGCCAATCACCTCATCACGCGTATAGCCGGTGATGCGCTCGAAAGCGTCGTTCACATACTGGATGCGGGCATGGCGGTCCGTGATCAGCACGACGTTCGGGCTCTGCTCGACAGCCTGCGACAGCTTGCGCACCGAATCCTCCGCCTCATGGCGGGCGGTGATGTCGATGATCGACAGTACCGCGGCCGCGGGGCGGCCGCCGGTATCGCGCGCGGCCAGCGGCCCGACATTCATGTCCAGCCAGCGCCGGTTGCCATCTGGATGGCGGTAGCCGACGACGAACTGCTGCGGGCTGCTGCCCGCCAGGACGTCGGCCAGGGGCGTCGCTTCCAGCGGCAGCGGAGCGCCGTCTGCATTGAGGAAATTCCAGTCACGGCCCATCAGGCACTGACCGACCAGCGACTCCGCCCCCCGCCCGAGGATCTGCTGGGCGCCCGGATTGCAGGTCAGAACCGTACTGTCGGCCGCCAGCATCAGCACGCCCTCGGCCAGCGCAGCGACCAGGGCACGATAGCTGGCCTCGCTTTCCCGCAAGCGCGATTCGGCCTCGCGCAAGGGCGCGAGATCGATATCGACACAGTACATTTCGCGTTGGCCGTCGGGGTGCTGCAGCAGTGCATGGCTGGAATAGACCGGCGTCAGCGAGCCGTCCTTGCAGAGCAGATCGAGCTCTCCGGCCGGAATCACCTCGCCACGCTCCAGCCAGGCCGCATGCAGCTGAATCACATCCTCACGGATCGCCGGCGGGATGATCAGCTCCTCGAGCCGGGAGCCGAGCGCTTCGGCCTCGCTGTAGCCGTAGAGCTTCTCGCTCGCCTGGTTCCAGAAGACGACGCGGCGGGACTCGTCGTATCCCTGCACCGCAATCTGCGGAATCTCCTCGAACAGCGAGCGGAAGCGGTGCTCGCTCTCGCGCAGTGCCTGCTCTGCCGCCTTGCGTTCCGTGACATCGACGACATAGGCCAGGATGTGCGGCTCGCCGTCGAAATCGATCATCTGTGCCGAAATGCTGACGTCGCGGACACGCCCCTCGTGGTCATGCCAGCGTGTCGGATAATCGATGACGCCCGCATCGCGTGCCATGGTCGCCACCCAGGTCAGGCGATCACGTTCATGCAGCCAGATGCCGAGATCGAGCGAGCTCCTGCCGATCAGCGACTCGGGGCGCCAGCCGAAATCACGGGTGTACTTGTCGTTGACCGCGACAAAGCAGCCATCGCGCAGGCGGGCGATCGAGGCGGCCACCGGGCTCGCCTGGAAGGCCCGCTCGAAGCGCACGCGCAGCATGCGCATTTCGTCGGCGACCCGCTCCTGCTCGGTGATGTCCAGCCAGATGAGTGCCAGATGCGGACGGCCATGGACGATCACGACACGCGCGCTGACGCGCGTGATGCGAATCTCGCCGCTCTGGTGCAGGTGGTTGGCCTTGAAGGTGTCGCCACCGCTGACCAGCAGTTCAGCCACCTGGCGTCGCACCGCATCGCGCGAGAGGTCCGCCTGCACGTCAGGCAGCGTCAGGCGGGCGAACTGGTCGCGGGAATAGCCGAGACTGTCGCAGGCAGCGGCGTTGAACTCGACGAAGCCGAGGGTCTCGGTATCGACGAGGACGATGCCGTCGCGCGCCTGCCCGACGATGGCACTGAAGACTTCTTCACGATCGCGCAGCGCGGCTGCGTCGGCCGTGCGTTCGATCGTACCCGTCAGCCGCTCGGCGATCGCGTTCGCATAGGCACGCTCGTCCGCATCGAAGTCTTCGACGTCCGAACCCCTGCGACGGACGATCCTGAGCAGGCCGGCTTCGCCGTCGAACGGGATCGCCAGCGCGGGCATGTCTGCCGGCAGCGAGGCCCCGTAGCTATCCCTGCCGTAACGAATGGCCACCAGCAAGGTCTCGGCGTGCCGCATCCCGGCGCCCAGTAGCGACACGACCCGGCGCAGCATGGCCGGGACGTTGCCATCGGCACACTCGGTCGCCCGAAATACCTCGTAAAGCGTGGCTACTTCCTTGACCCGTTGGGCCAGTGCGGCCTGTGTCTGATGATCGGCGGTAATGTCACGTCCGATGCCGAGCACCCCGATGAGCCGCCCATCGCCATCGAGCATCGGCGTCTTGATGGTATCGAGCAGCGCCTGCCGCCCGTCGCTCGCGAAGCGGACCCACTCACGGTTGCTGACAGGACGCCCGGCCGCGATTGCCGAGCGATCGCGATCACGGAAAAAGTCCGCCTGATCGGCGGGGACGAAGTCGTAGTCGGTGCGCCCGACGATGTCGCACTCGCGGGCGCCGAAGAACCCTTCGAAAGTCCGGTTGCACGCGATATAAACGCCTACCGGGCTCTTCAGCCAGACGAGGTCGGGCAAGGTATCGAAGAGCGTACGGAACAGCGCACGTTCCTTGGCAAGGGCAGCATCGGTGGCACGCTGGCGCGTGATGTCGACAACGGTTCCGGCGGCGCGCAACGCTCGCCCGGTCGCGTCACGCAAGACGACGCGACCACGGAAGTGGACCCAGAGGCCCTCGCCGTAAAGGAGCTCGCAGTCCGCCTCGAACACCGCATCGGAGGTATAGGCCGTTCTCACGGCCTGTTCCACGACGCTCCGGCTGCGGGGTTCCACCGACGCAAACCAGGTCGCAGCCGTGCGTGGCAACTGCTCATTCGCGCAGCCTGTCATTGCTGCGACCGATTCGCTCCAGAGGAACGCATCGCGCGAAAAATCGTATTCCCAGACACCGACCCCCGTCATTTCGAGGACCATCGACAGGCGCCCCTCCAGGCTCGCCCGCTCCGCCTCCAGCGCTTCGCGCTCACGCCACGCTGCTTCGATGATTTCGAGGCCCAGGCGTTCAAGCAGGCGATGCTGGCTGACCACACCGGCGAGGCGTCCGTCCATGGCGACGACGACCATGTGCCGGTAGCCGAAGCGATCCATGCGACGCAACGCTTCGACGACCGTCGCAGCGATTGCCACGCTCTGTACCGGCGAACTCATCACATCGGCGAGCTGCAGGCTGGCGACATCGACACCGTCAGCGAGCAGCGCCGGCACATCACGCTCGGTCAGGATGCCGATGGCACGACCCCCGGTCACCGCCAGCACGTAGTCGACATGGCCCTCGCGCATGAGATCGAGCACATCCGCCAGGGCGGCATCCGGCAGTTGCACCAACGGGGCGACGTCCATGACCGACGCGAGATCCCGGCTGCTGCGAAAGACCTCCCGGCCCAGCGGCGTCCTGAAATCCGTTTCACTAACAACACCGAGAATTTCGCCGGCAGCACCGACAGCAACCAGATGGCGTACGCCGTGCGCGGACAGCAATTCATAGGCCGCACGCATGTCGAGTGTGGCCGGCGCCGTGACGACCGGCGTACTCATCAGGCGGCCGATCGGCGTTGCCGGCGCGACGCGATCAGCCACATAGCGCACCATGTCACGCTCGGTGACGATGCCGTCGAGCCGCTCGCCATGGCGAACAACGAGGCACGAGATACGATCGTCGCGCATCTGGCGCGCAGCGTCGGCCACCGGCGTCTGTGCCGTCACGCCACGCACCCGGCTGCTCATGATGTCCGCCAGCCGCAGGTCGGCGATCGCCTTCATGCAGGCACCCCGGAAATGCCGGCGCACGACACCACCGCACCCGCGGCTTCCCGGCAACCAGCCGGGCCGCTGCAGGCCGGGAAACAGAAACGAACACCGGTAACCAGGATCGCGCCTTTCATGACCACCGATTATCCGCTCATGGCCACGATTATTCCAACGCTATAAATCCTGACTGGATCCGGCGCCTACCAGCCGAAACGGAGACCGCCATACCAGCCGCCTCCGGAGCCCCATCCGGCATAGGGAAACGGCCCCCAGTAGGGATAGGGTCCGTAGCTCGCCGGGCAAGTCAGCGCACGGGATCGCTCGGCGGCAAGGGCAGCATCGGCATTCGCGCGCTGGGCGGCGAAGCGGGTTTCGTAGTCGGTGCGCATGGCCTGTTCGCGGGCGGCCAGAAGAGCGTCGAGGTGGGCGACGGAAACGCCGCGCGCATTGAGTTCAAGGAGTTCCGCTGCGCCGAGCGGCAACCGGGCACCGTCGTTCCGCCAGCGCTCGACGAGCGCCTCGGGACTGGCGCCAGCAGTCGCCGCCGACGCGAGCTCGGCGATGGTCAGGGCGGGCGCGCCGACGCCAGAGTGGGCATCGGCAGGCAGGCGTTCGAGGCGCGGGGAGCGCGGCGCCTGCGCCGCACACCCCGCGAAGAAGAAGCTCGCGCAGAGTGCCGCAGTCATTGCAGCAGTCCGCGCGCGCACGGTGACCTTACTTGGTCGTGAGTTGTTCGTAGAGACCAACCACCGTTTCCATCTCTTCGAGGATACGTTCACTGGTCGTCGCCACATTGCCCGACAGCTGTTTCTTGTCGCCGCTACCCTTCTGCGTCAGGGCGTTCTCGAAGAAGAACCACTGCTGGCCGACGAGCTGCAGCGCATCCTTGAGCTGCGGCGTGTTCGCGGGCGCTGCACTGAGTTCCTGGTGTGCCGCAGTGAACTCCTTGCGGGCCTTTTCCATTTCCGCAGCGCTGTTGGCATCACTGACGCCCCAGGAAATGGCCTGGTAGAACTTGCCCATGCGTTGCGAGAGCATGCGCTGGCGGCCGGAGATGTTAACCAGGCGACCGGCCGTCGTGCCGGAATGCTTCTCGAGCTGTACCGTGCCCTGGTGCGCCAGCGCCAATACCTGTTCGGACAGCACCAGTACCTTCTTGCCGCCTTCCGGGTTCGGTGCTGCGCCCACCAGCGAGTCCTTGTAGGCAATCCAGGCCGTCTCGAGCTTCTGGTAGGTGTCCTTGATCTCCGGCGTCGGCGCGTAGTTCTTCAGTTCGACCAACTGGCGGTCGAACAGGGAAATCGAGGAATCGAGCACGCGCTTGGAGCGATCGACATCGACACCGAGCCCCAGCTGGAAGTAGGCCTTGGCCATGCGCTGCGAAAGCATGCGCTCGCGGCCCGCCTTGTTGATTGCGGAGTTGATGTCGCTGATCTGTGCCTGCGCAGCGCCGGCGAGGCCGAACGCCAGCAGCAGCGCACCAATGAACTGCACCACCCTGGAAAATTTCAGGTTCATGTCTTCCTCTCCTTTGCTGTCTTCTTGTCTTTTAC
>DAORCC010000162.1:0-5557 GCA_035345235.1 Azospira sp.
GTTATGGACCCCGGTCATCAGGTCGGTGGTCGCCAGATGGTGCAGTTCAGCCGTTCGGGCCGAAAGTTCGGCCAACATCCGCGAGAGTCGGCTGGCAACGGCCAAGGCCATCGCCGTCACGCCCGACGCCAGCACCAGAATGATCAGCAGTTCGCGGCGCCAGGCTTCAAGCACATCGTCACTGGCGGCAGAAACAACGGTCAGCAGCGGGAAATCGTTCATCACCGAATAGCTGACGAATTTCTCCATGGCGTCGGTCGCGGTCCGGTCGAGCCGCGCGAAACCGCTTTCGCGGCGCGGCAGGTACTGCCTGAAAAGCTGCCCACCGACCAATGATTTGCCCAGCAGCCGCTCGTCATGCGGCGCACGGGCGACCACCACGCCATCGCGCCGCAACAGCACGATGGCGCCATTCGGCCGCATCCGCTCCTCCTCGTAGAGGCCGATCAGGGTCGTCAGGTCGATCAAGGCCACCAACACCGTCATCTGGGAAGTTGGCGCGGTCAGGCGCTGCGCGACAGGGATTTTCCAGACCGCAGGAGAACCGACCGCAATGGGGGCACCGACATGGAAGCGGCTCGGATCGCCGGTGAGTGCTTCACGAAAGAAATCGGCATCGCCCAAGGAGGCGGGCGGCGGGCGGTCGAGCCCGGGTGACATCAGATTGCCGCGATCATCCGACAGGTACAGCACGACGGACCCCGTCAGGCGCGCGCTGAAGCGATCGGCCATATGAACGAAGCGCCTGTCAGTCCGTGGATCGGACGCAGGATGATCGAGAACCCACTGGTCGGCGATGCCGAACATCAGTTCCACCATCTTGAACAGACGCCGGGTCTGTTCGTCGACGGCATGGTCGATCCGCCGCAGGACCTGTGCCGTGGATTCAACGGTGTCAGTACGCGAACTGGTTGCCCAGTAGGCCACGAAGGTCCACAGCACGCTCAGAAACAGCACCATCACCACAACCACGAAACGCTTCGCGTGCCGATCTTCGGCCGTCACCAGATACCTGGGGGCCTTCGCTTCGTCATGAGCGGCAGCGTCGTCGAACGCGTTCGGTACGTTCGGCGTGTTCGATGGGGGGGGTTCGCGCATCCTTTCATTTTAGCCGAAATCATGGCGTCGGCATTTGTCGTTCAGGCGATAATGCTTGTTTTAACCCCTTCTTATGCCGCACGCCATGAGCGATTTTTCCTACGATGTGGGCCTCGAAAATTTCGAAGCCGCGATCCTGCAGCCCTCCCACGAAGTTCCCGTCGTCGTCGACTTCTGGGCCCCGTGGTGCCAGCCCTGCCAGACGCTGAAGCCGATGCTCGAGAAACTCGCCGAGGAATTCGGCGGGCGCTTCCTGCTGGCCAAGGTGAACGCCGATGAAAACCCTGAAATCACCCAGCAGTTCGGCGTGCGCAGCATTCCCACGGTCAAGGTCGTGCATCAGGGCCGGATCGTGGATGAGTTCACCGGCGCCATCCCCGAAGCTGAACTGCGCGCCTTCATCGACCGACTGACGCCGTCGCCGGCAGGTCCCTTGCGAGAAGAGGCCACGCGGCTTGCGGCGGAAGGAAAGACCGAGGAAGCGCTGGCCTGCCTCGTCCAGGCCAGCCAGCTCGACCCTCGCAACGAAGCAGTCCGCCTTGATGGCGTCGAACTGCTGCTGACGCTTGGCCGCCACGACGAAGCGAAGGCCCTGCTCGCCACCGATTTCCCGAAGGAAGTCGAACGTGCCGAAGCCCTCAGAAAGCGCCTTGAACTCGCCGACGTCCAGATCGACACCAGCGCCCTCGACGCGGCACTGGCCGCAAATCCCGATGACCATGCCGCCCGCCTCGAACGTTCGCGCGCCTTTGCCGGGGCCGGGAAGTATCGTGAAGCGCTGGAGGATGCGATGGAAGTGGTACGTCGCGACCGTTTCCACGGCGAGGGGGCCGGCCGCAAGGCCATGCTCGAACTCTTCGCACTCCTTGCCGGCAGCGACGCCAACGACGACCTCGTGCGCGAGTATCGCCGCGCACTGTCGGCCGCGCTGAACTAGGCACGGGTGCCGATGCGCCTGTTCTACACCGGCGCCTTCGTCCTGCCGCTGCCCGCAGGGCACCGTTTTCCGATGTGCAAATATGCGCTGCTGCGCGAACGCCTGCTTGCCAGCGGTGAATTCGGTGAAGGCGATTTTCTGACCCCGCCGGCCGCGACCGACACCGAACTCCGCCGGGCGCACACTGCCGACTATGTTCACCGTGTCGCCAGCGGTGAAATCGGTCAGGCAGAAATGAAGCGGATCGGTTTTCCGTGGAGCCACGAAATGGTCGAGCGTTCGCGCCGCTCGGCGGGCGCCACGCTCGCCGCCTGCCGGGCAGCACTGGAGGATGGCTGTGCAGCCAACCTCGCCGGCGGCACCCACCACGCCCATGCCGATCGCGGTGAGGGATTCTGCGTCTTCAACGATGCTGCAGTGGCAGCGCGGGCGATGCAGGCCGAGGGCCGTGTCGAGCGGGTCGCCGTGATCGACTGCGATGTCCATCAGGGCAACGGTACGGCCTCCATCCTCCAAGGCGACGACAGCACCTTCACGTTCTCGATCCACGGCGCCCGAAATTTCCCCTTCGACAAGGCGAAAAGCGATCTCGATATCGAACTGCCCGATGGAACCGGCGACGAGGACTATCTGTCGGCACTGGCAGCAGGCCTCGAACAGAGCCTCCACGACAGCCGGCCGCAACTCGTCATTTATCTCGCCGGTGCCGATCCGTACGCCGGCGACCGGCTCGGGCGCCTGTCCCTTTCAATGCCGGGGCTGGCCGCCCGGGACACCATGGTGTTCAACGCCTGCCGGGCACGCGGCATCCCGATCGCCATCGCGATGGCGGGCGGTTACGCCGAGCCGATCGAGGATACCGTCGCCATCCATGCTGCGACGATCCTGGCCGCGCAGGCGTGCATTTGAATGTGCGCGCGGCGACGCACTGCGCTCCATGTATCATTGACCTCGCCACCACTGCCTGACTGAAAGAGGGGAATATGCGCACCGGCGATAATCGGCTCCTTGCGACGCGACACGGCGCCCTTGTCGCCCTCGTCGCCCTGTTGAACGTCCTCCCCGCCACCGCACTGGCGCAGGCGCCTGCAGATCCGGTGCTCTCCCCGGACGCAGTTCCTCCCCAGCCGGCCCTTGCGCCCTCCGACATTCCAGCGCCGCGGGTACTCTCCCCGGATGCCGTGCGGGCCAACCCGGTACTCGCCCCGGACGCCCTGCCGACTTCACCGGTGCTGTCACCGGATGCCGTTCGACCCGAGCCGGTACTGAGACCGGGCGACACGCCCGGCGCGCCGGCCCTGCCACCCAACTGACGCCTTCCGCGCGAGCCCGACATGATTGACACTGCCGCCCTGCCGCTCTACCGGAGCAACGGCCTGCGCGCCCTCGAGGCCGCGGCGGCCGATCAGCCGCTGATGCAGCGCGCCGGCCTCGCCGCCGCCCTCCGCGCCGGCGACCTGGTACGCGACGCACAGCAGCCGATACTGGTTCTGGTTGGGCCGGGCAATAACGGCGGCGACGGCTACGAAGCCGCCATGCACCTGCGACAGCGCGGCCACGATGTACGCCTCGTGGTCACCGGTGATGTCCGCCAACCGCCGGACGCCATCGCCGCCCGTGACCGCTTCCTGGCAGCCGGCGGCCATGAGCTGAACGACATTCCACCGGTGGCACGCTGGGCACTGATCATCGACGCCCTCTTCGGCATCGGCCTGCAACGCCCCCTCACCGGCGTCTTCGCTGAACTGGTGGGCATCGCCAATCGCCTCGCCCGCCGCGACGGCTGCGTGCTGCTGGCACTGGATTGCCCGAGCGGGCTCGACGCCGATACCGGCCGTGCCCTCGGCGATGCGATCATCCGCGCAACCCATACGCTGTCCTTCATTGCCGGCAAACCCGGCCTGCTGATGGCGGACGGCCCGGATCACGCGGGACAGGTCATTCTGGCTCCGCTCGACCTCGACGCCGAGGCGCTGGTTCCTGCCGACGGCCACGTCGTCAGCGGTGCCGGTTTTGCCGCCTGCCTGCAGCGGCGGCGTCGCAACAGCCACAAGGGCAGCAACGGCAGCGCCGGCATTCTCGGCGGCGCCCGCGGCATGCTGGGAGCGACGTTCCTTGCCGGCCGTGCCGCACTGCATCTCGGCGCGGGTCGTACCTACGTCGGTGCCCTCGACGCGCAGACGCCCCCCTGTGACCCGCTGCAACCCGAGCTGATGATGCGCGGCGCAGAAGCGCTGCTCACCACCCCGCTCGAAGCACTGGCCTGCGGTCCCGGCCTCGGCACCTCACCGGAGGCGAAGCGCCTGCTTGAGCGCGCCTGCACGCTGAATCTGCCGCTGCTGCTCGACGCTGACGCACTCAACCTTCTCGCGCTCGAAGGCGATCTCGATACTGCGGTCGCCACGCGCCGCGCGCCGACGCTGCTCACGCCTCACCCGGCCGAAGCCGCGCGCCTGCTCGATGCCAGCGTTGCGGATGTGCAGGCCGATCGCATCGCCGCCGCCAGCGAACTCGCCGACCGCTTCAATGCCCATGTCGCCCTCAAGGGCTGCGGCACTGTCGTCGTCACCCCGGAAGGCAACTGGTCGGTCAACACCACCGGCAATCCCGGAATGGGCAGCGCCGGCATGGGCGACGTCCTCTGCGGCATCGTCGTCGCGCTGCTCGCCCAGGGCTGGCCGGCGGCGGAGGCGCTCACAGCCAGCGTGCATCTTCACGGCGCAGCCGCCGACGCGCTCGCAAGCAGCGCGCACCTTGGCGGCGAAATCGGCCTCACCGCCGGCGAAACCATCCTCGAAGCCCGCCGTCTGCTCAACCGCTGGATCGCCGCCGATGACTGACGCCGCGCATCGCCTGCGCGGCATTGTCCTTTTCCTGATCGCGCTGCTGCTTTTCGCGGCACTCGACGCCACTGCGAAATACCTGTCGGCAGTGTTCGCCGTGCCGCTCCTCGTCTGGGCGCGCTACATGGTGCATTGCGTCTTCATGCTCGCCACCGTCGCCCCCTCGCTCGGGCGTGAGCTCGTCATCACGCGCCACCCCTGGCAACTGACCGTCCGTGCGCTGCTGCTGGTTGGCGTAACACTGTTCGGCCAGCTGGCGCTGAAGACGATGCCGCTCGCCGAAACGACAGCGCTGGTTTTCGTCACGCCGCTGCTCGTCGCGCTGCTCGCCAGCCCGATGCTTGGCGAGCGCGTATCCAGGCGCGCCTGGCTGGCGACGCTGGCAGGTTTCGCCGGTGTCCTGCTGATCGCGCGTCCCGGCGGCGCGATGTCGGGCAGCGGCGTCGTGTACGCCCTCGGCGCCGCCCTCTGCTACGCCCTCTACCAGATCATGACGCGCCAGCTTGCAGCGAGCGAACACCCCCTCCGCCTGCTGTTTACGACGGCCCTCGGCGGAACCGTCGCCATGAGCTTCGCGCTGTTCACACACTGGGACGGCACCCTGCCGACCGGTACCCAGGCAGTGCTGATCGCCTCGCTCGGCCTCTACGGCGGGGTCGGTCACTTCCTGCTCATCCGC
>DAORCC010000163.1:0-5552 GCA_035345235.1 Azospira sp.
GAAGTCGTCCTGGCGGTCCACGACCTCGAAGCCGGCCAGGTTGAAGGAGGGGCGGAAACACCGATTCGCCTGGGGGTTGAGGTAGCAGCGACGCACCAGCACGCGCTGCCGTGCCTCCTTCGACGAATACTCCGGGAGGCCGAGCGGGCCGATCAATCACTCCATCCATTGCGCGGGACGGTGGGCGAAACGGTCAGCGTAGGCGTGGTCGAGTTGCCTGAGACCGGAATAGACGTTGTCGAACTCGACGAACAGCGCGCTTTTCATTGATTCATCCACAGGCCGCCAGCCGGCCGTTCAAGCTTGATCGGGAGGTGAGCCGGACAATTCCCCGCAGTTTGGCCGCGGCGGCATCGACACCGGCAGGGAGCGCGGCGAAAGACACGGCCGTTCCGTCCGCCAGCACCCACGGGCTTCCCGCTTCCGCCGGGGGCGTCCCCGGCGCTGCAGGATCCTCCGGGTAGAGCAGGATGCCGGCGGCGCCCCAGCGGCTGAGGTAGGCGGCCATTTGGTAGAGATCCTCCCTTTGCGGCACGGCGACCCGGACAGCGGGTTGGAGTGTCTTGTATTTTGCGTCGGCTACCAGCAGAACCCGCTCGCCCTCTCGGATCACGGCGTCGGGCTTCATCGTTCCGAGCCCATGCCCGGAGGCGTTGCGCAGAAGCGGGCGGGACTCTCCCGCCTCCCTCGCCCCGTGCAGAACGTCGGCGTCCGGCCAGGCCCGCCGGATGGCGCCAAGGACGTACAGTTCCCAAAGTTCTGCCACGTCGAGCAGGACCCCCTTGCATTCGCCGTCGTCCGACGAACGCGGCGAGAGGCCCCGCCGGGCCGCGATTCTGGCGGAGAGTTCGGCCAGCGGCCTGAATCCGGCCGTGATGGGCGTCAGCCGCACGCGGTCTATCTCCTCCCGCGTCGGAACCCGCGGACGTACCCCCACGGCGGCCACCATGTGCGGGACGATTTCCCCCAGCCGATCCGGCAGCCAACCGCCGTGGCCAACCGCTTGCGAGAGCTCCGCCCACGCCGCCACGATGGCGGCCGTAACGGCGTGGTCGAGGGACTTTTCCCGCCTGACCGAGGCCACACCCGGCACCTGGAACGCCCTGAGCCTGACGGTCGCAGGAACGTCGATCCGTCCGCGTACGGTCAGCCCGCTCTCCCTCACGTCGGCGCGAAGCGCGGGAGCGCCGTGCCGCGCCGCTGCGACGAAGGCGCGCGACCAGACCGCTGCAAGGAGGCGGGCGACAAAGGAGTCGTCGCCGCCAAGACGGCCTGGCGTGTCCACGAGAGCCAGGTTGAAGGCCCCGGCGATCCACGCACGCAGGGTCTCCTCGCCAAACCTGGGGAGGATGTCCAGCCGCCGCCCCTCGAAGGTGAGGCTGCCGACGTACCTGCCTGCCCACCAAGAGCCGAACTCGTCGCACCTGACGACCGGCTCGTCCTCTCGGCCTTGCTCAAGCCGGAGAACCAAATCCCCTCCCCGGGAGGCCAAGGCGAGCCGCGACAGCCATGCCGCGTCGGCCGCCGACGGAGCCGGAGCGAACGGCGAGCAGTCCCTGACCGAGAGCGTCAATCGCTCACCACCGGCGGGCGAAGGAAAACGGCCTGAAGCTTGGCGAGTTCCGATTTCCGGCTGCGGGCGTCCAGTCCCGCCAGGTATTCCTCAAGGAGGGGTCTGAGGGAAAGTTCCCAGGTCTGCTCCACCGGACGTTTCGCGCGGTCGTTCGCCCAAAGGAAGGTCCGCGGAGCGGGACCCATGTCCTCGCGCAGGAAGGAGACGGCGTCGAGCAGGTAGGCGTGCCCGATCTCGTATTGAGACCCGAGAAGAGGACTGTCCGCGATCTCTCGGTTGAGTGCCTCTGCGGCCATCGCCAGGCGCTCGAAGTCGGACGCCACGCGCTCCCACGCGATCCGTCCTCCCGCCCGCTCCCAGCGCGCCTTCGAGGCGGACACGAGGGCTACGCGATCGAATGAGCAACGCACCCAAAGGAAGCGGCGGCGGAGGGCGAAGTCCATCTGCTCCACGGACTGATCGATGAGGTTCATCGTGCCGATGACGTAGAGATTCTCGGGAATGCCGAGGGTCGTCGTCCGCCCGTCGGCACCGGCCCCGGGCAGTTCGATGTTCTGCCCGCGGTCCTCCAGCAGCGAGAACGCTTCACCAAGCGTGCGGCTCAGGTCGGCGCGGTTCATCTCGTCGAGGATGAGGACATGGGGTATCGACGGGTCGTCCCTCCCCATCTCCGCGACGAGCCTGGGAAGATAGCCGGGGCGGTATTCCGTCCCGCCTCTCCCGTCGATATGCAGCCCGCGGATGAAATCCTCGTAGCCGTAGGCGGGATGCAACTGCAGACGGTGGGTCCTGCGTTGGATACCGTCGGCGACCTCTGCCTGCCGTCCGAAGTAGTCGTGGGGCCCCATTGCGGCGAGCAGCGCGGGGCGAATCAGCCGTTCAGCGATGCTCTTGGCGCGATAGGTCTTCCCGGTTCCCGGCGGACCGTACAGGACGATCTGCCGCTTGTGCCGGAGGGCGTCCAGCGGAATGCCGGCGTCGCCAGCGTCGCCCTGGTCGTTCCAGACATCCACCAGCGGGGGCCAGTAGAAGTCGAAGTTCTTGCGCCCGAGAAGCTGCTCCAGTACCTGCCTGACGGCGAGCAGGCAGCGGTCGACGTCGTCCGGGGCGTTGCCTCCGAGCAGGGACGAGAACGCTGCGGCAACGCGACGCTTGTGCTCCCTGCTGGCGATGCGCTCGAAGGATTCGGGGTGCGTCAGGTGAACAAGCATGTGCCGAAGCTGCCTTGTCTCGGCCCCCTCGACCGCGTCCACGGCGGCCATGAACGCCCACGGGTCGGCAAGTGCCGAGACCCTGCTTGCGAGGGGCCGCTGTTTCCACTCGAGGGCGAACTCGATCAGGAAAGCAATCTCCAAGAATCGGCGGGCGTTGTAGCCCTGACCGCCACTGCCGATTCCCCGCAGAAAGGCAGGCTCGAGCACGTTTCCTTCGGTAAGCGTAGCCCCGCCCCAGGCGAGAATCTCGGCGACGAGGGCGCTCTTCCGGTCGCGGCCAACGTTAGAGGGGAAAAGGAAATGGACAGCGACCACCTCGGCGGCGAGGCGCGCGACGGAGGGCTCCCCCGCCTTGGCGATCTGGTCCCTGAACTTGTCCGTGAACGACCTGTCGCCCTCGTCCGGATCCTTCACAAACGCGTCGTGCAGGCGCCTCAGATTCTCCGGCGTCCAAAGAGGCCCGTCGCCGAGCAGAGATCCGTCCGCGATGAGGCAGCGCTCACAAAAGAGTTTAGCGGCGGCGTAAATGGGCGCCGTGTCGTATTCGGAGTAGATGGCCATGGCGAAGTCGTTTCGTCAGTCCGAGCTCTGATGGATCTCGGTTGTATTGAGGCGCGAGCGCGAGTTGATCGGGTGGCGTACCTCTGATGAAATCGGGTTGTCAATACCCGAAGTCACCCCAGCGGAGAAACACCATGCCAGAGGATACGAGCAGGACGAGCAGCAATGCAAACAAAGGGGATCTGACGCTGGATGAGTTGATTCGGCGGGACGCGCGCAAACGTGATCGCGATTGCCAAAATGAAGCGGAAATGCGCTTGGGCATGGACTGCAAGGTGACCGTGGATATTGGCGACGACTCGCGCGGCAACAAGACGCGGGGCGACAGCCGCAGCCGACGACGACATGGAATGCGAGGAGAAACACACTCCATTGGGTGTCATCAATGAAGACAGTGCGTTCCTCCATCTGCCCTTTGCAAGCTCGACGAAGACCAGCGATTTACTCGTCGACAGTCTCGGCGCGTGGTGGGAGCGTCCGGCCTCCGAAGCGCGTGCTCGCGCCACGCACCTCCAGTGCCAGGCCGATGACGGAGCGGAGAGCCATGCCCGACGCAGGCAATTCCTCAAGCGCTTGGTCGAGTTCGCCGACCACATCGACAAGTTCATCCGCCTCCTCGACCATCCGCCGTGCTACAGCAAATGGAATCCGGTGGATCTCAGTGGGCCAGGCGCATGACCTGAAAAAACGTTCATCCCGTCGTCGAAGCGAACCGCATCGTCTACGAAAAAGGAATCATCGCAGCCAAGGACGCCATGCACGCTGTCGAGTCCCGCCTGCAAAGAAACCCGCTCCTGGCCAAGTGGGACATCCTGATTCGACCGGCCTGCCCGGGATGACGACTCGCAAGAAATCACCTTAGCTGCCCCCCTCGACGACCTTCGGCTTGCGCGGCCGCCGGCTGCGCGCCGGCGCTTTGCGCACGGGCTCGGCACGCTCGGCCGCGCCGACCTCCGCCGAGCCAGCCGCCTGTTCGCCCGGCGGTGCTTCACCCACTACGTCGGCAGACCCTTCGCCGGCCGCTCCGCCGACCGCCTCTGCAGCGGCGTATGCAGCATCGACGGGGGCCGTGCTGGTCATCGGCGCTGGCCCCGGTTCGGGCGCGGCGGCTTCGCTCGGCCGCGGCTGTTCGTACGCGCTCGTCTCGTCGGCAGAAGCAGCAACCGGCGGCTTCTCATCGGCTGGCGTTGCGCCCTTGCTCGCGCGCCCGCCACGCGCGCGCTTGACGCCCTTGTCGGCAGTCTTGCGCGCGCTGCGCGCCTTGCCTTCTCCCTCGCTCGCCGCACTTGACTCGCTACGCTCGGCAAGTCCGCCGGCGGCATCCGGCGGCTCTTCGCTGGTCGATATGTCAGCGGACGGCACGCCCACTGCCGGCAGCGCTTCGCCAACCGGCTCGCCGGTCGGCGCCTCCGCCACTACGGTCACCGTATTGTTGCGGATCACGTAGGTCCCGGACTTTTCGTCACGGCCAATTTCCAGCAACCCGCGCGCCTGCGCTTCCTCGAGCAGATTGCCGAAGGCACGAAATCCGTAGTACGACTCGCTGAAATCGGGCTTGCGTCGTTTGACCGCTTCCTTGAGCATCGAGGCCCAGATCTTGCTGCTGTCGCCGCGTTCGGCAACCAGTGCGTCAAGCGTCGCCACCGCCAGCTCGATCGCCTTGCTTCGGCGTGCTTCGAGTTCGGCCTTACGTTGCGCATCCTCTTCCGGGCTGCGCTTGACGACAGGTTGCGCTTCCTTGGAGTCGCGCCGGGCTGCACGCTGGCTTTCGCGAACCAGGTCGTCGTAGAAGATGAACTCATCGCAGTTTCCGATCAGCAGGTCGGAAGTCGATTGCTTGACGCCGACGCCGATGACGTACTTGGCATTCTCGCGCAGCTTGGAAACCAGCGGCGAGAAGTCCGAATCGCCGCTGATGATGACGAAGGTGTCGACGTGCGCCTTGGTGTAGCACAGGTCAAGCGCGTCGACCACGAGCCGGATGTCGGCCGAGTTCTTGCCCGACTGGCGCAGATGCGGGATTTCGATCAGCTCGAAACTCGCCTCGTGCATCGTTGACTTGAAGCCCTTGTACCGCTCCCAATCACAATACGCCTTCTTGACGACGATACTGCCTTTGAGCAGCAGCCGCTCGAGGACGGGCTTGATGTCGAACTTGTCGTACTTGGCGTCGCGTACGCCAAGCGCCACGTTCTCGAAATCGC
>DAORCC010000164.1:0-5527 GCA_035345235.1 Azospira sp.
TTGCGACCTAAATCGGTCGCAGAAAGAAAAGCAGCTAGACGGCAGCTTTGGCCGAGGGGCTGCCCGTCAGTTGCAGAAATGGGTGGCTGCTCTACTCAGGAAACTGCCGTCGAACCACACCCAACGTCGAATGACGGCAACGGGTCGGAAGTTCGTATTCGCAGGATCGGATAACTGCCGTTCAGGAACATCAGAGGCCGATGACGGGTACAAACCCGCAATGCAAAAAGCCCATGCCGGTCGAGCATGGGCTTCGTAAATCTTTGACCTCGTAGCAATTGATCGAGGCATTCGGCATTCGCCGTTTGGTTACTACGCAATCATCACGTACTGCGGCGGATCTTCAACCATCTTGCCTCCAGTCGGGTTGTCAGCAGATGAGTCTGACTACCTTCACTTCAGACCCACTTTTAGGATAGCTCTCCCGTTGGAAATGTCTAGTCAAATAGCCAATACGAGGAGGGCTCCTGACTGGCGGACACCAGCCCTTCATTCCGCCCGCTGCCCCGTTCGCGCGATAATCGCGTTCCCTTGTGCAAGGACGCTTCCATGTCGCACTTTCTCTTCCTCAATGCCAGCACCCGCGCGCCCGGGCAGGTGGGCAATACCGAAACCCTCGCTCGTCGAGCCGCCGAGGCGCTGCCGGCCGATGCGAAGCAGACCTGGCTGGCGCTTGCCGGGCTCGATCTGCCGGCCTTCGTCGACCATCGCCACACCACGGGGGTCTATCCCATGCCGGAGGGCGATGCGAAACAGGTGCTCGATGCGCTGCTCTCGGCCACCGATGTCGTGTTCGTGTCGCCGGTCTATTGGTTCTCGGTCCCGTCGCCACTCAAGCTGTGCCTCGATCAGTGGAGTGCCTGGCTGCGTGTGCCGGGTCTCGACTTCAAGGCCCGCATGGCCGGCAAGCGCCTGTGGGTGGTGGCAACCAGCGGGGATCGCGCGAAGGCGCAACCGATGCTGGACAGCTACCGTCTGTGTGCCGAGTTCATGGGCATGGAATGGAAGGGGGCGTTGTGGGGCAAAGGTGGGGCGCCGGATACGGTGCTCACCGACCAGGCGGCGCTGGCTGCGGCCGAAACCTACTTTACACCCATCTAAGGCACGAACTACGCTGTATGAGAGGCGCCCCGGAAATTGGTGTCCGCAGCGTGTTGCAGCGATGGGCGCGCTTCGGTTGGTCGTCGGAGTGGGTTAAGCTAACGGCCGGACCCGACTGGGTCCCGGGGGAAAGAACGGATGGATGCAGGGGAACAACTGCCGGTCGAAGTGAGTGTGGCAACGCTGCGTCAGCAGGCGGATCGCCTGAAGGCGCTCGTTCGGCCGCTCCTCGCCGATCCGGCTGCGCCGATTCCGCCGCGCCTGACTGCCAGCCTCTTCGATTTCTACATCACGGCCCAGGAGCGGCAGACCTGCCTGCAGGCTGCCGAAACGGCCCGTTCGCTGGCAAGCCTGCTGCATGGCCGCGGTGACCGGCCCCTGCGTGAGGCAGAGCGCCTGCAGGTGGTCGTGCTGCTGGAAGCCCTGCAGCAGGATCTCGCCCCCTCCGACAGCCAGGCGACGGACGGCTATCGTCCCCTGGTGACGCCGATCGCGCCGACCGAGCCAACGGTCAATACGCGCATCGCGCTCTTCATGGACACGGCGCCGCTACAGGTGATGTTGCGTGAATCACTCACCAGCGCAGGCTTTACGCCGATGATCTTCGATTCCCTCGATGCACTGGCCGCCGTTGATGAAGCCGGGTCGCCCGCGGCCATCGTGGCCGAGATCAGCCGTTGCCGCCTTGATCCGCAAACGGCCGCCGTCTTCGCGAATCTGCGCGAGCGCTTTTCACCCTCGCCGCACCTCGTCTGCATCGCGCCCGGCGACGATATTCCGGCACGCCTCGATGCCGTACGTCTCGGCGCCACACGCTTCCTGCCATTGCCGCTCGACACGGCGAGGCTGGTGGCCATTCTCAAGGGCGTGACCGTCCAGGTCCCGCCGCGGCCCTTCCGTGTCGTTCTCGTCGATGACGATCCGTTCCTGGCCGAGGTTTGCCGCGATGGCCTGGAGGAGTCGGGGATCAGGACGCAGGTCGTTGCCGATCCCCTGCTCGCGCCGGCCGAAGTGCGGGCCTTCCAGCCCGATGTCGTGATCTGCGACATCTTCATGCCGGGCTGCAATGGCCTGGAACTGCTGTCGCTGCTTCGACAGGATGACGAGCTCATCGATACGCCGATCCTGTTGCTATCGAGCGACGCTGAACTCGAAAGACGGCTGGAGGCGCTCAATCTTGGTGCCGACGAATTCCTCATGAAGCCGATCGACATGTCCCTGCTGGTCGCAGCCGTGACGGCACGGGCGCGGCGGGCGCGTACGCTCAAGCGCAGCCGAAGCGAGCTACGCCGCCTCCATGAGCGCGTACGGGAGCTGGAGATGCGGGGATCAGACGCGTCGCGGGAGACGTCGGGGACGATCGCCGACTTCGACACTGCGAACGAAACGATCAACATGGACGACTATGTCGTCAGTGTCGTGGATGAGCACGGCAAGCGCCGCTGGGCGCGCGGCAAGCGGAAGTAATCAGGCGGCGCCGAACAGTTCGGCAAACATCCCTCTGGCCCAGGCGACATCCTCGTCGCGCGGCTGCGCATCGTAATGCTGCTTCACCGCCTGCTGGATGAGGCCGTCGCCGCGCAAGCGGTAGGCGGTTTCGATGCGGGCCATCTCCATCGGCTCGGTGCCGGCGAGGACGAAACAGGTGCTCGCTGGAAGCAGTGTCGGCGCCTCGCGCCCGGCGGCTTCGGCCGCGATGTGGGCGGCGGCGATCTGCCCCTGACGCAGCGCCATTTCGCCGGTTTTCGGATAGTGCCCGAACAAGGGCGAGACGCGGTCGATCATGTCGCCTATGACAAAGACGCGTGGATCGGTGAGTGTGCGATGGCTGGCGGGATCGACCGCGGCCCAGTCCGTTCCTGCGGCCACCAGCCCCGCCTGCCAGGCGAGGTCACCGGCCTGCTGTGGCGGCATCAGGATCGCGTCGTCAAAACGGAGTGTTTCGAAATCCGTCGTCACCGTACGCCCGAACGGATCGACGGCCTTGATCCGGGCCTGCGGTACATAGGTGATCAGATCACGGTACTGGTTGCCGAAGACGCGCGAGAAGACCTGCATCATCGGATTCGGGTCGAGCAGTACGACGCGTGCCTTCAACCGGCGCCGCCGGATGAGCGTGGCCACCATGCAGGCGCGCTCGTAAGGCGCCGGCGGGCAGCGGTAGGGCAGCGGCGGGATCGTCATCAGCAGATCGCCGCCGGAGAATGCGGCGAGACGTGCCTTCAGTGATGCGATATCGGCAGCCTGCCAGGCACTGCCGAAGCGGCGTCGGGCTTCGGCAGCCGGTGTCGGCTCATTGCCGAACCAGGGGCGGTAATCGTCGCGGATGCCCACGGCAAGAATCAGCCAGTCGTAGTCGACCACGCCGGCAGCGGTGAGCACTTGGCGGCGCTCGCGGTCGACGGCGGTGACGTCCGCCTGCAGGAATTGATAGCCGGCAGACCTGGCGGTGCCGCCGTAGTCGCGGCGGAGCAGGCGCTCATCGACCTGATCGATCAGCCAGCGGTTGGAAAGCGGCAGTGAGCGGAATTCGCTGGCGCGCTCGATCAGGAGGACGTCGATCTGCGGCGCAAGCTCGCGCAAACGGCGGGCTGCGGCAAGCCCGCCCCAGCCGCCGCCGACGATCACGACGCGTGGGACACTGCCGCGCGGCATCAGTGGCTGCGCCGCACGCACGAGTCTTGGCAGGGCCGCTGTCGTGCCGAGCGCGGCGAACGAGATCAGGGCGGCACGGCGGCTGAAGGACATCGGATCGGAGGCGTCTGCGGAGGTGCTGCGCTTGCTGCGCCAGCGTCAGGCCGGCTTCGGTGCGTCCACCGGCGGCGGCATCTGCGGCATCTGGGGCAGTTGGGCCTTTTCGTCGTCGGAGAGGCCGAGCCGCTCGATCAGCGAATCACGATTGAGATGCAGCAGGTTTTCGAGGGCCGTGAAATCGTCGGGTATTGCCGCGTTGTTCCAGCCGCTGGCCGTATGGCGGGCAAGGTCGACCGCCAGCTGCACATTGCGGATGCGCGGGTGATCCGCGTGCTCGGGGTCGATCAGGTGTGCCAGAAGCTCGGGCAGGTGCCAGGCGCGGCAGAGTGCGAGCTGCAGGTCGATCAGCTGGATGCCGAGTACCTGTTCCTGAGCGACGGCGCTGCGCAATGTCGGGTCGGCCTTCTGCATGTCGCGGATACGACCCGCGAGGGTGGGGGCGAAACACCACAGCAGAATCTCGGCGATGTCGTGCAGCAGCGCCGCGATGGTGACTTCCTCGACGTTGATGTCCTGACGCCACAATGCCCATTCGCGCGCGTAGTGGGCGGCGCGCTGGACGCGGCGGATCAGCTGCAGCGTGCCGAGCATGGCCGGCGGCTCCGCCTTGAGCATGTGCTCGACGGTGATCAGTTCCTTGAACTTCTCGAAGAAGGGCTCGACGCCGATCATCATCACCGCGCTGGCGATGGTCGTGATGTCGGTGCGCAGGCGCTTGCCGGAAAACGGCTGGATGTAGGCCAGTACCTTGGCCGTCATCAGCGGGTCCTGCAGGACGATGCGGGCAATGTCTCGGCCGCTGACCCGGTCGATCTTTGCCCGTGCCTCCTCGAGCTGGCGGGCTGTATGCCGGAGTACCGGCAGATCGGCGCCGCTGAAGAACAGCACCCAGGTTTCAAGATCCTGCAGAGGGTGGGTCAGCATCGTTCTACTTCACCGTAGGTATGAAAAGGTGACTCATCGATGGATTCGGATCGCCGCTGACGCCGTCGATGCGGCCGCTAGCCTGAGCGGATGGTACCCGCAGCATGCATGTGATTCAAGCCGGGAAAGCCCCGCAGCCACTGCCGTCAGGCCATGCGAGCGAAGCCAGCAATGCTGCAAGGGTACCGGAGGGTGGCGCCGTGAGGTGCAGCGGGCGGCCATCCGGAAGTGGAAGTTCGAGCGCCGCACAGTGCAGCAGCAGCCGGTTGCACCCCGTGAAGGCGGCGAATGCGCGGTTGATCGCGCCCTTGCCATGCGTTGCATCCCCGATGATCGGGTGTGCGATGTGCTTGAGATGGCGGCGGATCTGATGGCGCCGCCCCGTGTCCGGTCGAAGTTCGAGCAACGCGATGCGTGTCGCCGGGTAGCGGTCGTTCGGCAACGGCAGTTCTGCGGTGGCGAGACGTCGCCAGTGCGTCAGTGCCGGCTGCGGCGCCAGCGTCGCACGCGGGTCGATCCATTCGGCTTCGTCGGGCTGGCGACTGAGCGGGTAGTCGATGCTGCCTTGCTCGGCAGGCCAGCCGCGGACGACAGCAAGATAGCGTTTGCCGACATGCCCCTCGGCAAATGCTGTCGAGAGGAAACGCGCCATTTCGCGGTCGAGCGCGAACACCAGCACGCCCGAGGTGCCCCGGTCGAGGCGGTGCGCCGGGAAGACCGGCTGGCGGATCTGGTCGCGCAGCAGTTG
>DAORCC010000165.1:0-1311 GCA_035345235.1 Azospira sp.
ATGTCGGCTGGACGCAGAACAAGCTGGTGCTCGGCAAGCACTCCGGTCGCAACGCCTTCAAGACGCGCCTTGCCGAGCTGGGCATCGAACTCGCCAGCGACGAAGCGTTGAATGCCGCTTTCGCCCGCTTCAAGGAGCTCGCCGACAAAAAGCACGAGATCTTCGACGAGGACCTGCAGGCGCTGGTTTCGGACGAGACGGTGACGCCCGAGGATGAGCACTACAAGCTGGTGTATTCGCGCGTCTGCTCGGAAACCGGAGAAACGCCGCAGGCGGCGGTCACCCTGACCCTGGGCGGTGTCGAGCACAAGGCAGGTGCCTTCGGTGGCGGCCCGGTGGATGCCACGTTCAAGGCCATCGAGACGGTCGCGAAGAGCGGTTCGGAGCTGCTGCTCTACTCGGTCAATGCGATCACGACCGGAACCGATGCGCAGGGCGAGGTTACCGTGCGGCTCTCGCACGGCGGCCGTATCGTCAATGGTAACGGCGCCGACACGGATATCGTCATCGCCTCGGCGAAGGCTTACCTGAATGCCCTGAACAAGCTGCATTCGTCCGGCGACAAGGTGAAGGCACAGGGCGACGTCTGAACACCAGACGCCCCGGGGAAACCACGAAGCCGCGGCATCTGCCGCGGCTTTTTCATTGGGGCCGCGTCTGGCGCAGGAAGGTGACGGCGGCGGCGAAGAAGGAAACGGCGAGCCCGATTTCCGCGATCGCCAGCCACTGGCCGATGCCGTGATCCGAGGTCGACCGCACGAGCCCTTCGGCGAAGTAGAGCAGGATCAACAGCGAACCCCACTTGTAGGTGTAGCGCTTGCCGTGCAGGATGCCGAACAGCGCCGCCAGCAGCGGCAGCACCTTGAAGACGAGTGCCGAGCCGCCCGGCTGGATCGGTGCCAGCCGCAGTTCCCATGCAATACCGAGGAAGATCAGTGCGATCAGGCTGGTGCAGGCAGCCAGATAGGCCAGGCGGGTTGTCATGCGGCGAAGGCTTCCGTGGGGTGGCGGTGGTTCGGGTCGGGCGCCCGTGCCGGAAGGCATTGGCTGAGGGGGAAAACGAGAAGGCCCGACATCGCGCTATTATACCGGCCCTATGCCGAATACCCGCTCAAACGGCCGTTCCGGTCGCCCGCGTCTGCGCCGCATCGCTGCGCCGCTGCTCTATCGGGCAATGCGCCGATTCATGTCGGACGACTTCGACCAGATCACGGCAAGCCTGGCCTTCACGACGCTGCTGTCGCTGGTCCCGATGGTGGCCCTCGTGCTGGCCATCGTTTCGGCACTGCCATCCTTCTTCGCCTTCATCGA
>DAORCC010000165.1:1411-5484 GCA_035345235.1 Azospira sp.
TCGCTCGGTCTGGTCGGAGAGTTGCCCTGGTTGCGGGCGAAGATGCTCAGGGTGTTTTCGATCGGGATGCTGGCGCTGTTTTTCTCGTGGCTGTATTACGCTGTACCCAATGCGGCCGTACGCTGGCGCGATGCATGGATTGCCGGCCTGGCTTCGGCACTGGGATTTGTCCTGCTGCAGAATGCGTTCGAGTGGTATCTCGCCTATTTCCCTTCCTACAAGGCGATTTATGGCGCATTTGCGGTGGTGCCGATCTTCCTGCTCTGGGTCTATCTGTCCTGGGCTCTGGTGCTATTGGGTGCCCTGATCGCGCATTTCCTGCCTGAATTCGAGCATGGCGGAGGAAGGGCGCGCCGCCGGCGTGGAAGCGACTAGGGTCTGCTCACCTATTTACGGTGGATTGCGCTGTTTCGGCATCGGTGCGGATGCTAGGCACAAGGCACCGCGAATGGCATTCCCTTCGCAAACCTTGTGACGACGCAGGCATGCCCATGCCGGAACAACCGAGAGGGAAAGGCGCTGGCCGGGCACATCGCGTCGTTACCGGTCGCTTGTGGAAATCACTGCACCGCGCGCCCGGCGCCTCGCGCTGTGCCCCGCCAGTGCCTTGCGCAAGCATCGTTTGTCCGTGAGCTGACCCTAGGACAGCGGGCGAGGTTCGAAAGCGAAGACTTCGATATTGGCGGTCTGCTCGTCGAGATGCGTGGCGATCACTTCGCGCAGTTCGAGGTTTTCCTTCTCGATCATGAGGACCATGCGCTCGGCGCCTGCATGTGTTGTACCGGTTGGTGCCACCAGCATTTCTGCAGGACGCAGTGGCGGCAGTTCCGGCAATACGAGCACCGGTTGCTGAATACCGCTGCCGTTCATGGCCCGCGACGTGCAGGCGAGGATTGCCGGGGTCGCCCGCGTGGCGAGGACCTGCAGACCGATTTCCAGGTGTTCCGGGTTTTCCGAAAGCGCCCAGCGCACGATGCAGATCTGCCAGTCGGCGACGTTTTCGGTCCGCAGCGCCACGATGTCGCCCGGCGTCACCCGGTTGGTCTTCCCGGTGACATGCATCAGCGCGTAACCATCCGGGCTTTCGTTGGTGACCATCCAGCTCGTCAGTTCGCCGGCCTGTGTTTCGTCGTCGTGGAAAAGCTGCCATAGCGCCTGCAGCCCGATACAGAGGACAGCCCGGTAGTTTTGCCGGCGGCGGGTGAAGCGGCGTTTGCCGGAATGTCCCCAATACAGCGCCAGTCGGCGCAGGATGCCCTGTACCGAGGGGGCAATGAAATCGTCCGGCAGATCGATATCGCGAGGTGCAGCCCCGGCGTCGAGGGCTGTGACCTGTTCCTCTGCCAATTGAGCGATCCGTTCGCAATTCAGGCACATCGCGCCCGCCGGTGGCGGCCTGCGCGCAGCAGCGACGGGGGGCTGGTCGCGCTCCGGGTCGATATGGAAAATTCCCGCATCGGTCATCCCCTCCGTCGCCGCGATCAGATTGACGCGGGAGCCGAAGCGCAGGATGTAATCGACGACCACGTCGATTTCCCGCGAGGTGAATGATGCCGGTTGCGCGCTGGCGAGCAGTAGCGCCCGCTGGTAGACCTCCCGCGGCGAACTGCCGGCCCCGCGCGCCGGCTGTTCGGTGACGCCGGCTTCGTTCGCCATGCGATACGCGCGGTGCATCAGCAACCAGACGCCGGGTGCGGCTGGAGATGCCGAGTAATCGCTGATCAGCAGATGGCTGGAAAGCGCGTCGAGAGCGCGCCAGAGCGTCAGCTCGGGCGGGCGGCGCAAACCCTTGATGAGATGCGCGTCAAGGTCGCCAAATGTATTCAGGTAGTCCTCGGCAACCATCAGCAGCACATCCTGCATGCCGCGGACGGTTTGGCGTGTTTTGCGCGAGAGCGGCAGGGAAACGCCCGTCAGGTCGGGAATCAGGCGCTGCACGGTCCCATGGGCGCGGGTGTAGAGCAGGTCGAGTACCTTGTGGCGCTGGTGGGCGGCCGTGGCGGTTTCGCGCAAGGCCGTCAGGTGCGCATGCAAGGGCGCGAGCTCGTCCTCGGGATGGCGGGCGGCGGGTGTGGCCAGCCATTCAAGGATCGCCTTCAGGTCGATCAAGGCCAGCTCGTCGTCCTTAAGGGATTGATTCTGTATTGTTTCTTCGGTTTCTGACATTTGGGTGGGCAGCATTGTAGCCCCCGCATTATAGTGACCGCCCCGTCCGGATGTCGTGCAGAAAATCACGAATCCTGCGCCGATGTGCCGGTGACGGGAGGCTTTCAACTCAGGCGTAACTAGGGGATTGTTTTGTCGTGGTTTCTTGCTATAATCTCCCCCTTTTTCTGAATCCGGAAGAGAACACAATGGTTGTGATTCGCCTGGCCCGTGGTGGCTCCAAGAAGCGTCCGTTCTACAACATCGTCGCCGCTGATTCGCGCAATCGCCGCGATGGCCGTTTCATCGAGCGTGTTGGTTTCTACAATCCCGTTGCCTCCGGCGCCGAAGAGCCGCTGCGCATCGCGACCGATCGCCTGACTTACTGGCAGCAGAACGGCGCCCAACTGTCGCCGACCGTTGCCCGTCTGGTCAAGCAAGCCGCCAAGGCTGCTGCTTAAGTTTCACGCATCCCCTTGACCGGCTGCGCCTTCATTGTCCTCGGCAAGATTGTCGGGGCCTACGGGGTGCAGGGCTGGGTCAGGGTGCATCCCTTCGCCGACGATCCGTCCTCCTGGGGGCGGATGCAGGCATGGCAACTGGGCCGAGAGGACGAAGCGCCGGAAACCTGGCGTGAGGTCGTTCCGCTGCGCAGCAAGCTGCAATCCGATGGCTTGCTGGTCCAGTTGGAAGGTGTCACCGACCGCACTGCGGCGGAGGCGCTGAAGGGGTCGCTGGTTGGTGCGGCGCGCGATGCGTTGCCGGCGACCGGCAAGGATGAGTATTACTGGGCCGATCTGATCGGCCTCGATGTGGTGAATGGTCGTGACGAGCGCCTCGGTTCGGTGAAGGAACTGATCGAGTCCGCTGCCAGTGACGTGCTGGTGGTCATTGCCGATGACGGTACGCAAAGGCTGCTGCCCTTCGTCAGTGCCGTCGTACTCGAGGTGGATGTCGCCGCGAAGCGCATCCGCGTCGAATGGGAAGCTGACTGGTGACGCTGCACATCGATGCCGTGACCATCTTCCCGGAGATGTTCGCGGCGCTTACCGAGTGCGGTGTGACGCGGCGGGCGCAGGAAGACGGTATCTGGTCGATCGGGTTCGAGAACCCGCGCGATCATGTGACGAACAATTACCGGACGGTGGACGACCGGCCTTACGGCGGCGGCCCCGGGATGGTGATGCTGCCTGAACCGCTGGAGGCTGCGATCGGCGCAGCGAAGGCGAGGCAGCGCGAGGCAGGCGTGGCGGCGAGTCGCGTCATCTACCTCTCGCCGCAGGGCAAGCCGCTCACTCATGAGCGGGTGATGCAGATGGCGAACGCAGATGAAGGATTGATCCTCCTCTGCGGGCGCTACGAAGGAATTGACGAGCGGCTGATCGAGCGCTGCGTCGATGAGGAAATCTCGATCGGGGATTTCGTGCTCTCCGGAGGCGAGATCCCGGCGATGGCGCTGATCGATGCCGTCGTCAGGCAGTTGCCGGGTGTGCTCAACGATGCACAGTCGGCGGTAGAAGATTCGTTCGTGTCGGGCCTGCTGGATTGCCCGCACTACACGCGGCCCGAGGAATACGAGGGTTTGCGGGTACCGGAGGTGCTGCTTTCCGGTCACCACGAGAAGATTCGTCGCTGGCGGCTGAAACAGTCGCTGGGGCGGACCTGGCAGCGGCGCCCGGAGTTGTTGGCCGGACGCAAGTTGTCAAAAGAGGAAACGCAACTCCTGGCGGAATACAAAACCGAACTGGAGCAATGCGGTCAGGAAAACTTAGGAGCTTAAAAATGAATCTGATTCAGCAACTCGAGCAGGAAGAAATTGCCCGTCTGGGCAAGACCGTTCCCGAATTCGCCCCGGGCGACACCGTCATCGTTCAGGTGAAGGTCAAGGAAGGTAACCGTGAGCGTCTGCAGGCTTACGAAGGCGTCGT
>DAORCC010000166.1:0-5412 GCA_035345235.1 Azospira sp.
GCACCGGTCGGGTTCGGATCGGTCGAGGGCATGCCGCCCCACGAAGCACAGGAACCGATGGCAATCACGGCCGCCGCATCCTTGGCGCATTCCTTCGCCAGTTCGATCGCCGTCTTGCCGCCGATCTTGCAATAGATGCCATTATCCTTGGTCGGGATGGCGCCCTCGATGACCAGCACGTATTTGCCGGCATTGGCCTTCATCGCCGACTCGCGGGCCGCCTCGATCTGATGGCCGGCTGCCGCAAACAGCGTCTCGTGGTAGTCGAGCGAAATCACGTCGAGAATCAGCTTCTCGAGCGTCGGATGCTCTGCGCGCAACATCGATTCGGTACAGCCCGTGCATTCCTGGAAATGCAGCCAGATCACCGACGGACGCTTCTTGGTGGCCACCGCCTCGGCGACAGCGGCATCTGCGCCCTGCGGGAGGCCTAGCGTGCTCGCCATCGCGGCGCAGAACTGCAGGAACTCGCGACGCGACATCTGCAGGCGTTCTGCCGCTGCCGCGATCTTGTCGTTCAGTTCCAGCTTCAACAGACTGGTATTTGCCATAACCCCCACCCTTCTTCTGAAAACGTCCGGACTAACCGGCAAGGACATCGTTGCGCCTGTGGCGCTCCATATTCAGGGGTAGCAGATACAAGAAATGTGCCACCGATTGTTTTTATTAAAAATCAATCGGTTAAAAACAATCAGCAGGAAAATGAAGATAAGCCGCTTACTGTCTCACCACAAAAGTGGAAAGACAGTAACCAGGTCAAAACGGAAAGTTGCTTGGCGCGGACGGACGCCCGCGCCGGGAGGGATCAGTAGCTGATGCTGAAACTGCCGACGTCGACACGGATCGTGTCACGACCCAGCGCAAGTGCCGCATTGCGGACAAAATCGTGCGCCCAGTCCTTGCCGTCGGCGAAACGCGCTTCACCGCCATAGCGGGCAACGCTGAGGATCTTGTCGATGATCAGCACCTTGCCGACCGGATTGCTCGGTTCGCACTCGAGATCGTTGAACTCCTTGTCGAACCAGCGCCGCGCCTCTTCGGCGGAGCGACCGGCCAGCTCGGAATCCGGCAGTTTGAATTCGTACTGGTTGTCCTTACCGAACATAACCATCACGTGATAGATCATCAGTCTCCTCCGGCATGTAGTTCTCTTGAGCGCCTATTCTAGCCCTTTTTGCTGCGCGCAGAATGTAGCACGGGCGACAAACGGGCATGTCATCGGCACGGCATCGCGCAGCATTGTGTTTCCACTGGGCGGGGACTACCATTGCCCGCAACGAACCCGTGCCCCCGACATGAATCCGAACGACGACGAGGAACTCTCCGCCATCCGCGAGCAGCTGTATGAACTGCAGGTGGAGCATCGCGACCTCGACCTGGTCATCGAGCACCTCGTACTCAATCCTCCGCCCGACCAGCTGCTCATCCGCCGCCTCAAGAAGCGCAAGCTCCAGTTGAAGGACCGTATCGCGCTGTTCGAGCGGATGCTGGTTCCTGACATTCCTGCCTGATCATGAAAATCGAAATCCTCGGGGCGACCTGCAACGTCGCCTGCGCGGGGCCGGACGATGGCCGCCCCGTGATCCTCGTTCACGGCGCCGCCAATGATCGCGATGCCTGGCGCGACCTTGCACCTGCACTTGCCACAGCAGGCTTGCGCGTGCTCGCCCCGGACCTCCCCGGCCACGGCCTTTCTGCGGGCAAGGCCCCCGCCAGCATCGAAGCGCTTGCCGACTGGTTGCTGGCCTTTGCCGACGCGATGCAGCTGGCGCAGTTTGCAGTCGCCGGCCACTCCATGGGATCTCTGGCGGCGCTTGAACTCGCAGCCACCGCCGGCGGACGCATCACACATCTCATGCTGCTCGGAAGTGCCGTCCCGATGCCGGTCTCTGCCGCATTGCTCGACAGCGCACGCACGAACCCCGATGCTGCCTGCCGCATGGTCACCACCTGGTCGCACACGCCGGGCTTCTTCCTTAACGGGGGCGGCGGACACGGCGTGTGGGGCGCAGGAAAAACACTTGCTGTCATGCGCAGGAACAGTCCCACGCTCGCCGGCGACCTGGCCAACTGCAATCAATATGGAAATGGACTCGTCGCGGCGGCAGCGGTGCCTTGCCCGACACTACTGCTGCTCGGCCGTCGCGACCGCATGACACCGCTGCGTGCGGCACAAGCATTGCAGGATGCGCTGCGTCACGCACGTCGCGTGGAAATCGCGGATTGCGGACACGCCATGATGACGGAGAAGCCGCGGGAAGTCGCAGCGGCGATGATCGAGTTTCTGAACTAGCGGGATCGGTGCCGGCGCGCCGGCACCTTTAGAGGATGAAGGTGCCCAGCCACCAGAACAGGGCGGCGATGACTGCGCTGAAGGGAATGGTCAGGATCCACGCCCAGACGATGCCGCCGGCCACCCCCCAGCGAACCGCCGAGAATTTCTGTGCCGAACCGACACCGACGATGGCACCGGTAATGGTGTGAGTTGTCGAGACGGGAATACCCATCGCCGTTGCGATGAAGAGCGTGATAGCCCCGCCAGTCTGCGCGCAGAAACCGCCGACCGGCTTCAGCTTGGTGATCTTCTGCCCCATCAGCTTGATGATGCGCCAGCCGCCGAAAGCGGTACCCAAACCAATCGACGCGTAGCAGGAAATGACGACCCACATCGGCACTGACTCGTCGCTGCCCATGATGCCGGCGGAGATCAGCAGCATCCAGATGATGCCGATCGTCTTCTGGGCATCATTGCCGCCATGCCCGAGGGCATAGGCAGAGGCCGAGACTAGCTGCAGGCGGCGCGACCAGCGGTCGACACGCCGTGGTGTCTGCCGTCTGAACAACCAGGAAATCAGCAGCATCATCAGCGCCCCGAGCAGCATGCCGAGCAGCGGCGAGATGAAGATGAAGGCCACCGCCTTGAGCACGCCCGAAGAGATCAACGACCCAGGACCGGCCTTGGCGATGGCGGCACCAATCAGGCCACCGATCAGTGCGTGCGATGACGACGAGGGAATGCCGTAATACCAGGTGATGACGTTCCAGGCGATGGCACCGACCAGCGCACCAAACACGACGTAGTGATCGATGACCGATGGATCGATCGTGCCCTTGCCGACCGTGGCAGCAACCTTGAGCTGGAAGACGAAAATGGCGACGACGTTGAAGAACGCTGCCATCATGACCGCCGTATGCGGTTTCAGGACCCGTGTCGAGACGACGGTGGCAATGGCATTCGCCGCGTCGTGGAACCCGTTCATGAAATCGAACGCGAGCGCCAGCAGGACGAGGAAGACCACGACGCCGAGGCCGATGTTCAACGGTTCCATGAACGGCGACGCTCAGGAGTTTTCGAGGACGATGCCTTCGAGGATGTTGGCAACATCCTCGCAGCGATCGGTGATGGTTTCGAGCAGCTCGTAGACCGCCTTGAGCTTTATGATCTGCCGGACGTCGGGCTCATCCCGGAACAGCTTTGACATCGCACCGCGCATCACGCGGTCGGCATCGGATTCCAGCTGGTCGATATCCCGGCAGGTGGAGAGAATCGCCTGCGCGTTGTCCATCGAGTGCAGCATGTTGACCGCCTTCTTGACCCCCTCGCAGCAGGCCTTCGTAATCTCGGCCAAGGTCACGGCCTCGGGCGTCGCCCGCTGGATGTCGTACAGCGCAACGGTCTGGGCGACATCCTGCGTGAGATCGAGGATGTCATCCATGCGCGTGATCAGCTGGTGGATTTCGTCGCGATCCAGCGGCGTAATGAAGGTCTTGTGCAGCTGGGAAACCGTTTCGTGCGTGATCCGGTCCGCGGAGGTTTCCGCCTTGTCGATGGCGGCAGCGAAACCGTCCACGCCATCGGCACCGTTCGCCAGTGAATTCATCATGGCGACCAGTTGCTGCCCTCCCTCGACGATCAGTTCCGCATGTGCGTTAAACAGATCGAAGAATTTGCCCTCTTTGGGCATCAGCCGTCCGAACATTACAGCCCCGTGATGTTTTTGTGACGGGCGCGAGTTTAACATCAGATCCGATGCTGCGCCGCAGTATTACACCGGGTCAGGGAGAAATTCGCTCACCGAACTGAGGCATATCAAATCCGCCTCACGGCAGCCAGCCGCTCAGCGCGGTTCGACTCGACCCGAGACTACCTGTACCCGCTGCCCGCGACTGAGATGCGGCCTGTCGTCCTGATCGAACGAGGCGTAAGAACCGTCGTCGTAGCGGACTGTCACCCGCCAAGGTTTTGCCGGCGGCTTGGCCGCCTGCTGGCGCGCCGCACGCGATGCCGAGCCGGTCCCCGCAAGGGTCACGGTCTGGATTTCATCACCGGGCCCGGATTCACCGGTACGTATCTCAACGCCTGCATCAGGCGAACGCCCGCCCAGATCCTCGGGCTCTACCTGGCGAATATTGCTGACGACGCCGCAGCCCGGACAACGCGCATCGCCGGACGCCATGTACTTGCGCATGTCGTCGGCCGACTGCGGCAACTGGAGCGTCGTCCCATGCCCCTCCGCCGCCACAACCGGCTGCACTACGCAGAAAATGGCCATGAGACCAGCCGACAACCCTGGAAAACGAAAATGCATCACGACTCCTGAACGACGCACGGCTCAGCGTGGCTCGGCCAGCAGTGTGCCCTTGGGATACTCGGCAAATCCCGGTGAGGCCGTCACGGAAACGATGTTCGTGACATTGAGGAAGATCGCGCCGCCTCTGGGATGCGGAAACATGATCGCCGGCCCTTCGACCAGGCGATGCAGGTTCGTCAAGAACTGGGCCTGCTGCGCAAGCACCCGCTCAAGTTCGACCAGCAGCGAATGTCCGCCCGTCAGCTCGAAACGAAGATAGCCCTGGTATGCCTGCCCGGGAGCGACGCCGTCGCCCAGCGCCTTGACGGCAGCCTTTGCACGCAGCGAAAACTCGTCATTGCTTTCGATAACGCGGGCGGAATCGCGGATCGTCGGCGCGATGGACACCGGCTCATCCGTCAGCACGTCGATGCGACTGACCGAAGTGGTCTTGAGCAAAGTGCAATTGGCACCGCTGCCGAAAATGATCGATGACGAACCGAACAGGCGACCCGGCATCAAGTCTGCAAGCACCATTCGCGCAACATTCTGATCCGGCTGAGAAAACGCGTGGGACTGGCCGTTGGCCAAATAGACAGTGATTTCCATCGCAACGCACCTTATAGAGTGCCGAACAGAGCCGGCCAGAGCATGAAGAAAACCTTCGGCAACCGGGGCATTATCATATGCTATGGTTCTGCTGTCATCACGCGCGAGGGAACGCCCGCCTTGTCATCGACCATGAAGAAGGCCCGCCAGCCGCCTCGCGTTGCAACCCGGAAAAACAAAAAAGCGCCCCGAAAGGCGCTTGTTTGTGTGTGGCTTGGCGGAGAGGGTGGGA
>DAORCC010000167.1:0-5383 GCA_035345235.1 Azospira sp.
CGTAGGTGATCTCGCCGAGTACCGGCTTGCAGGTCAGCGAGCCGACTTCCTGGAAATAGGTGAACTGCGTCACCTCCATGCCGTCCAGCCAGACTTCCCAGCCGAGGCCCCAGGCGCCGAGCGTCGGCGATTCCCAGTCGTCCTCGACGAAGCGGATGTCGTGTTCCTTGAGGTTGATGCCGAGTGCTTCCAGCGACTGCAGGTAGAGTTCCTGGATGTTCAGCGGCGACGGCTTCAGCACTACCTGGTACTGGTAGTAGTGCTGCAGGCGGTTCGGGTTCTCACCGTAGCGGCCATCCTTCGGGCGGCGCGAGGGCTGCACGTAGGCGGCATTCCACGGCTCCGGGCCGATGGCGCGCAGGAAGGTGGCGGTGTGGAAGGTGCCGGCACCGACTTCGATATCGTAGGGTTGCAGCAGCGCACAGCCCTGCTTGTCCCAAAATTGCTGCAGACGCAGGATCACTTCCTGGAAGGTAGGCATGGAACGGGTTTCCGGGGATTTCAAAAGGGCTGATTTTACTGGTTTTGCTGGCGCTTGCGGGCAAACGCGGTCGTAACGATCAGGATCAGGGCAAGCACGAGGATCGTACCGTTGCCCCAGCGGACGTAGGGGGTACTGCCCACGTACCCCTGCACTTCGGTCACCAGCGCGTCGCGGGTAAACGGCGGCAGCACGTCCTGCACGACACCGTCCGGGCGCACCACTGCCGTCATGCCGGTATTCGTCGCGCGCAGCATCGGTCGTCCGGTTTCGAGCGCACGCATCTGGGCAATCTGCAGGTGCTGTGGCTGCGCCAGCGAATCGCCGAACCAGGCCGTGTTGGAAAGGTTCACCAGCAGCGTCGCCTCCGGCAACGCGCGGATGATCTCGCTGCCGAAAACATCTTCGTAGCAGATGTTCACCGCCACCTTCTGGCCGGCAATTTCAAGCGGCGGCTGGCGATCGGGACCGGGCATGAAATTGCCCATCGGAATCCGCATCAGGTCGAGGAACCACTGGAAACCCGGCGGAACGAACTCACCGAAAGGCACCAGATGCGACTTGGCGTAGAGTTGCGTCGGCGAAGCGCCGAAGCTCACGCCTGCATTGGCGTAGCGCTGCCCCTCACCGACGGCAATGCCGAAGAGGATATCCCCACGCTGTCCCATGGCGTGATCGAGCAGACCTTCAAGGTAATGGCGCGGCAGCGTGTCGAGGAAGGTGGGAATTGCCGTTTCCGGAAGCACCGTCAGCGTCGCCGGGTGGTCATGCATCAGACGGCCGTAGATGGCCAGCGATTCCGGGAGCTTTTCCGGCCGCCACTTGAGATCCTGCGGCACATTGCCCTGCAGCAGGGCAACCCGCAGCGGCTCTCCGCGCGGTTCGCTCCAGCGGAGTTCGGCGAGCGAAACGCCAACCACCAGCAGCGTGATGGCAAGTAGCAACGGCCCGGTACCGCAGGCAACGCGCGAACAGCCGGCACAGGGAGTGGCAAACCAGCGGCGTAACAACTCGGCAAAGGCAGCGCCGACCAGCAGCGTAACGAGCGTGACGCCGTAGACGCCGACGATCGGGGCGTAACCGGCCAGCGGACTGGGCGGCGACTGGGAATAGCCGAGCGCGAGCCACGGAAAGCCGGTGAACAGCCAGCCGCGCAGCCATTCGGCGAGCACCCAGAGTGCAGCGAAGGCAGTGGCATCCGTGACGAAATGCCTGCGCCGAAGGCGCACGAAGAGCGTACCGACAAGCGCAGGAAAGAGCGCCAGATAGGTACAGAAGAGCGCGGTCGCCAGCCCGGCAAGGGCAGGAGGCAGTCCGCCGAAGACAGACATGCTGACGTAGACCCACGAGGTGCCGGTGAGGAAATAGCCAAGGCCGAAGGCGAAGCCGAGCATCAGGCCGGCCCGCGGCGAGGTTGCCCGCTGTAGCAGGAGGTAAGCCCCGCCTGCGGCCAGCCAGGCCAGCGGATACCAGGCAAGCGGCGCAAAGGCGGCGACAGCGGCAGCGCCAAGCACCAGCGCCGCCAGTGAAGTCAGGAGGCTTGCCGCGGACAGCTTCACACCGGTTCGGCCGCTGCGCCGGGCGGCAGCGGTTCGACCAGCAGGGTGTAGAGGCGGCGACTGTCCGCGCGCAGAACGCGCAGGCGCAACCCGCCAAGATCGATCGACTCGTTGCGCTTCGGCACGCGCCCGAGCTGGCTGAGGATCAGGCCGCCGATGGTATCGGCATCTTCCTCCGACAGCGAACAGCCAAAGGCCGCATTGAAATCAGCGACCTCGGTCCGCGCCTTGACACGGTAGCGCCCGGACTTGTCGAGACGGATGTTGTCCTCGGTTTCGTCGAAATCGTATTCGTCCTCGATATCGCCGACGATCTGTTCCAGCACATCCTCGATGGTGACCAGGCCGGCGACGCCACCGAACTCGTCGACGACGATCGCCATGTGATTGCGCGAGACACGGAACTCGCGCAGCAATACGTTGAGCCGCTTCGACTCGGGGATGAAGACGACCGGCCGCAACCAGGCACGCAGGTCGAACGAGGGGTCGGTCTGCAGGCGCAACAGATCCTTGGCGAGCAGCACCCCGATCACGTTGTCGCGGTCGCCATCGTGCACCGGGAAACGGGAATGTGCTGCAGCGATCACCGTGCGCATGATTTCTTGCGGCGGGTCGCCAATGTCGAGCATGTCCATTTGCGCGCGAGGCACCATCACGTCACGCACGGCCGTCTCGGAAGCGGAAAGCGCGCCCTCGGTAATTGACAGCGCATCGGCATCGAGCAGTTCGCGCGCATGCGCCGAACGCAGCAGATCGATCAGTTGCTCGCGGTCCTCGGGCTCGCGCAGCAGCAGCGAGGAGAGTCGCTCAAGGAAACCGGGTTTTTGACTCGAATCGTCCATCCGCAACACGCTTACCGGTACGGGTCCGGATAGCCAAGACCCGCCAGGATTTCGCGCTCTTTCTCTTCCATGATTTCGGCGTCGGCCGCCGAGGTTTCGTGCTCATGGCCCTGCAGGTGCAGCATGCCGTGCACGACGAGGTGTGCATGGTGCGCCTCGACTGACTTGTGCTGGGCCACGGCTTCCTCGGCCACCACCGACGCGCAGATGACGAGGTCGCCAACCGTCAGCGGCTCGGTTTCGTACACGAACGAGAGCACGTTGGTCGCGTAGTCCTTGCCACGGTAGTCACGGTTCAGCATCCGCCCTTCCTCGACATCGACGTAGCGGATCGTGACCTGACCGCCGCCGTCGAGCGCCGCGCGTGCCCACTGCCGCAACCGGGTGCGTGAAGGCAGCCCGTCGGGATTACAGGCGTATTGCACGGAAAGGTTGAGTCGGCGCGACGGTGTCACTTGCCGGCCTCCTGCATTTTCTGGTGCGCCTCGTAGGCGGCGACAATACGCGCGACGAGCGGATGGCGAACGACATCCTCGGCGCCGAACTCGGTGAAGGCAATGCCGCGGACGTCGTGCAGGATCCGGCGCGCTTCGATCAGGCCGCTCTTCTGGCCCTTCGGCAGGTCAACCTGGGTCACGTCGCCGGTGATCACGGCCTTGGCGCCGATGCCGATGCGCGTCAGGAACATCTTCATCTGCTCCGGCGTCGTGTTCTGGGCTTCATCGAGAATGATGAAGGCGTGGTTCAGCGTGCGCCCGCGCATGTAGGCCAGCGGCGCAATCTCGATCGCCTGCTTCTCCAGCATCTTCATCACGCGGTCGAAGCCCATCAGGTCGTAGAGCGCGTCGTAGAGCGGCCGCAGGTACGGATCGACCTTCTGTGCCAGATCGCCGGGCAGGAAGCCGAGCCGCTCACCGGCCTCGACAGCCGGTCGCGTCAGCACGATGCGCGAGACCAGTTCGCGTTCAAAGGCGTCGACGGCGCAGGCCACTGCGAGGTAGGTCTTGCCGGTACCGGCCGGGCCAACACCGAAAGTGATGTCGTGCTCCTGGATGTGCTTCAGATATTCGATCTGGCGGGGCGTTCGGCCATGCAGTTCGGTCTTGCGTGTCACCAGCGCCGGCGACGGGCCGCCGTGCGCAGAAAGCCCGCGAACCGGCCGATTGAGCAGTTCGACGAGCCCCAGCTGGATCTCGTCGACCGACAGCGCCTGCTTGGCGAGCCCATAAAAGTGCTGCAGCGCCTCGCTGCAGCGCCCGGCAGTCTCGGCCGTGCCGTGGATCGTGAAGCGCTCACCACGGCGGGCAATCGTCACGTCGAGCGCCGTCTCGATCTGGCGCAGGTTTTCGTCGAGCACCCCGCAGAGGTTGGCCAGACGATTATTGTCGACCGGCGACAGCAGCAACTCTACCGGCCGGCGACGTGACGAGGATTTGGCAGGTGGCTTAGCTTTCACGCGTGACGATCTCGCCGCGCAGCGAATGCGGCAGGGCCGCCGTGATACGCACGTCGGCAAAGCGGTGGATGAGGCGTGGATTGCCGACGAAATTCACGATGCGATTGTTGTCGGTACGACCGGCCAGCTCGGCACCGTTCTTTTTCGAAACGCCCTCGACCAGCACGCGCTGCACGCTGCCGACCATCGATTGGCTGACCGCACCGGCCAGTTCTTCGATGCGCTTCTGCAGGCGCATCAGGCGCGTCGTCTTCAGTTCCGCCGGCGTATCGTCCGGCAGGTCAGCGGCCGGCGTGCCGGGCCGCGTGCTGTAGATGAACGAGAACGAGGCGTCGAAGCCGATATCGTCGATGAGCTTCATCGTCTTCTCGTAATCCTCTTCCGTCTCGCCCGGAAAGCCGACGATGAAGTCGGTCGACAGTGAAATCTCCGGTCTTACGGCACGCAGCTTGCGGATGATCGACTTGTATTCCAGCACCGTGTAATTGCGCTTCATTGCCGCCAGGACGCGATCCGAACCCGATTGCACCGGCAGGTGCAGGTGCGAGACCAGCTTCGGCACCTTCGCGTAGGTGTCGATCAGGCGCTGCGTCATCTCGCGCGGGTGGGAAGTGGTGTAGCGGATGCGCTCGATGCCGGGCACCTCGGCGATGTACTCGATCAGCATCGCCAGGTCGGCAATCTCGCTGCTGCCGGCCATGGCGCCGCGATAGGCATTCACGTTCTGGCCGAGCAGTGTCACTTCCTTGACGCCCTGGTCGGCGAGTCCGGCGACCTCGGTCAGTACATCCTCGAACGGCCGTGAGACTTCTTCGCCGCGGGTGTACGGCACGATGCAGAAGGTGCAGAACTTCGAGCAGCCTTCCATGATCGAGACGAAGGCAGCGGCCCCCTCGACCTTCGCCGGCGGCAGGGCATCGAACTTCTCGATCTCGGGGAACGAGACATCCACTGCCGCCTTGCCCTTCTCGCGCCGCTCGGCGATCAGCTGCGGCAGGCGGTGCAGGGTCTGCGGCCCGAAGACGACGTCGACGTAGGGCGCACG
>DAORCC010000168.1:0-5344 GCA_035345235.1 Azospira sp.
ACATGCCGCGATGCTGCTGCAGGAACTGGATCAGCTTCTGCGTCGGCTTGATGACCGCGATCCCCTGCAGTTCGGCGCGCGACGACTGGATGTTCGCATCGAGCGCGCGATACAGGCTGCCGACCAGCACGACGACGGCGACCGCCATCAACAGGCCCATCAGGCCGAATTTCTGCGTGAAGCGCAGGCGGTTCATGATGGCGATGGCGGGGGAAAAGAGTGCCTGCATCGTTATCTCCGGCAGTGGTCCATCGAATGATTATGGGACAACAAACGACGAAACATCAATCATCCGCCCGCAATTCGCCGTCCCGCAGGCGCAGCCGGCGATCGGCGCGCGCTGCCAGCCCGGTATCGTGGGTCACGATCACGAAGGCCGTGCCGCGCTGGGCGCTGGCAGCCAGCATCACGTCGAAGACGCGATCGGCCGTCTGCCGGTCGAGATTGCCGGTCGGTTCGTCGGCCAGCACGCAGGCCGGCGACGTCACCAGTGCGCGCGCCACGGCGGCCCGCTGCCGCTCGCCGCCGCTCAGCTCCCCGGGGGCGTGCTGCACGCGATGGCCGAGCCCGACCTCGTCGAGGATGGCCCGTGCCTTCGCCATCGCCTCGTCGCGCGCCATCCGGCGCATCAGCAAGGGCAGCGCCACGTTCTCGAGCGCCGAGAACTCGGGCAGCAGATGATGGAACTGGTACACGAAGCCGAGGTGGCGATTGCGCCACACGCCGCGCGCGGCCTGATTGATGCGCATCAGGTCCTGCCCCATGATCCGCACCGATCCGGCGCTGGCATCGTCCAGCCCGCCGAGCAGGTGCAGCAGGGTGCTCTTCCCGGAGCCCGAGGCGCCGATGATCGCGACGCGCTCGCCGGCGGCGAGATCGAGATCGACGCCCTGCAGCACCGGCACCGCCGTTTCGCCGCTGCCGAAGGTCTTGGCCAGCCCCCGCGCTTCCAGCACCATCGCCGGGTCACTCATAGCGCAGCGCCTCCGCCGGATTGACCCGGGATGCGCGCCAGCTCGGGTAGAGCGTCGCCACCAGCGCCAGCACGAAGGAGATGGCGGTGATCCCGGTCACGTCGCGCCACTGCAGTTCGGACGGCAACTGGTTGATGTAATAGATTTCCTTCGACAGGAACTGGACGCCGAAGAGGCGCTCGATGGCCGGCACGACGACGTCGATGTTGAGCGCCAGCGCGACGCCGCCGGCGACGCCGAGCGCGAGCCCGATGAGGCCGATCAGTGCCCCCTGCACCATGAACACCGCCATGATGCTGCCCGGGCTGGCGCCCAGCGTGCGCAGGATGGCGATGTCGGACTGCTTGTCGGTCACCGCCATGACCAGCGTCGAGACGATGTTGAAGGCGGCGACGGCGACGATCAGCGAGAGGATGATGAACATCATGTTCTTCTCGATCTGCACGGCGCGGAAGAAGTTGGCGTGGCTGCGCGTCCAGTCGGAAATGAAGGCGTCGACATCCAGCAAACGCGCCAGCTCGTGCCCGACCATCGGCGCCGTGAACAGGTCGTCGAGCTTGAGGCGGACGCCGGAGACGCGGTCCTCCATGCGGTAGAGCTTCTGCGCGTCGGCCATCGCCACCAGCGCGAGGCCGTTGTCGTATTCGAACATGCCGACCTCGAAGATGCCGACGACGGTGAAGGTCTTCAGCCGCGGCACCACCCCCGCCGGCGTCACCACGCCCTGCGGCGCGATCAGCGTCACCTTGTCGCCGATGAAGACGCCGAGCGCGCGCGCCAGTTCCGAGCCGAGCACGATGCCGAAGCTGTCCGGCAGCAGTGCGTCGAGGCTGCCGCTCTTCATGTGCGGGCGGAAATCGGCGACCTTGTCCTCCAAATCCGGCAGCACGCCGCGCACCATCGCGCCGCGCACGTTCTGGTTGAACGAGAGCATGCCCTGCGCCTGCACGAACGGCGCCGCCGCCTTCACCGCCGGATGCTTCTCCGCCTGCGCAACGACGCGCGGCCAGTCGCCGAGTTCGCCACTGGCGCCCTGGATCTGGATGTGCGAGACCACCGACAGGATGCGGCCGCGCAGTTCCTTCTGGAAGCCGTTCATCACGGAGAGCACGACGATCAGCGCGGCGACGCCGAGCGCGACGCCGAGCATGGAAATGCCGGAAATGAACGAGATGAAGTGGTTGCGCCGCTTGGCGCGGGTGTAGCGGAGGCCGATCAGGAGTTCGTAGGGCAAGGCCATGTGCGGTCGGGAATATGCCGCCGCCCCCGAAGGTGCGGCAAAGCCCGTATGGTACACTTTTTCAAGTCCCACCCCCACCCGAATCGCCCCAACCAGGACGCTTTCCGGCCCATGCGCCTGACCCTGCTCATCCCCGAACTGATCTGGCCCGAACCGGGCGACCGGCAGACGCTGGACGGCCTCGCCGCGCCGGCCCTCGGCGCCCTGCTCGCCCGCGGCCATGAACGCCGCAGCGATGCCGCGGACAACAGCGCCGACGCGCTGATCGCCGCCGCCTTCGGCCTCGCCGACGAGGTTCCCTACGCCCCCCTGCGCCTGCTCGGCGAAGGCCACGACCCCGGTGCGCATCACTGGGCCTGCGCCGACCCCGTGCACCTGCGTTTCCATCAGGAGCGGCTGATCCTCGCCGACGGCCGCACCATCGCCATCGACGCGACGGAAGCCGGGCAACTCGTCCGCCACCTCAACGACTATTTCGCGGAGGCCGGCGAGGCCATCGAATTCGTCGCGACCGCCGCCGACCGCTGGCACCTGCGCCTCGCCGCGCCTGCCGATTTCCGCACGCCGCCGCTCTCGGCGATGGCCGGCCGCCGCGTCGACCGCCAGTTGCCGGAAGAAGCGAACACCGTCTGGCTGCGCCGCCTGCTCAACGAAGCGCAGATGCTGCTGCATGGCCACCCGGCCAACGACGCCCGCGCCGGCGCCGGCCGCCTGACGATCAACAGCCTCTGGCTGTGGGGGCCGGGCCAGCTGCCGGCCGGTCTTGCCCGCTGCTTCGAGGCCGTTTACGCCGGCCACCCGCTGGCGCGCGGCCTCGCCAGGGTCAGCGGCACCGTCTGTACGGACGCGCCGGCGTCGTTTGCCGAGTTGCAGAACGCGGCCCCCGCGGACGGCCGGGTGCTGGTGCTGCTCGACGATCTGCTGCGCGCCGTGCAGTACGAAGACGGCAACACCTGGCAGCAGGGCCTCCGCGACCTCGAAGCGCGCTGGTTCGCGCCGCTGGCGGCCGCCATCCGCAGCGGTCGCGTCGAACTCGACCTGCAGAGCAGCACGATCTACGGCCGCCTCGGCTGGCAGGTCCGGCGCGGCGACCTGTGGCGCTTCTGGCAACGCCCGACGACGATCGCCGCGGTGGCCGGGCGGCTCTCCGGAAGCGCGTCATGACCCGCTTCGTGCCGCGCGAGGCGCCGCCACGCAGGGTCTGGCAACTGGAACAGCAGGGCGTGCCGCCGCTGCTCGCCCGCCTCTACGCGGCGCGCGGCGTCGAAAGCGCCGCCGAACTCGACTACGAACTGAAATCCCTGCTGCCGCCGGCGACGCTGACGCATGCCGACGATGCCGCCCGCCTGCTCGCCGACGCCATCGAGGCCGAGGCGCGCCTCCTGATCGTCGCCGACTACGACTGCGACGGCGCCACCGCCTGCGCCGTCGGCATCCGCGCGCTGCGCGCCTTCGGCGCGACGGTCGACTTCCTCGTCCCCGACCGCTTCGTGCACGGCTACGGCCTCTCGCCCTCGGTCGTCGAACTCGCGGCAACGCTGTCGCCCGACCTCATCGTCACCGTCGACAACGGCATCGCCAGCAACGAGGGCGTCGCGCTCGCCAACGAACTCGGCATCGCCGTCCTCGTCACCGACCACCACCTGCCCGGCGAGACGCTCCCCGCCGCGGAATGCATCGTCAACCCGAACCAGCCCGGCTGCGGCTTCGAGTCGAAATGCATCGCCGGCGTCGGCGTCATGTTCTACGTGATGCTGGCGCTGCGCGCCGAACTGCGCTCGCGCGGCTGGTTTTCCGAGGCGTCGGGCCGGCCCGAATTCAACCTCGCGACGCTGCTCGACCTCGTCGCGCTGGGCACCGTCGCCGACGTCGTCAAGCTCGACCGCAACAACCGCATCCTCATCAGCCAGGGCCTCAAGCGCATGCGCGAAGGGCGCCTGACGCCCGGCATCGCTGCCCTCTTCCGCGCCGCCAGCCGCGAAGCGATGAAGGCCTCGGCCTTCGACCTCGGCTTCCTGCTCGGCCCGCGCCTCAATGCCGCCGGCCGTCTCTCCGACATGGCGCTCGGCATCGAATGCCTGACCACCGACGACCCGGCGCGCGCCCTCAACATCGCGCAGCAGCTCGACGCGCTCAACAAGGAACGGCGCGAGATCGAGTCCGGCATGCAGGAGGAAGCGCTGGCGCTGGTCGAGGCCATCGCCGTCGCCGACACGGCCGCCATTTCGCTGTTCGACCCCGGCTGGCACCAGGGTGTCGTCGGCATCGTCGCCTCGCGCCTCAAGGACAAGCTGCACCGCCCGGTCTTCGCCTTCGCGCCGGCCGATCCGGAAAACCCGGCGGGCGACCTGCGCGGCTCGGGGCGCTCGATTCCCGGCTTCCACCTGCGCGACGCGCTCGACCTCGTCTCGAAGAAGGCGCCGGGCCTGCTGCAGAAGTTCGGCGGCCACGCCGCGGCGGCCGGCGCGACGATCCGCGCAGCCGATTTCCCGCGCTTCCAGGCCCTCTTCGCCGAAATCGCCGGCGAACTGCTCGACGAGGATGCGCTGACGCGCAGCCTGCATACCGACGGCACGCTCGAATCCGGCTATTGCTCGCTGGAAACCGCCCGCCTGCTCGAATCCGGCATCTGGGGCCAGGGCTTCCCGGCGCCGTTGTTCGAGGGCCGCTTCGTCGTCGAGCAGCAGCGCGTGCTCAAGGACAAGCACCTCAAGCTGCGCCTCGCCGCCGGGCAGCAGCGCTTCGATGCGATCCAGTTCAATTTCACGACCACGCCGGGTCGGGAAATCCACGCCGCCTATCGCCTCGCGGTCAATGACTACAACGGCGTGCAGAGCGTGCAACTGATGATCGAGCACCTGATGTCGCCCCCGGATACACCTGTATAATCGCGGGTTTTCCATAAGAAACGCCGCGAATCATGGAAGCAGAACAGCTCAATTCGATCGCCAACCGGCTCGCCGACATTGCCCAGCGCAGTGGCGAGCTGCGGAGGTATCTTTGACTACGATCACAAGCGCGAACGCCTGACCCTCCTCAACCAGGAGATGGAAGACCCGAAGATCTGGGACGACGCCAAGCGCGCCCAGGATCTCGGGCGCGAGAAGAAGTCGCTGGAAGCCATCGTGCT
>DAORCC010000169.1:0-3919 GCA_035345235.1 Azospira sp.
CTTGGCGATCCAGGGCAGTATTTTCGGTGCTCTCATTTGCTGTTACTCCTTTCAAAGCGGCCAGGTGCGACCGCGATTGCTTGCTCGGCCAGCCTTGTGAGCTGGTTTTGTGCAGTGCAGCGTAATTCTATATTTTTTTGTCCGACAATTTTAGAAAAGGTTCTCAAAACAGACACAAATATTTTTTGCGTTGCACAATCACAACGCGTCAACCGACCTGCCGGTTGACTGCCCGCTATAATCCGCGCGCCCCCAACGGAAACCTTGATTCATGTCAGATCTGCTTGCCAACCTGAACCCGGAGCAGCTTGCTGCCGTTACCCTGCCGCCACAGGCTGCGCTCATCCTGGCGGGGGCTGGCAGCGGCAAGACGCGAGTGCTTACTACGCGGATTGCCTGGCTGTTGTCGACCGGACAGGTGTCGCCCTCGGGCATCCTGGCGGTGACCTTCACCAACAAGGCGGCCAAGGAAATGCAGGCGCGGCTGTCGGCGATGCTGCCGGTGAATGTCCGGGCGATGTGGATCGGCACCTTTCACGGCCTGTGCAACCGGCTGCTGCGGGCGCATCACAAGGAAGCCGGGCTGCCGGCGCTGTTCCAGATCCTCGATTCGGGCGACCAGCAGTCGGCAGTCAAACGTTTGCTCAAGAACCTCAACGTCGACGACGAGAAGTTTCCGCCGCGCGAGCTGTGCCATTTCATCAATGCGCACAAGGAGCAGGGCATCCGCGCTGCCCAGGCCGAAGTTTTCGATGACTACACCCGGCGCCGCGTCGAGTTGTACGCCGAATACGAGGCACAGTGCCAGCGCGAGGGGGTGGTCGACTTCGCTGAACTGCTGCTGCGTACCTACGAACTGCTCAACCGCAACGAACCGTTGCGGGTCCATTACCAGCAGCGCTTCCGCCACATCCTGGTCGACGAGTTCCAGGATACCAACGTGCTGCAGTACAAGTGGCTGAAGCTGCTGGCCAACTACGGCGCTGACGATGGGGCGAAGCTCTTTGCAGTGGGCGATGACGACCAGTCGATCTACGCCTTCCGCGGTGCCGAAGTCGGCAACATGCGCGACTTCGAGCGCGAGTTCCGGGTCCAGAAGGTGATCCGGCTGGAGCAGAACTACCGCTCGCACGGCAATATCCTCGAAGCCGCCAACGCCATCATCAAGCACAACCGCGGCCGCCTCGGGAAGAACCTGTGGACCGACGCCGGGGCCGGCGAGCCGATCCGCGTCTTCGAGGGCTTTTCCGACCTCGACGAGGCCCGCTTCATCGTCGACGAGGCCCGCGACCTGATCCGCGAAGGCATCTCGCGCAACCAGATTGCGCTGCTCTATCGCTCCAATGCCCAGTCGCGCGTGCTCGAACACCAGTTGTTCACCGCCGGCATTCCCTATCGCGTCTACGGCGGCCTGCGCTTCTTCGAGCGCCAGGAAATCAAGCATGCGCTGGCCTACCTGCGGCTGATCGCCAACCCGGACGACGACACGGCCTTCGCCCGCGTCGTCAATTTCCCGGCGCGTGGCATCGGTGCCCGCTCACAGGAGAACCTGCAGGCGGCGGCGCATCAGGCCAATTCCTCGCTGTACAACGCCGCTGCCTCGCTCACCGGCAAGGCTGGCACATCGGTCGGCGCCTTCATCCGGCTGGTCGAGGAGCTGCGCCGCGACACCGACAAGCTGCCGCTGCCGGAGATGATCGAGCACGTCATCGAGAAATCCGGCCTGCGCCAGCACTATCTGGGCGAGAAGGAAGGCCAGGAACGACTCGACAACCTCGACGAACTGATCAACGCGGCCGTGAACTTCGTGCAGGAGGAAAGCGGTGGCGACCTCGCGGCACGTGAGGAGGCGGGCGACCTCGCTGCCTTCCTGACGCACGCCTCGCTCGAATCCGGCGAGCACCAGGCGCTGGAAGGCGACGAGGCGCTGCAGTTGATGACGGTACATGCGGCCAAGGGCCTCGAGTTCGACATCGTTTTCCTTTCGGGTCTCGAGCAGGGGCTTTTCCCGCACGAGAACTCGGCGCAGGAGCGAGAAGGCCTGGAGGAGGAGCGCCGGCTGATGTACGTGGCCGTGACGCGCGCGCGGAAACGCCTGTATCTGAGCTGGGCGCAGACGCGCATGCTGCACGGCCAGACGCGCTACTGCGTGGCCTCGTCCTTCTTCGACGAGATTCCCGATGAACTGCTGCGCCGGATCAACCCGGTGACGGTGGCGCAGTCATCAAGGCCGAGCTATGAAGCGCCGCGCGCCGGCGGTGGGTGGTCGCGGCCTGCCGCCGTGCCGGGTGCCGGCGAGATCTCGGCCCGGCAGCAGGGCGGTCTGCCGAACGGTTTGAAGATCGGCATGAATGTTCAGCACGCCAAGTTCGGCATGGGCGTGATCGTGTCGGCCGAAGGGCGCGGCGCCGAGGCCCGCGTACAGGTGAACTTCATGGACGCCGGCATGAAGTGGCTGCTGCTGGAGTACGCGAAACTTACGCCGGCTTGAGTTGCGAGGCGGCGAAGAAGTAGTGCAGGCCTTTTTCACGTAGCAGCTTCTTCAGCGTTTCCTCGCCTGCCGCCGAATAGTTGCGGTGCAGATCGCAGGCCTGCCGGGCGAACCGCTCCACCAGCCGCGGATCGAAGTGGCTGCCGGCATCCTGCTGGATGATGGCCAGCGCTGCCTCGCACGACATCGGTTGCTTGTAGGGACGCTCGGAGGCCAGCGCGTCGAAGACATCGACGATTGCGAAGATGCGTGCATTGAGCGGGATCGCCTCGCCCTTCAGTCCGCGGGGGTAGCCAGTGCCGTCGAATTTCTCGTGATGATTGCCGACGACGTCGGTGGCTGCCTGCAGCCATTCCGCATCCTGCAGGATGTCCAGCCCCAGCGTCACGTGCGTGCGCATGATCGCAAACTCCTCGGGGTCCAGCTTCGCCGGCTTGAGCAGGATGTTGTCGCTGATGCCGATCTTGCCGACGTCGTGCAGGAAGGCGCCCAGGATCAGCGCGCGCATCGCCGTCGCGTCGATGCCGACGGCCTCGCCGAGCGCGATGGCGTACAGCGTGACGCGGAAATTGTGCGCATTGGTGTCCGAGTCGCGCTTGGCGATGGCGGCACCGAGGACCGAGGCCATCTCCAGGTTGCCCTTGACGACTTCGCGCGAGAAATCGAGCACCTTGCGGTTGAGCGAGAGGATCACCGGATAGAGCGCGACCGTCGTCAGCAGGACAGCAACCAGCGTTACGGTCAGCGCGTGGATGAGGTCCTCGCGCAGCCGCTTCATGGTCGCCTGGTCGACGATGAAAACGCCCTCGAAGTAACCGGAAATCTGCTGGTCAGGCCCGCGCAGCGGAACCACGGTCTGCACCAGGGTCGTCTCGTCGATCGTCATGCGCTGGTAGTGCGGACGGTCGTCCTTCGGAAATTCATGGCCGCGCTTCGAGAGTTCGTGCTCGATCCTTTCGTGGCGGGGATTGACCGCCTCGACCAGCCGTTGGCGCTGCCGGTTGTAAACTTCGATGACGACGAAATTCTCCGATGCAAACTCGCGCGCCCGGCTTTGCAGCAGCCTGGCCGAGGCCGAGTCTTCGGCCGGATCGAGCGGGATACCGAACAGCTTGAAGCGTTCCGATTCCGCCGTGGCCAGAGCAACGACGAAGTCGTCGATCTTTTCCAGTTCGATGACGTAAGCGACGCCGCCGAACAGCAGTGACAGGGCGACCCAGGCCGCGGCCAGGCGGCTGAGGATGATGCGATGGATCGGGTTGTTGAACGCGGCGGAGGTTTCCATATGCGCTTCGAATGATACGCCTGCCGGCGCGGGATGGCGTGCGCATTCCGTCACGAACGGAGGTCTGCAGCTTGCCCAAAGCCGCCGCGCCCGCTAGTCTGTCCGCTCTCCCGTTCAACCAGAAATTGAGGCCAGACATGGTG
>DAORCC010000169.1:4019-5327 GCA_035345235.1 Azospira sp.
GCCCGCTAGTCTGTCCGCTCTCCCGTTCAACCAGAAATTGAGGCCAGACATGGTGCATGCGATCCGTTTCCACGAGACCGGCGGACCCGAGGTTCTCCGCTGGGAGGCTGTCGAGGTCGGGGCTCCGGGGCCCGGGCAGGTCCGCGTCCGTCATGAGGCGGTCGGCCTCAACTTCATCGACACCTATCATCGTACCGGCCTCTATCCGCTGCCCCTGCCTTCCGGCATCGGGCTCGAGGGGGCCGGGGTCGTCGAGGCGATCGGCGAGGGGGTGAGCAACGTCCGGGTGGGGGATCGCGTCGCCTACGCCGGCGGGCCGGTGGGTGCCTACAGCGAGGCGCGCTGCATGCCGGCGGCGCCGCTGCTCAGACTGCCGGACGCCATCGATTTCCGCACCGGTGCCGCGATGATGCTGCAGGGGCTGACCTCGGCCTATCTGCTGCGCAAGACCTATCGCGTGCAGGCGGGCGATGCCGTCCTCATCCATGCTGCGGCTGGCGGTGTCGGCCTGATCGCCTGCCAGTGGGCGAAGGCGCTGGGCGCCACGGTGATCGGTACCACGTCGAGCGAGGAGAAGGCGGCGCTGGCGCGTGCCCACGGTGCCGATCACATCATCTTCTACAACCGCGAGGATGTCGCCAAGCGGGTGCGCGAGATCACGGGCGGCGAAGGCGTTGCCGTGGTGTACGACGGCGTCGGCAAGGATACCTTCATGGGCTCGCTCGACAGTCTGCGTACGCGCGGCATGATGGTCAGCTTCGGCAACGCGTCCGGCCCGGTCGCTCCGTTCGATCCACTGCTGCTTTCCCAGAAAGGGTCGATCTTCATTACCCGGCCGACGCTGATGCATCACACGGCGAAGCGCGAGGAACTGGAGGAGCTGGGCGGCGAGCTGTTCGCCATGGTTGCCTCCGGCAAGGTCAGGATCGAGGTCAACCAGACCTATGCGCTGCGGGATGCGGCGCAGGCGCACATCGATCTCGAAGCGCGCCGGACCACCGGCAGCACGATCCTGCTGCCGTAGGCGCGGACGCTTCATGGGCGAGAATCTGCGCACGAAACTGCTCTCGTTTCGCGACCTGCTGGCGACGGCCTGGCCGATCCTGCTCATCGTCACGATCGGTTTCATCGTTGCCTACCAGTTCGTCGAGCCGGCACCGCCGCGTACGCTGACGATCAGCACCGGCGGCGAGAGCGGCGCCTACTACGCGTTCGCCAAGCGCTATGCGGCGATCCTCGAAAAGAACGGGGTCCGCCTCGACATCAAGACTTCCGCCGGCTCGCTCGAAAATCTCGCGCGCCTCAACA
>DAORCC010000170.1:0-5276 GCA_035345235.1 Azospira sp.
AGAGCTCGGCGATCTGCTGCTTGGTCTTGTGGATCGCCGGCATGATGATGTGCGAAGGCTTCTCGCCGGCCAGCTGGACGATGTACTCGCCCATGTCCGACTCCAGCGCCTCGATGCCGGCAGCGTCCATGGCGTGGTTCAGCTCGACTTCCTCGCTGACCATCGACTTGCCCTTCACCATCAGCTTGGTATCGTGGCGGCGGCAGATGTCGAGGATGATCGCGTTGGCCTCGTCCGGCGTCTCGGCCCAGTGCACCTGCACACCGTTCTTCTTCAGGTTCGATTCGAGTTGCTCCAGCAACTGCGGCAGCTTCGACAGGCTATAGCGGCGGATGTGCTCGGCGAGATCGCGCTGGCGTTCGAGCAGTTCCGGGTCGGGGAACTGCGCGGCGCGCTTCATCATCAGGAAATCCATCGCCCCGCGGAAGCTCTTCTTCAGGAAGGGGTCGGCGACGATGCCGGCCGCGCGGCGCTTGAACTCGCTGCCGGGAACGAACTGGATATGGTGGGTGGTCTGCTGCGTGCTCATTGCGCATCCTCCCCAGTGAGCAAAAGCACGACCAGTTCCTTTGGCCCGTGCGCGCCATAGGCCAGCGTTTGCTGGATGTCGGCGGTCTTCGAGGGGCCGGTGATCAGCAGCGCATTGGTCGGCAGGCCCCGCGACCAGCCCTGCTGTGTGATCGCGTCGTAGAGGGTCGGTACCACGGTATCGGCATCGACCAGCGCGATGTGGATCGGCGGTACCAGCGACATCAGGCGCGGCTCGTCGGCATCGGGCCAGACGATCATCGTGCCGGTCTCGGCGATGGCGCCGCGCGTACCGGTGATGGCGGCGTCGACGTTCTCGAACAGTTCCTGCTTCCAGCCGTCGATCGGTTTGTCGTAGGGCTTCAGACCCTGCACCCCAGCGCCTTCCAGTACCTTGCCATGCGCAGTGGTCGGGGCGTAAAGCAGGGTGGCGATGCCCTTGGCAGCGACGACTTCCTTCAGCTTCGCGACCCACGCACTGCGCGGTACGGCATGCACTTCGGCGTGCCAGGCGGTGATCTTTTCGGCGAATTCCCTGGCCAGATCGGCCTTCGCGGTGCGAGGCAGGCTCGCGTAGTGGGCGGTGATTGCCGAATCCGGCGCAGGCAGCGGCGTCGTCGACGCCGCGCGCAGCTTGCGGAAGATGTTCTCTCTGGCGCTCATGCCTTCTCCCCCTTGCGCTCGGTGTTGTGCCACAGGAAGCTCGCCAGATGCTGGCCGCGGAAGCTGTCGCGGCGCTTTTCCAGCGTGCCGTCGATGTTCATCAGGCAGCCGCCATCGGCCGAGAGAAACTGCTCGGCACCGGTTTCCTTGAGTGCATCGGCCTTGTCGCCGGCCATTGATGCGGAGATATCGGGCTGACGCACGGCGAAGGTGCCGCCAAAGCCGCAGCATTCCGATTCGTGCGAATGCGTGAGCAGCTCGACGTTGCCGAGCTGGGCCAGCAGTTCGCGCGCATGCAGGTGGGTGCCCATCTCGCGGCGGGCAGAACAGGAGGTGTGCAGGGCGACCTTCCTCGTGGCGCCCGATCCCTTCCAGTTCACCTTTAGTACCTTGACGAAGAACTCGGTCAGCTCGAACACGCGCGCCGACAGTGTCTCCGCCTGTGCCTTCAGCGATGCATCGTCGGCGAACAGCTTCGGATAGTGGTGGCGGATCATGCCGCCGCAGGAACCCGAGGGCACGATCACCGGCCAGTCGTTCGGGAAGAGGCCGAGTTGCACCTTCGCCACCGCGCGCGCCTCGTCAGTGTAACCGCTGGTGTAGGCCGGCTGGCCACAGCAGGTCTGGTCGGCGGGGAAGTGCACGCGGATGCCCTCGCGTTCGAGCAGCTGGATCGCGTCCATCCCGGCTTCCGGGCAGAACAGGTCGACCAGGCAGGTGGCGAAGAAATAGACATCGGTGGGGTGGGGGCCGCCGGGGTAATCGCGTTGCATAGTTCCTCCGTTCCGGGTTGCCTTGTTTGGCAACGGTAAATTGGTAATACCAATAAGTTCGATCGCGGAAATGTACGTGAGAACCGTTATTTAGTCAAACAAACGGCAAAAATGGAAGCCCTTGCGAAAAAATATTTTCGTCATTAGAATGTGCTGGTCTTACCAATCAGGACAGCCATTTTCCCATGCCCGCCAACAAGGTTCAGGTCCCGCGCATTTCCGACGCCGTTGCGGCGTCGCTGGAGAAGCGCATCCTCGAAGGCTCGCTGAAGCCCGGCGACCGCCTGCCGCCCGAGCGCGAGCTGGCAACCGAACTTGGCGTGTCGCGGCCGTCGCTGCGCGAGGCAATCCAGAAACTGGCCTCCAAGGGCATGCTGCAGAGCCGACAGGGGGGCGGCACCTATGTGACCGACCGCCTCGAATCATCGTTCTCCGATCCGTGGCAGGCGATGATGGGCTCGCACCCGAACCTGCGCGAGGATCTGCTCGAATTTCGCCGCATGCTCGAAGGCCAGGCCGCCGAATGGGCTGCCGAACGCGCCACCGAAGCCGATCTGCAACGGCTGGAGCAGGCGTTCTCGGCGATGACCGATGCCTTCGCCTCGGACGACCTCGAACGCCGCTCGACCACTGACATCGCCTTTCACCAGGCCGTCGGCGAGGCGGCGCACAACGCGCTGATCGGCCATCTTTCGGCTGCGCTGCTCCGCCTGATGCACGACAACATCCGCCTCAACCTGGGCGAGCTGAAGACCATTCCCTCGGCAACCTCGCTGCTCGCCGGCCAGCACGCCGCCATCTTTGCCGCGATCCGCGAGCGCAAGCCGGCCGAGGCGCGTGCCGCAGCCGAGACGCACATCGATTTCGTCGGCGAGACGCTCGCCCAGACCTTGCGCTCGGTGGCCCGCCGCGAAAGCGCAGCGCGCCGCCTGAATCAGAACACACCCGATTTTTCCGAAACCCTCTCTTCCTGATTTGACCCTTGAAAGGAATCCGCATGGAGCCCCTCGTCATCCCCTTCGAAAAACTGCGCATGACCGACGTCGAGCAAGTGGGCGGCAAGAACGCCTCGCTCGGCGAAATGATCAGCCAGCTCGCCGACACCGGTGTGCGTGTCCCCGGCGGCTTCGCCACGACGGCGCATGCCTACCGCGAGTTCCTCGCGCAGAGCGGGCTGGATGCGAAGATCAACGAGGCACTCGACGCGCTCGACGTCGATGATGTGAACGCGCTGCTCGCCACCGGCGAGAAGATCCGCAACTGGATCATCGAAACCCCGTTCCCGACGGCCCTGACGGTCGAGATCACCGCCCAGTACCAGCGCCTGGTCGCGGACTCCGGCGCTGACATGTCCTTCGCCGTGCGTTCGTCGGCCACCGCCGAGGATCTGCCGGACGCCTCGTTCGCCGGCCAGCAGGAGACTTTCCTCAACATCCACGGCCTGGACAACATCCTGCACGCGATCAAGGAAGTGTTTGCCTCTCTGTACAACGACCGCGCCATCTCCTACCGCGTGCACAAGGGCTTCGCCCACGCCGATGTCGCACTTTCTGCTGGCGTACAGCGCATGGTCCGCTCGGACACCGGCGCTGCCGGCGTCATGTTCACGCTCGACACCGAATCCGGCTTCCGCGACGCGGTCTTCGTCACCGCCAGCTATGGCCTCGGCGAGACGGTGGTGCAGGGCGCCGTGAACCCGGACGAGTTCTACGTGCACAAGCCCATGCTGGCTGCCGGCAAGAAAGCGGTGATCCGCCGCAACCTTGGCTCGAAGATGATCAAGATGGAATTTGCCACCGAAAAAGCTGCCGGCAAATCCGTGCGCACCGTCGATGTTCCGGAGACGCTGCGTCACCAGTTCTCGATCAACGACGCCGAAGTCGAGGAGCTGGGCCGTTACGCGATGATCATCGAGAAGCACTACGGTCGCCCGATGGACATCGAGTGGGGCAAGGACGGCAATGACGGCAAGCTGTACATCCTGCAGGCCCGTCCGGAAACGGTGAAGTCCCAGGAAGGTCACGAACGCCTGCAGAAGTTCAAGCTGAAGTCCTTCTCCAAGGTGCTGTCGTCGGGCCGCGCCATCGGCCAGAAGATCGGTGTCGGCCCGGTGCGCGTGGTGCATGATCCGAAGGAAATGGACAAGGTGCAGCAGGGCGACGTGCTCGTTGCCGACATGACCGACCCTAACTGGGAGCCGGTAATGAAGCGTGCCGCCGCGATCATCACCAACCGTGGTGGCCGTACCTGCCACGCGGCGATCATCGCCCGCGAGCTCGGCATCCCGGCCATCGTCGGCTGCGGTGATGCGACCGAAACGCTGACCGAAGGCGAGATCGTCACCGCTTCCTGCGCCGAGGGCGACACCGGCCACGTCTATCGCGGCAAGCTGGAATTCGAAATCACCGAGCGCGAAGTCGGCACCATGCCGCCGATCCCGACCAAGATCATGATGAACGTCGGCAACCCGGAGCTGGCCTTCGAGTTCTCGCAACTGCCGAATGCCGGCGTCGGCCTCGCGCGCGTCGAATTCATCATCAATAACGTCATCGGCATCCACCCGAAGGCGATCCTCGACATCGACCGCCTGCCGGCCTCGAAGCGCGAGGAAATCCTGCGCCGCGCCCGCGGCTATGCCTCGCCCAAGGAATTCTTCGTCGAGAAGCTGGTCGAGGGCGTCGCCACCATCGCCGCAGCCTTCTATCCGAACCCGGTCATCGTGCGCCTCTCCGACTTCAAGTCGAACGAATACCGCAAGCTGCTCGGCGGCGAGTTGTACGAGCCGGAGGAAGAGAACCCGATGCTCGGTTTCCGCGGCGCCTCGCGCTACATCGCGCAGACCTTCCGCGACTGCTTCGAGCTCGAATGCCGCGCCATGAAGAAGGTGCGTGACGAGATGGGCCTGACCAACGTGCAGCTGATGGTGCCCTTCGTTCGTACCGTGGAAGAGGGCAAGGGCGTCGTCCAGCTGCTCGCCGAGCACGGCCTGAAGCAGGGCGAGAACGAGTTGAAGCTGATCATGATGTGCGAGATCCCGTCGAACGCGCTGCTGGCTGACGATTTCCTTGATGTCTTCGACGGTTTCTCGATCGGCTCGAACGACCTGACCCAGCTCACGCTGGGCCTGGACCGCGACTCCGGCTTGGTCGCCAACCTGTTCGACGAGCGCGACCCGGCGGTGAAGCAGCTCCTGGCGATGGCGATCTCGGCCGCCAACCGCAAGGGCAAATATATCGGCATCTGTGGCCAGGGCCCCTCGGACCATCCGGATCTGGCCGAGTGGCTCATGGATCAGGGCATCAGCAGCATCTC
>DAORCC010000171.1:0-5238 GCA_035345235.1 Azospira sp.
GTGACGCCGCGCATGACAACGCCCCGCTCATCTCGCGCCTGCTGCAGTTGCGCGCAGAGGAAGCGGCCATGCTCGGCTACCGCAACTTTGCCGAAGTATCGCTGGTGCCGAAGATGGCCGAATCGCCGGAGCAGGTGCTCGGTTTCCTGCGCGAGATGGCGAGGAAGGCTCGGCCCTTTGCGGAAAAAGACGTCGCCGCACTGCGCAATTTCGCCCGCGACGAATTGAAGCTCGATCCGCTCGAACCCTGGGACATGGCGTGGGTGTCGGAAAAGCTGATGCAGAAGAACTACGCATTCTCGGACCAGGAAGTGAAGCAGTACTTCACCGAACCCAAGGTGCTGGCCGGTTTGTTCCGCGTCGTCGAGACGCTCTTTTCCGTCAGCATCCAGCCGGACAGCGCACCCGTATGGCACGAGGACGTGCGCTTCTTCCGCATTGAACGGAACGGCGCGCTGATCGGCCAGTTCTATCTCGACCTCTATGCGCGCGAGGAGAAGAAGGGCGGCGCCTGGATGAACGATGCGCGTAGCCGTCGCGTACTGGAAACCGGCGTGCAGACGCCGGTCGCCTATCTCATCTGCAATTTCTCGCGCCCCGTTGGCGACAAGCCGGCGACCTTCACCCACGACGAGGTGACAACCCTGTTCCACGAAACCGGCCATGGCCTGCACCACATGCTGACGCAGGTCGGCGAGCTCGGGGTCTCCGGCATTGACGGCGTCGAGTGGGATGCCGTCGAACTGCCGTCGCAGTTCATGGAGAACTACTGCTGGGAATGGGCGGTGCTGAAGGAGATGACGGCACACGTCGATAGCGGCGCCGCGTTACCGCGACAACTTTTCGACAGGATGCTCGCTGCAAAGAACTTCCTTTCAGGCATGCAGACCGTCCGCCAGATCGAGTTCTCGCTGTTTGATCTGATCCTGCACCACGATTTCGACCCGACGGGTGACAAGTCGGTGCTGCAACTGCTGGAGGAAGTGCGCAACGAAGTCGCCGTCGTTTTCCCGCCCGACTGGCATCGCTTCCCGAACAGCTTCTCGCACATCTTCGCCGGCGGCTACGCCGCGGGCTACTACAGCTATAAATGGGCCGAAGTCCTCTCCGCCGATTGCTACGCCGCCTTCGAGGAAGCGGGCAATCCGTTCGATCCGGAAACCGGGCGGCGCTTCCTCGACGAGATCCTGTCCGTCGGCGGCGTACGCTCCGCACTCGACTCGTTCAAGGCCTTCCGCGGTCGCGAACCCAGTCCGGACGCGCTGCTGCGGCATAGTGGTATGATCGCTGCGTAAGCACTGCGCATGGAGCCTGCGATGAAAATCGTCACGAATCTTCTGGTTGTCTTCAGCCTTGCCGTAGCCCCCCTCGCCATGGCGCAGACGATCAATCAATGGAAGGATCCGAAGACCGGCAACACGATCTTTTCCGACCAGCCTCCACCACCGGGAACCAACGTGGTCGAACGGCGCGGATCCGAGCCGGGTGCCAGCGGGCAGCAATCCTATGCAACACGCATGGCGGCTGAAAAATTCCCGGTCGTTCTGTATACGACGGCAGAATGCCTCGAGCAGTGCGCGAAAGGGCGGGACCTGCTCAATGGGCGTGGCATTCCGTTTGCGGAAAAGATCATTTCGAGCGAAGGACCGGAACTGACGGAGCTGCGCACACTGACGGGCGGCGAAACAGTCGTTCCGGTCGTGGTCGTCGGAAAGCAGCCGTTCAAGGGCTTCGATCCTGCCGCATGGAACAACCTGCTCGATCTCGCCGGCTACCCGAAATCTGCCCCTTACGGCAGCAAGCCTTCGGGTGCATTCGCCCGCTAAGGTTCGCCCCTTGAAACTCGCCACCTGGAACGTCAATTCCCTCAAGGTCCGGCTGCCGCAGGTACTGGACTGGCTCGCGACGGTGCAGCCCGACGTTCTCTGCCTTCAGGAACTGAAGCTCGAGGACCGAAATTTCCCCATTGCCGAAATCGAGGCTGCTGGCTACCGCGCGGTTTTCTCTGGCCAGAAGACCTATAACGGTGTCGCCATCCTCGCTCGCGAAACCCCGGCCGAAATCAGCATCGGCATCCCGGGTTTTGCAGACGAGCAGCGTCGCGTCATCGCAGCGACGATCGGCAACGTGCGGATGATCAGCGCCTACTTCCCGAACGGGCAGTCAGTCGGTTCCGAGAAGTTCGCCTACAAGCTGGCCTGGCTGGAAGCACTGACGCACTGGCTGGGCGAAGAGTTGCGTCGACACCCTGCCCTGGCGCTGCTTGGCGATTACAACATCGCACCCGATGAGCGTGACGCCCACCCGGACTGGAAGGAAGAAATCCATGTGTCGCAACCGGAGCGTGATGCCTTTCGTGGGCTGACGTCACTCGGGCTGAGCGATGCATTCCGGCTGTTCGAACAGCCGGAAAAAAGCTTCTCCTGGTGGGACTACCGGATGATGGCCTTCCGCCGCAATTTCGGGCTGCGCATCGATCACATCCTGCTCTCGGCAGAACTCGCTGCACGCTGCACGCGCTGCAGCGTCGACAAGGCCCCGCGCAAGCTGGAGCGTCCGTCGGACCACGCGCCTGTCATCGCCGAAATCGCGGACTAGAAGCACTGCCCCCTAATGACCCGCAGCGAACTGCTTCACCTCTACCCGGCGCTTGCCAGCGCACCTGTAGCGGTCATCGAAGCCTTGCTCCGCCCGGAGGCGCGCGTGATGCTGCCGGCCGGAACGCGTATTTTTGCGGAGACGGAACCTTGCCGCGGTTTTCCACTGGTCATCGAAGGCAGCATCAAGGTGGTGAAGACGGCGCCCAACGGGCGCGAGATGATGCTCTACCGTGTCGAACCCGGCGACTCATGCATCATCAGCTCGAGTTGCCTGCTTGGCCACACCGCCTACACGGCACGCGGTGAAACCGAATCCGATGTCGCACTGCTTGTACTGCCGGCACCAAGCTTCGAGTCGCTGATGTCGGACTGCAGTGATTTCCGCGATTTCGTGTTCCACCTGTTTGCCCAGCGCATCGCCGAGTTGATGGAACTGATCGAGGAGGTCGCCTTCCATCGTCTCGACCAGCGCCTTGCGAAGCTGCTGCTGGTACGCGGGGAAGGGAGTTCGACACGGGACGAGATTCACACCACTCATCAGGCGCTGGCCGATGAGCTCGGCAGCGTGCGCGAAATCGTCAGTCGTCTGCTCAAGGGGTTTGCCACGCAGGGACTGATTGCGCTCGAACGGGAGCGCATCTCGTTGCGCGACAGGCAAGGACTGCAGGCGCTCGCCGAGCACGGCCCGGATTGAAGCTTGTGTGACCCAGGTTACATACGCTGCCGGCACACAGCCCTAGACTAGCCTCCGTCCTCTTAATCCACGACGGAGATTTTCATGAATGCGAACGTAGGCGGTTTCGACAAGATTGCACGCATTGCAGCCGGTGCGGTACTCATCGGATTGGCGGCAACGGGTACGGTTGGTGCCTGGGGCTGGATCGGGGTTGTCCCGCTGGCAACAGGCCTGATGGGCTGGTGCCCGTTCTATCCGCTGCTCGGCCTCAATACCTGCCCGACCCGGAAATAGACTTCCCCTCCGCTCCCGATGCAGCCCGGAAAAACGAACCGGGCGACGGGAGCCTGCGGGCGTTGCCGGTTCAGGCCGACGCCCGCTTTTTTTCCGAAAGATGATTGGCCATCCGGACATAGTCCGCTACCGGCACGTCCTCTGCACGCAGCGTCGGCGCCACGCCAAGCGCGGCAAGTTCCGCATCGTCGAACATCCCCTTCAGGTTGTTGCGCAGCATCTTCCGGCGCTGGGCAAAAGCGGCCGTCACCACGCGTGACAATTCGGCTTCGTCGATCGCCGTCAGTTCCGCGGGATCACGGGGAATCAGTCGCACCACGGCGGAATCGACCTTGGGCGGCGGGTCAAATGACGTCGGCGGCACATCGAGCAGCCACTCCAGCCAGAAGCGATATTGCAGCATCACCGACAGGCGGCCGAACGCGCTGTCTCCGGGGGCCGCCACCATGCGTTCGACCACCTCCTTCTGCAGCATGAAGTGCATGTCGACGATGTGCCCCGCGTAGCTCGCCAGGTGGAAGAGCAGCGGGGTGGAGATGTTGTACGGCAGGTTGCCGACGACGCGCAGCCGCGGGCCGAGGTTCGCGAAATCGAAAGCCAGCGCGTCGCCGGAGTGAATTGTCAGGCGTTCGGGAGAATAGCGTTTCTGCAGGCGGGCGATGATGTCACGATCGATCTCGACGACGTGCAGATGATCGACGCGTTCAAGCAACGGATCTGTCAGCGCACCGAGTCCGGGACCGATCTCGACAAGGCAATCGCCACGGGATGGCGCGACCGCCGACACGATGCCATCGACGACATGGGCATCGACGAGAAAATTCTGGCCGAAGCGCTTTCGCGGGATGTGTTTCATGTAGCCGTACTCCGCGACGCCATGCGAATCGCCTCGTTCACTGCTGCGAAGAGGCTGCCGGGATCCGCAGTTCCCTTGCCCGCGATCGCCAGCGCCGTACCGTGGTCGACTGAGGTGCGAATGACGGGCAGGCCTAGCGTGACGTTGATGCCATTGCCGAAAGTCGCATACTTCAGCGCGGTCAGCCCCTGATCGTGGTACATCGCCAGCACGCAGTCGCCCTGGATCAGGATCGGCGGCGTGAACATCGTGTCCGCGGGCAGCGGGCCGGTCAGCTGCATACCCTCGGCACGCAAGCGCGCCAGCACGGGCGCCATGGTGTCGATCTCCTCGCGGCCGAGGTAGCCATCCTCCCCGGCATGCGGATTGAGGCCGGCAACCAGGATGCGCGGTGAAGTGATGCCGTATTTGCGACGCATGTCCGCATGCACGATGCGCAGCGTCTCTTCCAGCATCGTTGCATCGATTGCATCGGCGACCGCGCGCAAGGGCAGATGCGTCGTCGCAAGCGCAACCCGTAATGGCCCCTGCGGCGTATCGCCAGCCAGCATCATCACGACGCGCGGGGTTGCGGTCTTCGCGGCGAGATACTCGGTGTGTCCGGAGAACGGGATGCCGGCCTGGTTGATGATGCCCTTGTGTACCGGTGCGGTAACCATTGCAGCAAATTCGCCGGTACGGCAGCCCGCCAGCGCACGATCAAGCAGCGCGAGCACGTAGGGCGCATTCGCCGGATCCAGCGCCCCGGGCATGGCAGGCACGGCAAGCGGGCAGTGCAGGAGTTCGACGCCGGCCCCTGTGGCTGTCTGCGG
>DAORCC010000172.1:0-5195 GCA_035345235.1 Azospira sp.
CCATGCCCTCGCTCATGCCGAACTTCATCTTGCGCGGCGCGAGGTTGGCGACCATTACCGTCAGGCGGCCGACCAGCGCCGCCGGATCGTAGGCCGACTTGATGCCGGCGAAGACCTGGCGCGGCTTCTCTTCGCCGATGTCGAGCGACAGGCGGATCAGCTTCTCGGCGCCTTCGACATGGCCGGCATCGACGATCTTCGCGATGCGCAGCTCGACCTTCATGAAATCGTCGATGCTGATGTGCGGTCCTGCTTCAGCCTGAGCGGTTGCAACGGCCACGGCCTTCTCCTGTTTCTCTGCGTGTTTTTGCGGCGCGGGCTCCGTCGGGGCCAGCGATTCCTTGTTGGCATCCACCAGCGCCACGACCTGCTTCGGGTCGATGCGCGTCATCAGGTGGCTGTAGGTATTGATGGCGTGGCCGGCCGGCAGTGAGTTGGCGGCGTCGGCCCAGGTCAGCGGCGCGATGCCGAGGAAGGATTCCACGGCCACGGCCACCGTCGGCAGCACCGGCTTCAGGTACAGCGTCAGCAGGCGGAAGGCTTCGATGGCCTCGGAACATGCGGCGTGCAGTTCGGCTTCCTTGCCTTCCTGCTTGGCGAGTTCCCACGGCTTGCGGTCATTGACCACCACGTTGGCGGCATCGGCCAGCGCCATGATCTCGCGCAGCGCGCGGCCGAAGTCGCGGTCCTCGTAGGCAGCGGCGATGCTGTCGGCGGCTTCGCGCAGCGGCTTCAGCCTCGCCGCATCGGTGTTGCCGAGCTTGCCGTCGAACTTCTTGCTGATGAAGCCAGCACAGCGGCTGGCGATGTTCACGTACTTGCCGACCAGATCCGAATTGACGCGCGCGACGAAGTCGTCGAGGTTGAGGTCGATGTCTTCCATCGTGCCGTTCAGCTTGGCGGCGTAGTAGTAGCGCAGCCATTCCGGGTTGAGGCCGGTCTTCAGGTAGCTCTCGGCGGTGATGAAGGTGCCGCGCGACTTCGACATCTTGGCGCCGTCCACCGTCAGGAAACCGTGTGCGAAGATCCTGGTCGGCGTGCGGTAGCCGGCGTGCTCCAGCTCGGCCGGCCAGAACAGTGCGTGGAAGTAGAGGATGTCCTTGCCGATGAAGTGGTACAGCTCGGTCGTCGAGTCGGGCTTGAAGTACTCGTTGAAGTCCAGTCCCTGCTTGCTGCAGAAGTTCCTGAACGAACCCATGTAGCCGATCGGTGCGTCCAGCCAGACGTAGAAGTACTTGCCCGGCGCGTCCGGGATCTCGAAGCCGAAGTAGGGCGCATCACGCGAGATGTCCCAGTCCGTCAGCTTGTTCTCGCCCTCGGCGCCCAGCCATTCCTGCATCTTGTTCGAGGCTTCGGATTGCAGGCGGCCTGGCTCGCGCGTCCAGCGGCGCAGGAAAGCCTGGCACTTCGGGTCGGAGAGCTTGAAGAAATAGTGGTCCGAATTGCGCAGCTCGGGCTTGGCGCCGGACACGGCCGAGTACGGATCTTTCAGGTCGTTCGGCGTGTAGGCCGCACCGCAGGATTCGCAGTTGTCGCCGTACTGGTCCTTGGCGCCGCACTTCGGGCACTCGCCCTTGATGAAGCGGTCCGGCAGGAACATCTGCTTCACCGGGTCGTAATACTGCTCGATGGTGCGCACCTCGATCAGCCCGGCCGCCTTCAGCTTGCCGTAGATGTCTTCGGCGCAGGCGCGGGTCTCGGGCGAGTGCGTGGTGTAGTAGTTGTCGAAGCCGACATGGAAACCGGCGAAGTCGCGCGAATGCTCGCCATGCACGCGCTCGATCAGCGCCTCCGGCGTGATCCCTTCCTTCTCGGCGCGCAGCATGATCGGCGTGCCGTGCGTGTCGTCGGCGCAGACGTACCAGCACTCATTGCCGCGCATCTTCTGGAAGCGCACCCAGATATCGGTCTGGATGTACTCGACGAGATGGCCGAGGTGGATCGCGCCGTTGGCGTAGGGCAGGGCGGAGGTGACGAGGATCTTGCGGGACATGGGGTGGGGCCGGAATGGGGGGAAAGGTGCAATTCTACCAAAGCGTTGGATTCCAATTCTTTGCTCGTCGAAGACTTCGTTGAATCTGCTAGACTTTTGGCATGCCAACCGTTCTGACCGTTCTCGGTTTCCGTTTTTTCTTCTTCAGCGGCGAAGGGGCCGAGCCGCCTCATATCCACGTCGAGCACGGAGACAAGGTGGCAAAGTACTGGTTGAACCCGGTTAGTCTGGCGATGTCCGAAGGTTTCAGAAGCCACGAGTTGAACAAGCTGCGGGCCTTGGTTATCGAGCATCGGGCGCTTTTTCTGGAGAAATGGCATGAGCACTTTGGCGGTTAAGCTGGACCCGCACGCGATCGACGTGATGATCGACGAGGCGGCGCTGCACTTCGTGCTGGCTGACGGTCGGGAAATTTCGGCGCCGCTGGAGTGGTTCCCCCGTCTGCGCGACGCTTCGGCGGCGCAGCGTACCAACTGGCGCCTGATCGGCCGGGGCGTGGGCGTGCATTGGCCGGACATTGACGAAGACATTGCAGTCAGTACGCTGATGAAAAACCACTGAGATTGATTGACCGAAGCGTGCAGGCCGGGAATCCCCGGCCTTTTCGTTTGTGCGCGTGATGGCACTCCACAAAATCAGTTAGAATTCACCTATACCGTACAAAATTACTCGGGTATTTCCAGGAGCTAAAGCAATGGCTGTCACCGTCGAGGCCGTCAAGGCCGCCCTGCAGGGCCTTATCGATCCCAATACGCAGAAGGACTACGTCGCCGGCAAGTCGGCGAAGAACATCAAGGTCGACGGCGATGACATTTCCGTCGACATCGAGCTGGGCTATCCGGCCAATTCGCAGATCGACGGCGTGCGCAAGCAGGTAATCGGCGCGCTGAAGGCGATTCCGGGTGCGGGCAATGTCAGCGCCAACGTTTTCGTGAAGATCGTTTCGCACGCGGTGCAGCGCGGGCTGAAGCCGCTGCCGGGCGTGAAGAACATCATCGCCGTGGCCTCGGGCAAGGGCGGCGTGGGCAAGAGCACGACGGCGGTTAACCTGGCGCTGGCACTGGCACAGGAAGGCGCCAAGGTCGGCATGCTGGACGCCGACATCTACGGCCCCTCGCAGCCGCAGATGCTGGGCCTCGCGGGTCAGCAGCCGGTGTCGGCCGACGGCAAGTCGATGGAGCCGCTGGAAGCCTACGGCGTGCAGGCGATGTCGATCGGTTTCCTGATCGACGTCGAGACGCCGATGGTCTGGCGCGGCCCGATGGTGACGCAGGCCCTTGAGCAGATGCTCAACGAGACGAACTGGAAGGACCTCGACTACCTGGTGGTCGACATGCCGCCGGGTACCGGCGACACGCAGCTGACGCTGGCGCAGAAGGTGCCGGTGACGGGCGCGGTGGTGGTGACGACGCCGCAGGACATCGCGCTGATCGACGCGCGCAAGGGCCTGAAGATGTTCGAGAAGGTGGGCGTGCCCATCCTCGGCATCGTCGAGAACATGAGCATTCATGTGTGCTCGAACTGCGGCCACGCCGAACACATCTTCGGTACCGGCGGCGGCGAGACGATGTGCAAGGACTACAACGTCGATTTCCTCGGTGCGCTGCCGCTGGAGCTGGGCATCCGCGAGATGGCCGATTCGGGCAAGCCGACGGTGGTTGGCGCGCCGGATTCCAAGGCCGCCGACATCTACCGCGCCATCGCCCGCCGCGTGGCGGTGAAGGTGGGCGAGACGGCCAAGGACATGTCGTCCAAGTTCCCGAGCATCGTGGTGCAGAACACCTGATCGTTGCCACAGGGGCTCCCTGCTCCGTCCGGGAGCCCGAATCGGCTGTGTAAGCTGCTGATTTTTAAGCTGTAAAAATCTCCCCGACGGGGGGCTTCTGCCGTTAAAATTGCGCCTTTATTTCATTGGCACACGGAAGTCCGCCCCATGTCCATCAAGTCCGACAAGTGGATCCGCCGCATGGCGGAAGAACACAAGATGATCGAGCCCTTCGCGCCGGAGCTGGTGCGCGAGGTCAATGGCCAGAAGATCGTCTCCTACGGCACCTCGAGCTACGGCTACGACATCCGCTGCGCCGACGAATTCCGCGTGTTCACCAACATCAACTCGACCATCGTCGATCCGAAGAACTTCGATCCGAATTCCTTCGTCGAGGTCTCGGGCAAGGGCTACTGCGTGATCCCGCCGAACTCCTTCGCGCTGGCCCGCACGATGGAATACTTCCGCATCCCGCGTTCGGTGCTGACGGTGTGCCTCGGCAAGAGCACCTATGCCCGCTGCGGCATCATCGTGAATGTGACGCCGTTCGAGCCGGAGTGGGAAGGCTACGTGACGCTGGAGTTCTCGAACACGACGCCGCTGCCGGCCAAGATCTACGCCGGCGAGGGCTGTGCGCAGGTGCTGTTCTTCGAGTCCGACGAAGTCTGTGAGACCTCGTACAAGGACCGCGGCGGCAAGTACCAGGGTCAGGTCGGCGTCACGCTGCCGAAGATCTGACGGCTCCCGCGATTCTGCCAAATTCGCTGACGCCTTCGCGTAACCTTTTTGTCTTATCCTGTGACCCGCTACGGCGGGTCGCCGTCTTTTGAGGAACAGCCATGCGCTTCCACTTCCCGGTCATCATCATCGACGAGGACTTCCGCTCGGAAAACGCCTCTGGCCTCGGCATCCGCGCGCTTGCGGAAGCGATCGAGAAGGAAGGTATGGAAGTGCTGGGGGTGACCAGCTACGGTGACCTGACCTCGTTTGCGCAGCAGCAGTCGCGCGCTTCGGTATTCATCCTGTCGATCGACGACGAGGAGTTGGCCAACGAGGAAGAGGAAACGATCGCCGAGCTGCGTGCCTTCGTTCAGGAAATCCGCTACAAGAACGCCGAGATCCCGATTTTCCTGCACGGCGAGACGCGCACTTCGCGCCACATCCCGAACGACATCCTGCGCGAGCTGCACGGCTTCATCCACATGTACGAGGACACGCCGGAATTCATCGCCCGCAATGTGGTGCGCGAGGCGAAGGCCTACCTCGATTCGCTGCCGCCGCCCTTCTTCCGTGCGCTGACGCATTACGCGGCGGATGGTTCGTATTCCTGGCACTGCCCCGGCCACTCCGGTGGCGTGGCCTTCCTGAAGAGCCCGGTGGGTCAGATGTTCCACCAGTTCTTCGGCGAGAACATGCTGCGCGCCGACGTCTGCAACG
>DAORCC010000173.1:0-2074 GCA_035345235.1 Azospira sp.
GCACCGCCGCCGTGGCTGCGGCCGCCAGGCTGGCAGTCATCAGGACGCAGGCGCAGGCCAGTCGGGCGGCGTGAAGAATTGGGCTTGTGTTCAGCATCGTTTGGTAATATTGCCGCAGTTTTGCGATCTTTCCGATCCTTTCTCACCGCAATCCCGACAACGCCGCCAAGCCGATGCTACTTGATACGCCGCAGTCCGTTCTCGAACAGCGCCGCCATCCGCGTGTGCGCTTCGATACGCTGTTGCCGATGAAGATCGGCCATCTCGGCGAGCAGGCGAATGCAGGACTCGAGAACCTGTCGCTGGGTGGCCTCATGTTCCGCTGCAACCTGATGTTGAGCGTCGGTGAAACGGTCGGTTGCGAATTCCGTGTGTACAACTCGTCGGTGATCGATGTCACCGCGGCCATTACCAGCCGCGTCGGCAATGGCCTCTACGGCGCCCGCTTCCAGGCGGGCCCGATGAGCCAGCATCTGGTCGAAGAAGCGATCAGCGACGCCATCGCGCGCGGCAAGGCCTCGATCCTGACGATTCATGACCTCGAAGGCGGCAAGGTGATGCGCATCGTCGGCGCGCTGACGAGTGCGACGAAGAACGATTTCATGCATGCCCTGACCCGTGTCGGCCTCTATGCGCTCGACCTGTCCGAGGTGACGCGCATCGATGCCGAGGGCGTTTCCCTCTGCGACCTTGCCGTGGCCCAGTACGGCGTTCGCGTCGACAAGCGCTCCGAGTGCGTCCGCTTGGCCTGGCAGAACGGCTGACTCCCCCTGAAATTCCTGTGGCGATGGAAAACGAAAAGGCGGCAGCCCTGATCGAACGCGTCCGCGATGCCCTGCGTGGCGTCGTGGATCCCGAGGCCGGCATCAACATCGTCGAGCTGGGCCTGGTCTATCGCATCGAGTTGCATGCACAGTCGGTCGAGATCGACCTGACGATGACCTCGCCGACCTGCCCGATGGGCGAGATGATCGAGGATGAGGCCCGTCAGGCGGCAGCTGCCGTTCTGCCCGACGGCTTTGCCGTCGACCTTCACATCGTCTGGTCACCGCCCTGGGGGCCGGAACGGATGAGCGAGAAGGCCCGCAAGCACTTCGGCTGGGATGGCGACTGAACCGCAAGCGACGGGCTTGCCCGTCGTCTGGCGAATTCCGCTGCTGGCGCTCGGCCTGCTCTCGATGCTCGCTGGCGTCGGCGCCGGCCTGCTGCGCCTCGGTTGGGCCGTGCCGTTGCCGCACCCTGCGCTCGCGGCGGTGCACGGGCCGCTGATGGTGGCCGCTTTCTTCGGTACCGTCATTGGGCTCGAGCGTGCCGTGGCCCTCGGCCAGCGCTGGGGTTTTGCCGCACCAGCGGCCTGTGGCCTGGGCGGCGTCGCGCTGATTGCCGGATTTCCGGCACTGGCCGCGCTGGCGCTGACCACCGGCGGTGCTGTCCTGCTCACCGCCGTTACCCTGTTCGCCGCCCGCCGCCAACCGGCGCTGCACACGCGCCTGCTCTCGCTCGCTGCGGCGCTGTCAGCCGTTGCCGGGGTGGCCTGGGGGTGCGGCGCGACCGGGCTGGCTGTCGCCGGCTGGATGTCCTTCCTGGTCCTGACCATCGCCGGCGAACGGCTGGAACTGTCGCGCTTCCTGCCGCCGTCGCCGGTAGCGAGAAAGGTCTTCGTCGGCATCGTCGCGCTACTGTTGTATGCATTGGCGCTGACCGGGCGGGACGACGCCGTTCCGGGCCTGCGTCTCTTCGGCTTCTCGCTGGCGCTGATGGCGCTCTGGCTGCTACGCCAGGATGTTGCGCGGCGTACTGCGCGGCAGCCGGGGCTGACCGGCTTCATCGCCCGCTGCCTGCTTTCCGGCTACGTCTGGCTGTTGACCGGCGGCCTGCTGCTGGCCCTGCAGCCGGCCATGCCACTCCTCATGGATGCCGCGTTGCACGCGGTCTTCGTCGGCTTCGTGCTGGCCATGGTCTTCGGGCATGCACCGATCATCTTCCCGGCGATCCTGCGGGTGAAGCTGCCGTATCACGCCAGCTTCCATCTGTCGCTCGCGCTGCTGCATCTGTCCCTGCTGCTGCGCGTCGG
>DAORCC010000173.1:2174-5061 GCA_035345235.1 Azospira sp.
ACATAGTCGATCTCGCGCAAGTCGGCGGCAAGGAAGGTGGCGAACGCGATCAGCAGGTCATCCCCCCGTGCCTGCCCGTACCGGCTGCAGAACTCGGCGTAACCGTCGAGTTCGACGACGAGTACGCTGACCGGTATCTGATAGCGGCGCAGCAGGTGCAGTTCGCGCACCAGCGACTCGCTGATGCGGTAGCGGTTGAACACGCGGGTCAGCGGATCATGCGTTGCGTAGGCATGCTGGCGCAGATGGGTCGCCTCAAGCTGCAGCGCCTGCTGCTCGAGCTGCTCACGCGCCTCTCGCTCGGCAGTGAGCGAGGATTCCAGCTGTGCGGCGAGATCGACGAAAGCCATGCGCTGTGCGAGTGATTCGTTCATCAGACGGCTGACCGAGGTCGACATGACCAGCAGCAGGACAAGGAACAGGCTCGCCGCAGCGATCAGCCCGTAGCGTGCGCTGGCGTCGAGGAAGGGCGTTTCCATCAGCGCGTAGGCCGTCACGACGACGTAGACCGGAAAGACGAACGCGAAGTAGACGAAGCGCAGCACGGCCATCGAATTCATCGTGAATGCGCAGGCGGCGGCGAGAAAGGCGAGCTTGACGGTGAACAGCATGTCGAGGCGTCCGCTGTCGAGCAGGAACATCATCGCTCCCCAGCTGGTGCCGGCTGCCGCGGTCGCCATCGTCTCGACATCCAGCCAGAGCGGGCTTGGGTCGCCGTCACGCGGCCGCGTCAGGTAGCCGTGGGCGATGCCGATGCGGATGGCGTAGACGCCCAGGATTGCCAGCGTCCACATCAGTATCGATCCCGTCGGCACACGGCCGACATGCAGGCCGGCCAGCAGGGCGATGGGCGGCAGGGCCAGCAGCGAGGAGGTGCGCGTGCGCCGGAACAGCGCGTCGAGCTGGGCACCGTAGCGGGCAACGGGGTCGAAAACCGCTTGTTCGTTCATCGTGGGCGCGTGATTGCGTGGCTGCGGCTGGCAATGATTCGTCAATCAATGTAGCACCAGGGGGCGCCCCGATAAAGCTGCGCCTGCATCTTGACCGGTGCCCGCAAAGCCGAAATACTCGCGCTGCCATGGATCCCCTGACCCACGCCCTGCTCGGGGCTTCCGCCGCCCATGTCGTCTTCAGTCCGAAGCTGGGCCGGCGTGCCTGGATGATCGGTGCCATTGCCGGCATGCTGCCGGACGTCGAGTTTTTCATCCGCAGCAGCGAGGATCCGCTGCTCAACATCGAGGTGCACCGGCAATTCACGCACGCTTTCGCCTTCATCCCGATCGGCGGCGCAGTGGCCGCAGCGCCGTGGCTGCTGAAACGTGGGTATCGCGCCGACTGGAAGCCGGTGCTCGGCGCGGCGACGATCGCCTATGCGACGCACGGCCTGCTCGACGCCTGCACCAACTACGGCACGCAGCTGCTGTGGCCGTTCTCCGACCTGCGCATCGCCTGGCACTGGCTGACGACGATCGGGCCGCTGATCACGCTGATGCTGCTCCTCGGCCTCGTTTTCGGCGTCCGCCTCGACCGGCGCTGGCCCGCCGTGCTTGGCCTCGCCGGCATCCTCGCCTACACCGGTGCCGCCGTCTGGCAGCAGGAACGGGCGCTTGCCGCGCAGGCGGATATCGCCGCCGCGCGTGGACATCTCGTCGAGCGGGCGAAGATGTTCCCGACCGTCGGCAACGTTTTCCTCTGGCGCTCGGTGTATGAGAGCGGCAGCGTGCTGCATACGGATCGCATCCGCGCCGGCGGCGCCGTCAGCTGGAAGGCCGGCAGCTCGGTTCCCCTGGTGACGGAAGCTGCGCTGACGCCGGCCGAACGGGCCAGCGAGCGCATCGTCCGCGACTATCGCCGCTTCGCCTGGTTCTCCGACGGTTGGGTGGCGCGTGCGCCGGCGGTGCCGGAGGTCTATGGCGACGCGCGCTATTCGCTTTCCACGGAGCGCTTCGAGCCGATCTGGGGTGTGCGCTTCCATCCCGAGGCGCGTATTCCGACCGAATGGGTCGATTTCACCGCGCAGAACAAGGTGCCGCTTGGCGGCTTGTGGCGCGAGCTTTCCGGCAACGATCCGGGCTACGGCCCGCTGCCCGGGGTGCCTGCGGCGCGCTGATATAATTTGGGTCTTTGCCGGCCGCCCGCCGACGCCATCCGCAGGAACCCGTCATGCTGCAGAAATCCGCCTCCTTCGCCGGCATTGCCGGCCCCGTCGTGACCATCGTCATGGATGGCTACGGCCTGCCGAAGAACGATGCCGGCAGCGCCATTGCCGCCGCGCGCAAGCCCGTACTCGACCGTCTCTTCACCGAATGCCCGAACATCCGCCTGCGCGCCCACGGCACGGCCGTCGGCATGCCGTCGGACGACGACATGGGCAACTCGGAAGTCGGCCACAACGCCATCGGCGCCGGGCAGGTCTATGCGCAGGGCGCGGCGCTGGTCGCCAATGCCATCGCCTCGGGTGACATCTGGCGCGGCGAGGCCTGGCAGCAGATCGTCGCCGGTGCGCGGAACAGTACGCTGCATTTCATCGGCCTCTTCTCGGATGGCAATGTGCACAGCCACATCGACCACCTGAAGGCGATGGTCGTGCAGGCCAGGGCCGAAGGGCTGAAGCAGGTGCGCATCCACGCGCTGCTCGACGGCCGCGATGTGCCGGAAACCAGTGCGCTGGAATACATGGTGCCGTTCGAGACCTTCCTCGCCGAAGTGAGCACGGACGGTTTCGATGCCCGCATCGCCTCCGGCGGCGGCCGCCAGAACATCACGATGGACCGCTACGACGCCAACTGGCCGATGGTCGAGAAGGGCTGGAAGACGCACGTGCTGGGCGTTGGCCCGCAGTTCGCCAACGCCACCGAAGCGGTGAAGGCCCTGCGCGAGCAGAACC
>DAORCC010000174.1:0-5005 GCA_035345235.1 Azospira sp.
GCCGTCTCGGGGTTGCAGCGATGGAACTTGGTACAGATGTCCTGCCAGCCGGTGGCCACGAGGATCTCGCCGTCGAGTTCGAGGATCGCGGTGACGGCGCCAGTCGCCTCGGTGAAATTCTCACAGAGAATTTTCAGTTCCTGGATATCGACCAATTCAGCAAATTTCATCGATGACAATCCGTGCCTGTCAGGCAGTTGAACACTTGATCGAGTGCCGGTTGAAAACGGGTAAGCAGCAAGCTTTTCCTGAGTCTAATCATACTCTCGCGGCGGCCAGTCATTGAACTGTGACCCCCTAAGGAATGATGAGGAGTTACTCGGCTGCGCAACGGGTTTTTCGGCATTTTCCGGCCTGTCGTTTGTGCTTGGTTTGACGCACCGTAATTGCTCATCGCGCGCGAAATTGGTGCGTCGATTTAGAGGGGCATCTTGGAAATATCAAAATATTCATGTGGATAAGCTTCTGGCACGGTGATTGCGACAAATGCACCATCGCAATCACCTACCGGAGCACCACCATGGACAAGAAGTCCTTCCTGCAGGCCGGCCACACGCCAACGTTGCTGGCCGCCTTCCTTTATTTCGACCTCGCCTTCATGGTCTGGGTCATGCTCGGGCCGCTGGGCGTGGGCATTGCCAAGGATCTCGGCCTCACGCACGCCGAGAAGGGCCTGATGGTGGCGGTGCCGGTGCTGGCCGGCGCGCTCTTGCGCATCGTCATGGGCATCCTCGTCGATCGGCTGTCGCCGAAGAAGGCGGCGATCATCGGCCAGGTGATCGTGCTCATCGCGCTCACCTATGCGTGGCTCGCGGGCGTGCATTCGTATTCCGAAGTGCTCATCCTCGGTGGCTTCCTCGGCGTCGCCGGTGCCTCGTTCGCCGCCGCGCTCCCGCTCGCATCGCGCTGGTATCCGCCGGAGCATCAGGGTACGGCGATGGGCATCGCCGGTGCCGGCAACTCGGGCACCGCCTTCGCCGCGCTGCTCGCCCCCGGCCTCGCCGCCGCCTATGGCTGGACGAACGTCTTCGGCATCGCGCTGATTCCGCTCTCGATCGTCTTCATCGTCTTTCTGGTGATGGCGAAGGATGCCCCGGATGCGCCGCCGCCGAAGTCACTCGCCGAATACCTGAAGGTGCTCAAGGACAAGGACGCCTGGTGGTTCATGTTCTTCTACTCGGTCACCTTTGGCGGCTTCGTCGGGCTGGCCTCGTCGCTGGTCATCTACTTCAACACGCAGTACGGCCTCGATCCGAAGATGGCCGGCTTCTTCACCGCCGGCTGCGTCTTCGCCGGATCGCTGGTGCGCCCCATCGGCGGCAACGTGGCCGACCGCATCGGCGGCGTCAAGTCGCTGTCAGTGATGTACGTCTTCGCCGCGATCTTCCTCGCCATCGTCAGCTTCGGCCTGCCGGAAGCCTGGATGGCGCTGGCTGCCTTCATCTGCGCGATGCTGGCGCTGGGCATGGGCAACGGCGCCGTGTTCCAGCTGGTGCCGCAGCGCTTCAAGAAGGAGATCGGTGTCATGACCGGCCTGGTCGGCATGGCCGGCGGTGTCGGTGGCTTCTACCTGGCCTCGTCGCTGGGGTATTCGAAGCAGCTCACCGGCAGCTATCAGGCCGGCTTCCTGATCTTCGCTGCGCTCGCGGTGCTGGCGCTGATCGGCCTCACCGGCGTGAAGACCCGCTGGCGTACGACCTGGGGCGCGTCGCACCTGACGGCGGCGAAGATCTGAAACGCTTCAGACGCAGAGATCGCAGAGGCGCAGAGGCGCAGAGGTCGCGGAGATTGCAGAGAAATGCGGCGAAACGGGTTAAAGTCGGTGCCCTGTCTTCGTCTCGGCGCTGCGCTCTCTGAATCTCTGCGCCCTCTGCGTTGAAAGTGGTTATCACATGCCCCTCTCAGTTGATGTCGGTCATTCCTCCCTCACCGGTCCGCGCGAGCGGAACGAGGATTTCTGCGGGGTGGTCACGCCCGAAGGGCCGGAGCTGGAGAACAAAGGACTCGTCGCCGCGCTCGGTGACGGCCTCGGCGGCCACAAGGGCGGGCGCGAGGCCTCCGAATACACGGTACGCGGCCTGCTCTGCGACTACTACGCGACGCCCGACACCTGGAGCGTGCATCGCGCCATCGACAAGGTGGTCACGGCGCTCAACCGCTGGCTGCTTTCGCAGTCGGCGCGCGATCCCGAACTGGCCGGCATGGCGACGACACTGTCCGCCGTCGTGCTGCGCGGGCGGCGCTGGTACTCGGCGCACATCGGCGATTCGCGCATCTACCTGTTGCGTGATGGCGCGCTGCAGCGCCTGACGACCGACCACCTCTGGGACCATCCGGAACTGAAGAACGTGCTCTCGCGCGCCGTCGGGCTCGATGCCCACCTGCTGCTCGATTACGCCGAGGGCGAGCTGCAGGAAGGCGATCGTTTCGTGCTGCTCTCCGACGGCGTCTGGGGCGTGCTGGCGGAAGCGACGATGGCACAGGTGCTGCTCGACAATCCGGAGGCGCAGGCCGCGAGTGCCGCGCTGACCAGCCTCGCGCTCGCCCAGGGCGGCCAGGACAATGCATCGGCGGTGATCGTCGACATCGCCAAGCTGCCGCCGGAGAAGCTGCGCGACAGCCTCGAGACGGTAACGCGCCTGCCGCTTCCGCCACGCTTGAAGCCGGGGCAGGAGCTCGATGGCCTGAGGGTCGAGGAGGTGCTGCACGATTCGCGCCTGACGTTGCTCTACCGCGTACGCGATGCGAAGAGCGGACGCCCGCTGGTGCTGAAGACGCTGCAGCCGGAATGCGCCGGCGACAACGACGAGATCGCTTCCTTTGTCACCGAGGAGTGGCGCGCCCGCCGGGTCGTCTCGCCCTTCTTCCCGCAGATCGTGCCGGCGGAGGAGCGCAGCTGCCTCTATTTCCTGATGACCTGGCACGAAGGCGCCACGCTGCAGCAAATGCTGGACGCGGACCACCACTTCACGGTGGCGGAGGTGGTGCAGCATGGCGTGCGCCTGCTCAAGGGCATTGCGGCGCTGCACCGGCTCGATATCGCACACCGCGACATCAAGCCGGCCAACGTGCATCTGGGGCACGATGGTCGTCTGCGCGTCCTTGATCTGGGTGTTGCCATCAGTTCCGGCGAGAGTGCAAAGAACGAGGGCAACCCGGGCACGCCCAGCTTCATGGCGCCCGAGCTGTTCGATGGCGTCGCCGCCGGGGTGGGGCATGACCTCTACGCCGCCGGCGTCACGCTCTACCACCTGCTGACGCGCAAATACCCTTATGGCGAGATCGAACCCTTCCAGCATCCGAAGTTTGGCGAACCGGTGCCGCCGACGCGCTGGCGCCCGGAGGTCCCTGCCTGGGTCGAGAACCTGCTGCTCAAGGCCGTCGCGAAGGATCCGAAGCAGCGCTTCGAAACCGCCGAGGAATTCCTTCTGGCGCTGGAACGGGGCGCGGCACGCCCGGTCGCCGCGCCGGTGCGCAAGCCACTGGCCGAGCGCAACCCGCTCCTGCTCTGGAAAATCGTCGCTGGTGTCTCCCTGGCAATCAATCTCGTGCTGCTGATGTTCCTGCTGCGCTAAACTGCCGGCATGGAAAAAACAGCCCTGATCCTTTTCGCCCACGGCGCCCGCGACCCTGAATGGGCCAACCCGATGCGCCGCGTACGCGCTGCGGTGATGCAGCAGGCACCCGCCATGCGCGTCGAGCTTGCCTTCCTCGAGTTCATGTCGCCGAATCTTGGCGATTGCGCGCGATCGCTCGTTGCCGAGGGCTACACCGCAATCAGCATCGTCCCGATGTTCATCGCGCAGGGTGGGCATCTCAAGAACGATGTGCCGCTGTTGATGGATGAATTGCGCAACGCACATCCCGACGTGCGCTTCGTGCTCAGCCCGCCGGTGGGTGAGGCTGAGCCGATCGTGCAGGCCATGGCCGGCTACGCGCTCGGACTGGCCGGGTCTTTTTGATGATCATCAAAGACTAATATTCCGGCGGGGGCAACACTGAGTGCCATGAAACGCTGCCCTGAATTGCAGAATCTTTCCCGCGAGCACCACACCGCCTTGCGCCTTGCCGTGCACTGGCGCCGTGCGGCGCAAAGCGGCGACGATCAGGCGATCGTCGAGGCCTGCACGCATGCCCGTGAAGCCTTTGACGCGGAATTGCTGCCGCATTTCCGCGAAGAGGAAATCTACCTCCTGCCGCGTCTGGAGGCAGTGGGCGCCAGCGCCGTCGTTGCGCGCACCCTGATCGAACATCGTGCCATGCAGCGCCTCGTGCGCGAACTCGAGATTCCCGATGGCGAAGTGCTTCTCCGTTTCGCCGACCTGCTGACGGCCCATGTCCGTTTCGAAGAGCGCGATCTCTTCGAGGATGCCGAGCGCCTGCTCGGTCGTGAAATTTTGGCGCGTGTATTGCGCCACGAATCGATCGCCGCCTGATTCTTCCGCGGCCCTGCCGCACTTCAACGCCAAGTTCGTGCGCACGCACCGCATTGTTGCACTGCAATAGTGCAGTCTGCATATGAATCATGCCGTGATTCAATGCGACAAGCCCATGAAATTTAATGGATAAGCGTGTTTTTCCAGTGCTGGCACGGCGGTTGCGATAAGTGATTTGTCGCACCCCGATTTCCAACAGAAAGGAAAACACCATGGATAAGAAAAACGAACGCTTCAGCCGCCGGGATTTCGTCAAGGCAACTGCCGGTGCATCCCTGCTCGGGATGCTGCCGGGCCTGCAGGCCGCGGCCTGGGCGCAGGGCTCCGACGCGCCCGAAAAGGCGGAGGTGAAGATCGGCTTCATTCCGCTGACCGATTGCGCTTCCGTGGTCATGGCCGCGGCCAAGGGCTTCGACAAGAAGTACGGCATCAAGATCGTGCCGACCAAGGAAGCCAGCTGGGCCAGCGTGCGTGACAAGCTGGTGAACGGCGAACTCGATGCCGCGCACGTGCTCTACGGCCTGATCTACGGCGTGCAACTGGGCGTCGGCGGCCCGAAGAAGGACATG
>DAORCC010000175.1:0-4984 GCA_035345235.1 Azospira sp.
CGCCGTCGAACATGCGCGTGTAGGTGTGCGGCAGGGCCGGCACGCCGCGGGCGTAACTGTTGGCGCGGCGCTCCAGCGCACCGAGCCGCTCGGCATCGAGCCCGTGGTGGGTGAACTGGCGCAGCATCGGCTGTGTGCCATGTCCGGCCATCTCGTGGAAGACGGCGTGTGCGGTCAGGTATTCGCCAGCGGTCATCCAGATCGGCGCGTCGAACTTTTCTGCCAGCCACTGCGCCAGGCCGACATGGTCGGGGTGGAAGTGGGTGACGATGATGCGCGTCACCGGGGCATCGAGCCGGGCGAGGATCTGATCCCAGAGGGCGCGCACGTTGTCGAGGCCGTAGCCGGTGTCGACGATGGTCCAGGCCGGCTGGCCGTCCCGCTCGTCTTCCAGCAGCCACAGGTTGATGTGGTCCAGCGCAAATGGAAGGGGCATGCGCAGCCAGTGCATGCCGGGCGCGACCTCGCGGGTTTCGCCGGAGGCCGGCGGGGCGGAAAAGGGAAAATCGAGCAACATACGGTAGGGTATTGAAAAGTTCGCCGATCTGATTTAACTTAGGCAACTATAACATTCGCTGCCGTATGGAAAGCAAGCCGCCAATGGCCCCAACCGCTGACGACAACGTGACCTTTTCGATCTCCGATCTTGCCCGCGAGTTCGACATCACCCCGCGCACGATCCGTTTCTGGGAGGATCAGGGGCTGCTGTTCCCACGCCGCGAAGGGCAGACGCGCGTCTTCTCCCGCCGCGACCGCACGCGTCTCAAGCTGGCGCTGCGTGGCAAGCGCCTCGGTCTCTCGCTGGCGCGAATCAAGGAAATGATCGAGATGTACGACACGGCCCGTGACGAGAGCTCGCAGCTGCTCAAGTTCCTCGACGTGCTGGCCGAGCGCCGTGCGGCCTACGAGCGCCAGCGCGAGGACATCGCCGCGGTGCTCGACGAGATCACCGGTTTCGAACAGGTCTGCCGCGAACTGCTGGCGCAGGAGGAGGCCGCTGGCGCTTCCTCGCCAAAAACCACGTCGGTTGGTTGACGTTAACGTAAACGTAAGGATGACGAACATGCACAAGCCCAACGATCCCGATTTTGCCGCCCGCGTCCATGCGAGCTTCCTCAACCAACCGGCGATGACGCTGATCGGCGCGACGATGCCGGTGATCGAGGCCGGCTACACCGAGATCCACCTGCCGTTCAAACCTGAGATTACGCAGCAGCACGGCTTCATTCACGGCGGCGTGGTCGGCATGATCGCCGACTCGGCGGCCGGCTATGCCGCCAATACGCTGACCTCGGCCGACACCGGCGTGCTGACGGTGGAATACAAGCTGAACCTGCTGGCGCCGGCCGATGGGCAGCTGCTGATCGCCGAGGGATCGGTCGTGCGCTATGGCCGCACGCTGATCGTCACGAAAGCGGAGGTCTTCGCCGTCAAGGACGGGAAGAAGACCTTGTGTGCGCTGATGCAGCAGACCATCATGGCGCTGCACGGCAAAAAAGAGAAAACCAACGAAACCAAGTAAGGAGTGAGACACATGGAAATCCCGAGCCTCGATTTTGCCCTGGGCGAAGACATCAACATGCTGCGCGAGGCGGTGCGCCGTTTCGCCGCCGAAGAGATCGCACCACGTGCCGAAGCGGTCGATCGCGACAATCTTTTCCCGGCTGACCTGTGGAAGAAGTTCGGCGACATGGGCCTGCTGGGCATGACGGCGCCGGAGGAATATGGCGGCAGCAACATGGGCTACCTCGCCCACATCATCGCCATGGAAGAGATTTCGCGTGCCTCGGCCTCGGTCGGCCTCTCGTATGGCGCCCACTCCAATCTGTGCGTGAACCAGATCCGTCGCGCCGGCAACGATGCGCAGCGCGCCAAATATCTGCCCAAGCTGATCTCCGGCGAGCACGTTGGCGCGCTCGCCATGTCCGAGCCGAATGCCGGCTCCGACGTCGTCTCGATGAAGCTCAAGGCCGAGAAGAAGGGTGACCGCTATGTGCTCAACGGCTCCAAGATGTGGATCACCAACGGCGGCGATGCCGACACGCTGGTCGTCTACGCCAAGACCGACGTCAATGCCGGCGCCAAGGGCATGACCGCCTTCATCGTCGAAAAAGGTTTCAAGGGATTCACCCACGGCTCGCACCTCGACAAGCTCGGCATGCGCGGCTCGAACACCTATCCGCTGTTCTTCGACGACTGCGAAGTGCCGGAAGAAAACGTGCTCGGCGGCGTTGGCAACGGCACCAAGGTGCTGATGAGCGGTCTCGACTACGAGCGCGCCGTGCTCTCCGGCGGCCCGCTCGGCATCATGGCCGCGTGCATGGATGTCGTCGTGCCTTACCTGCATGACCGCAAGCAGTTCGGCCAGGCCATCGGCGAGTTCCAGCTGATGCAGGGCAAGGTGGCCGACATGTATTCGACCTGGCAGGCGACCAAGGCTTATGTCTATGCCGTCGGTCAGGCCTGCGACCGCGCCGATCACGCGCGCACGCTGCGCAAGGATGCCGCCGGCGCCATCCTCTACTCGGCCGAGAAAGCGACCTGGATGGCCGGCGAGGCGATCCAGACGCTGGGCGGTGTCGGCTACACCAACGAATACCCGACCGGCCGCCTGTGGCGTGACGCCAAGCTTTACGAGATCGGCGCCGGCACCTCGGAGATCCGTCGCATGCTGATCGGCCGGGAATTGTTCAACGAAACTGCATGACCTCATTAAACGCAAAGATCGCAGAGGCGCAGAGCACGCAGAGAAATACCGTTTTTCTCTCTGCGTCTCTGCGATGAAAGCAGTTTTCCGCGCTTGCCAATATGACCCTTAATCTACGCATCATCACCGACACCGCCGATCCCGCACTCGACAGCGTGCGCCAGTTCTTCCGAAACTACGCCGGATGGCTGGGCGTCGACCTCAGTTTCCAGGGCTTCGCCGAGGAAATGGCGTCCCTGCCGGGTTGCTACGCGCCACCGCAGGGGCGCCTGTGGTGCGCCGAGCTCGACGGCAAGCCGGTCGGCTGTGTCGGCATCCGTCCGTTCTCGGAGGGTGTCTGCGAAATGAAACGGCTCTATGTCGAACCCGAGGCGCGCGGCCACGGCGCCGGTCACGCACTGGCCCTGGCAGGCATTCGCGCGGCGAAGGAACTGGGTTACAAGCGCATCCTGCTCGACACCATGCCGGCGATGCGCATGGCGGTGAAGCTCTATCGCGAGCTCGGCTTCAAAGAGGCGCCCGCCTACTACAACACGCCGATCGAAGGCACGATCTTCCTTTCGCTCGACCTGGAAAACTGGTCCGAAGATGAGGTGCGCAACGAGAACCTCAGCCACCTGTTCGACTTCAATCGCGCCTGGGCCAAACAGATGCAGGAAGTGGATCCCGGCTACTTCGACAAACTGGCACAGATTCAGACGCCGGCCTTCCTGTGGATCGGCTGCTCCGATTCGCGCGTGCCGGCCAACCAGATCGTCGGCCTGCTGCCGGGCGAAGTCTTCGTGCATCGCAACGTCGCCAATCAGGTTGTGCATACTGACCTCAACTGCCTGTCGGTGATCCAGTTCGCCGTCGAGGCGCTCAAGGTGCAGCACATCATGGTCGTCGGCCATTACGGCTGCGGCGGTGTCAAGGCGGCGCTCGACAAGGCGCGTGTCGGCCTCGTCGATATCTGGCTGCGTCATGTGCAGGATGTTCAGACCAAACACCAGGCGGCGATCGAAGCGCTGCCCGACGAGGATCGTCACGACCGCCTGTGCGAACTCAACACGCTCGAGCAGGCGCTCAACGTCTGCCAGACCATGGTTGTCCAGGATGCCTGGTCGCGTGGCCAGAAGCTGACGGTGCACGCCTGGGTCTACGGCCTCAAGGATGGCCTGATGCACGACCTCGGCTTCACCGTCAGCCAGCCCGACAAGGTCATTCCCCGCTATTCGCAGGCGGTCGGCGTACTTGCCGCACCGCGTTCCTGATTTTCATCTGAGGAGATTCTCATGTCCGATCCGATCGTCATCGTTTCCGCCGCCCGCACCCCGATGGGCGCATTTCAGGGCGCCTTTGCCGGCATGACCGCCGCCAACCTCGGCGCCATCGCCATCAAGGCGGCCGTCGAACGTGCTGGCGTCGATGCCAACCTGATCGACGAAGTGCTGATGGGCTGCGTGCTGCAGGCCGGCCAGGGTCAGGCGCCGGCGCGTCAGGCCGCCCTGCAGGCCGGGCTGCCTCTGTCGGCCGGTTGCGCGACGATCCACAAGGTCTGCGGCTCGGCGATGAAGGCGACCATGCTCGGCCACGACGGCATCGCCGCGGGTTCGTATGGCGTTGCCGTCGTCGGCGGCATGGAGTCGATGACCAATGCACCGTACCTGCTGCCGAAGGCGCGCGGCGGCTATCGCCTCGGCCACGGCCAGCTCATGGACCACATGTTTCTCGACGGCCTGGAAGACGCCTACGGCAAGGAAACGCGCGGTCGCCTGATGGGCACTTTCGCCGAGGATTGCGCCGGCAGCTACGGCTTCACGCGCGAAGCGCAGGACGAATTCTCGATCCGCTCGACGACGCGCGCCAAGCAGGCCTGCGGCGATGGCAGCTTCGACTGGGAAGTGGCGCCGGTCACTGTTGCCGGCAAGAAGGGCGACGTTGTCGTCACCCAGGACGAAGGCCCCTTCGCCGTGAATGTCGACAAGATCCCGACGCTGAAGCCGGCCTTCAAGAAGGACGGCACGGTCACCGCAGCAAACTCCTCGTCGATCTCCGACGGCGCTGCGGCCATGGTCCTGATGCGCGCCTCGCAGGCCGAGAAGCTGGGCCTCAAGCCGGTCGCCCGCATCGTCGGCCACACCACGCATGCGCACACGCCGGCCCTGTTCCCGACGGCGCCGGTCGGCTCGATCCAGAAGGTGCTGGCCAAGGCCGGCTGGAGTCTCGACCAGGTCGACCTCTTCGAGATCAACGAAGCCTTCGCCGTGGTCACCATGGCCGCCATGCATGACCTCA
>DAORCC010000176.1:0-4957 GCA_035345235.1 Azospira sp.
GCCCTGCTGGTGCTGTTCGGCATGGCGACCGCCGGGGCGGAAACCCTTTCCGGCCATGTCAGCGAAGTCATCGATGGCGATACGCTGCGGGTGGTCCTCCCCCCGCGAGGGCCTGCGCTGGTGCGTCTGGCCTGGGTCGATGCGCCGGACCGGCTGCAGGCGCATGGTGACGCGGCGCGCGCCAGCCTGAATGCGCTGGCTGCCCAGCGAGCGGTGCGGCTGGAGACGGTCGGCGAGGCCCCCGGCTTGCTACGGGCGACGGTCTGGGTGACGCCACAGGAGATTCCGTGCCGCAGCGAGGATTGTCCGAAGACGCTCGATCTCGGCCACGCCCAGATCACGCGTGGCATGGCCTGGCATGACCGGCGCTCGCTCGGCCAGCCGGCTCAGGCTTTCGGTCAGTATGAGCATGCCGAATTCGAAGCCAAGGTGCGCCGAATCGGACTCTGGGCCGCGAAAAACCCGACTCCGCCATGGGATTGGCGCCCACGTTGAATCGGCCTGCTGCATCCTGGAATCCCGCTGCCGTTTGCGTCCGGCGCAATAAAAGCGCATAGTTCGCCCCCTGCGGTCTTCAAGCAGTGTCGTTGCTGTCCGGTTCGGCGGCGTGCCCCGCGCACCCCCTTCTCCCTGCATCTCCAGCCTCCTTGACCATCCCGGCCCGCGTTCGCGCGGGGTATGTCGTGTTTTATTGCCCAGGAGAGCCAGTCATGGCCAAGGAAGAATTGATTGAAATGAACGGCGTCGTCGAGGAAGTCCTGCCGGATTCCCGCTTCCGCGTACTGCTCGAGAACGGCCATCAACTGGTGGCTTATACCGCCGGCAAGATGCGCAAGCACCACATCCGGATCCTGGCCGGCGACAAGGTGACGATGGAGTTGTCGCCCTACGACCTGTCGAAGGGCCGCATCACCTTCCGCCATATCGAGGGCCGCGCCCCGATGGCGGCTCGGCGTCCCCGCTAGACCTGCGTCAGACCGGTGTTGCCGGCTGCGCCGGTGCGTCGCAGCTGCAGTAGTTGATTTCCACCGAGATGTGCACGAGTTCCTCGTGCCGGGCGAGTTCACGCCGCACATCCTCTGCGGCGAGCTCGGGGTCGTGCGTCACCAGCCCCAGAATCACCGCAAAACGTCCCTTGCCGACGCGCCACACGTGCAGATCAGCGATGCGCGTCGTGATGACCCATTCCGGGTGCGCTTCGATCACCTCGCGCACCTCCGCGACGACGGGGTGATCCATCTCGCAATCCAGCAGCACGCGACCGGCATCGCGTGCCAGTCCCCAGGCCCAGACGGCGACGAGTATCGCGCCGACGATACCCATCACCGGGTCCAGCCAGGTCCAGCCGAACCACGCACCACCGGCCAGTGCCGCGATGGCGAGAAGCGAGGTGGCGGCATCGGCCAGCACGTGTACGTAGGCTGACTTCAGGTTGAGGTCTTCGCCGTGATGGTGATCGTGGCTGCCATGCCCGTGATCGTGGTGGTGATGGTGGGCGCCGCCGAGAATCCAGGCGCAGACGAGATTGACCGCAAGGCCCAGTACTGCCACCAGCATCGCTTCGTGGAAGCGGATCTGCTGCGGGGCAAGCAAGTGGTCGATGGACTCCCAGACCATGGCTGCCGCGACGACGAGCAGGAACAATGCACTCGTGAAACTTGCGAGGATCTCGATCTTCCAGGTGCCGAAGGCGAAACGACCGTCGTTCGCGAAGCGGCGCGCCATGGCGTAGGCGAAAGCCGAGAGGCCGATCGCGAAGGCGTGTGTGCCCATATGCCAGCCGTCGGCCAGCAGCGCCATCGAATTGAAAGCGACACCGGCGACGATCTCGCCGACCATCATCGCCAGCGTAATCCAGAGGACGAGGCGAGCGCCGCGTTCGGCTGCGGGGTTGCCACTGTCGAATACGTGCGGGTGCCGCCAGGCTTCTATCTCATGCATGTCCATATTCTACGCGAGCGCTGCTCAAGTTTCGGCGCCTGCGGCCGTAGAAGAAACCATACGCAATGAACAAGAATGCCGGATAGCCAAATGCCCGCTCAACTCGAACGACTGGAACACCTGGAAGCGCTGATCGACGATGTCGTGCAGGGCGAGGCGCCGATCTCCCTGGCCGAGCTGATCAACCTGATCGCGCAGCCTTCCGCCTTCGATCGTTTCTGCTGTCGCGCGGCCTGAACGACCGTCACTCCTCCCGAGACGGCCTCCCCGGTGGAGGCCGTTTTCATTCTGTCGTCAGCGCAACAGCTTGAACAGGATTGCCAGCAGCACGATCGCGGTGATCGCAAGGCCGATACCGAGCCACGGCAGGCTGCCCTTTGACGGCGGCCGGCCGCTGCCTTTTGCGAGGGCCGCGGTGGTGCGCTTTGCCTCGGCAGCCTCGAACAGTGCGCTGCCACAGCCTGAGCAGACAGCGTTCCACGGACGCGGGGGATCGAATCGGGTTGCGCATTTCGGGCAACGCGTGAATGCCTTGCGATTGCTCGTGCTGGTGCCCGCGTCGCTCCGCATTTGGGCGGGTGTCTCTGTGGGCGGCAGTGGTGCCTGTGGTGGCGGTTCTCCTGGTGCTTCGGATGGCGTCGCCGGCGCTACCGTGGGGGCAGGGGCCTGTTCGTCGGCCAGGATGGCGACGAGCATTTCCTGCAGGGCTTCGCGAAAGGCTGCGCCGTTGCTGAAACGTTCGTCCGGGGATTTTGCGAGCGCACGACGGAACAGGGCGTCGATCACTGGCGGCAGCCCGCTCTTCAGTGTCGACGGATCGGGGTGGGGCTGCGTGACGATGTTGTGCGCAATCGTGATCATCTCGCCACGGAAGGGTTTCTGGCCAGTGAGCATTTCGTAGAGAACGATGCCGACCGAGAATAGGTCGCTGCGGCCGTCGACCGGCTGGCCGGTGATCTGCTCCGGTGACATGTACGACGGTGTGCCGAGAATCGTGCCGACCTGCGTCAGTTCGGAAGACTGCGTGCGGGCGATGCCGAAATCGGTGACGGTGAGCGTGCCGTGCCCGTCGATCATGATGTTCGCCGGCTTGATGTCGCGATGCACGACGCCGCGCTCGTGAAAGAAATCGAGGGCTTCGAGCAACTGGTTCGCGAGCTCGAGCGCTTCGAGCAGCGGCCACGGTGCGCGCGTTGCATTGAGTTCCTTCAGCGACTGGCCGTCGATGAACTCCATCGCCATATAGGCGAGCACGTCGTCTTCGCCGAAATCGTAAACAGTGACGACATGCTTGTGCGACAACCGGATACCCGCCTCCGCCTCGCGCCGGAAGCGGGCGAGGATTTCCTGCCCGTTTTCCCCGAGCCGGTCCTTGCGCATCGTCTTGACGGCGACATGGCGCGCCAGATCGGCGTCGTAACCACGATAAACGAGCCCCATCGCGCCTTCGCCGAGGATGCCCTCGATGCGGTATTTGCCAATGGTGGGAGATGCCGGAGCAGTGACCATGCGGCAATGAAACCACCAATCGCGGGCCTTGAAAAGCCGATGGTCGCGCATCGTGCGATTAATCCTTGCTAGACTGCCCCGTTCGGGATCGATCGACCCGGTTTAACAGGAACTCCCCATGAAGCGCCCGCTGATTCCAGTATTGCTCCTATCCTTCGCGATGATTCCTTTCGGGCTTGCCCGCGCACAAGGCGCGGCAGGCGGTAATGAGGCCTGGCCGAAGGTGCAGGGCGCAGACGTTGCGGCGCCTGCGCTCCTGAAGGGGCCTTATCACACAGTCGTCGAGCCGGTGATCATCGAAGGTCACATGGCGCGCTTCGTCATCGAATCCCGGTTCGGGAATTTTTCAGTGCTCGGCGAGCGGATGCTGGCGGTCCGTGTCAGCGAACTGGCCGCCATCGAGACCCTGCAGAATGTCCAGCAGAGTGATGCCTTCAAGGAGGCGCTTTCGGCTTCCGGCGGAAAGCTGGTGGATTTCGGAAAGAGCGCAATCTCCGAACCCGGCAAGACGGTGGAGAACATCGGGAGCGGAATCGGCACGGTACTCGGCCGTGTCGCCTATCTCGCGAAGTCCGGTACGGAATATGTCGGTGACAAGGTGAGTGACGCGACCTCGTCGGCGCCCAGGGAAGCAGCGCAGGCAAAACCGGAAACTGCCGGAGAGCCGGAACCTCCGGCGTTCATTGGCGATCCGCTGGGCTACAACATGGCGCGTCGGGAATGGGCAAAGAAGCTGAACATCGATCCCTACACGACCAATCCGGTCCTGCGCCCGCTGCTTGACAAGGCCGCGACTGCGACATTCGCCGGCAATTTCGGGGTGAATGCGACGGTCGGTGCGCTGGTCGGACCGTGGCAGCTCACCTACGAGTTTGACGATCTGACGCGCCAGTCGGTCTGGAACAATCCGGCCATCGATCTGGAAAAAAGCAACAAGGAGAAACTGGCCGCGCTCGGGATACCCGAGCGGGCAGCGCGCAACCTGACACGCAACAAGTGGTTCACGCCGACCCTGCAGACGGCGCTGGTGGCACGCATGGAATCACTGGGGAAGATAAAGGGCATCGAGTCCGTGGTGACGGCAGCAACGGCAGCGCAAGGCGAGTCTCGTGCCCGTTTCCTGCTCGAATCGGTGGGCATGCTGGCCGAGGCGCACCGGAAGGAAACGCCGTTCGTCGAAATCCGCATGAGCAACCTGGTGCCGGCCGGGATAACGTCCGGCGGCAGGCTGGTGGCTGCTGTCGGTATCGACTACGGTATCTGGGACAAGGATGCTGCAGCATTCGTACAGCGCAAGGAATTCGCGGGCAGTGGAAAAACCCTGCTGGTGGCCGGTATGTTGAGTGCGCAGGCACAGCAGATGATCACGAAGGCCGGGTGGGAGGTCAAACCCCGGCTGCGCTCTGCAAGGAAACCCTGAAAAGGAAACGGCTCCCATCACTGGGAGCCGCTTGAATTCGTGGTAGGCCGTGTAGGGGTCGAACCTACGACCAACGGATTAAGAGTC
>DAORCC010000177.1:0-4906 GCA_035345235.1 Azospira sp.
GGTTCGATTCCCATCGCCCGCTCCACCTTTCTCCGTTCCACCTTCCAGACACGCTAGAATTCCGCTCACCCGCCTGTTGCAGGCTGGGCCTCGAGGGAGCGTCGTGTTCAAGATTTCTGCCTGGTTCGCACCACTGGCGCGCCGGCTTCTCTATGCGTGGGTCAAGGCCACGGTCTTCGCCGAAGCCGCGTCGGGCATCGACCCGGCGCGGCCGGTCTGCTACGTCCTGCAGGATCGCCACCTCTCCAACCTGCTGGTGCTATTCGAGGAGAGCAAGCGCGCCGGCCTGCCGCCGGCCGAGCTGCCGCTCGTCGTCGGTGAGGTGCGGGCACGCCGTTCTGCCTTCTTCCTCAACCGCCGCCGGCGCAAGCCCGGCACCGAGGTGTCGCCGTTGCTCGCCGGGATGGTGCGCGAAGTCGTGCGTGATCCGCTGGCCGACGTGCAGATCGTGCCGGTGCTGATTCTCTGGGGGCGTGCGCCCGACAAGCAGGAGTCCATCCTCGCCGCGCTCCTCGCCGAAACCTGGCGCGCCTCCGGTGCCCTGCGCCAGTTCTTCGCCGTGCTGCTGCACGGTCGCCATACGCTGGTGCGCTTCAGTGCGCCGCTCTCCCTGCGCGAACTGGTGCATGGCGGCGGTGCGCCGCTGCCGGAGGGAACTGCGCTGCGCAAGGTCTCGCGCGTCCTGCGCGTGCACTTCCGCCGCCAGCGCGAGATGGCGATCGGCCCCGACCTTTCCCACCGCAACACGCAGGTCGAGGCGATCCTCGGTGGCGATACCGTGCGCGCCGCGATCGCCGCCGATGCGACACGCCTGAACATCCCGCTCGGTGCGGCACAGGAGCGCGCCCGCAAGTTCGTGCTCGAGATCGCCTCCGACTACAACTACGGTGCCGTGCGCGCGCTGGAGCTGTTCCTCTCCTGGCTGTGGGAACACCTCTACGATGGCATCGAGGTGCACAACTTCGATGCCCTGACCCGCATCGCACCGGGGCAGGGCATCGTCTATGTGCCCTGCCATCGCAGCCATATCGACTACCTGCTGCTCTCCTACCTGATCCACAAGAACGGCATGACGCCGCCGCACATCGCCGCCGGTGCCAACCTCAACATGCCACTGATCGGCGGGCTGCTGCGCCGCGGCGGCGCCTTCTTCCTGCGCCGCAGCTTCAAGGGCGAACCACTCTATGCGGCGGTCTTCCACGAATACCTGCACCTGATGCTGGCGCGCGGCTTTCCGATCGAGTACTTCATCGAGGGCGGGCGCAGCCGCACGGGCCGCACGCTGGCGCCGAAGGCCGGCATCCTCGGCATGACGATCGCCAGCTTCGTCCGCAGCCACAGCCGTCCGCTCGTCTTCGTCCCGGTCTATGTCGGCTACGAGCGCATCATCGAAGGCGACACCTACGTGCGCGAGCTGGCCGGGCGGCCGAAGCGCAAGGAGTCGCTGCTGCAGCTGCTGAGCACGGTGCGCCACATCAAGCGCGTCTTCGGACGCGTGCATGTGAATTTCGGCGAACCGCTGCCGCTCGCCGACTATCTTGACGCGCACCACGCCGGCTGGCGGGAGGCGGGTGTCGCCGAGGGCGAGGGCGGGGCGATGCTGCGCGGGTTGACGCGCGCGGCCGCCGTGACGCTGGCCACGCGCATCAATGATGCCGCGGTGATCAATCCGGTCAGCCTGATGGCGCTCGGCCTGCTGGCGACGCCGCGCTTCACGGCTGACGTGCCTGGCCTGCAGCGCATGATCGAGCATTACCAGGCGATCGACGTCGCGGCACCCTATTCCGTACGCCGCATTCCCTGCCGGATGACGCCGGCAGAGATCATCGCCGAGGCTGAGCATCTGGCCATCGTCGAGCGCATTCCGCATCCGCTGGGCGACCTCCTGCGCGTGCCGGAAGCGCAGGTGCCGCTGCTCGGCTACTTCCGCAACAACGTGCTGCACCTCTTCGCGCTGCCGGCGCTGATCGCGTGCCTGCTCGGCAACATCCGCAGCGTCGATTCCGCCCGCCTGCTCGACGCGGTACGTGGCATTCAGCGCCTGATGGGGGCCGAACTGTTCCTGCGCTTCTCGCTCGACGAACTGCCGATCGAGATGGGCCGCATCATCACCGTCTTCGCCGAACGCGGCCTGGTGCGCCATAGCGATGGCAGCACGCGGCTGGTCGCACCGGAACCCTATACCCGGGAATTTGCAGAACTGCACCTGATCGGCGAGACGCTGCGTCCGACGCTGGGCCGCCATTTTCTGGCGCTGTCGCTGCTGCAGGAACGCGGGGCCGGCATGATGAGCCGCCGCCAGCTCGAGGACGATTGCCACCTGCTGGCGCAGCGGCTGTCCTTGCTGGGCGGGTTCAGCGCCGCCGAGATCACCGACCGTTCGGTGTTCTCGATGCTGGTCGGCAACCTGCTCGATACGGAGCTGTTGTCAGAAGACGCGGTCGGGATGCTGCAGTTCGATCAGCAGCTCATCGAGCCGCTGGCCTACGCCGAACTGGTGTTGCCTGCCGAGGTGCGGCAGGCCGTTCGGCGCGTGGCGGCGATGTCGCCGACCGTCGCCGGCTCAGCCGCCTGACGCCTCGCCGTTGAACGGGGCGGCGCTGACCAGCACCTTGTCGACCCGGTTGCGGTCCATGTCCATGACCTCGAAGCGCAGGCCGGCCACGGAGAAGTGATCGGCGGCCTGCGGAATGCGGCCGAGCACGTGCATCACGAAACCGCCCAGCGTATGGAAGCTGTTTTCCTCCTCGCCCGGCAGGTCATCGTCGATCTGCAACTGCGCCTTCAGACGCTCGATGCCGACATCGCCATCGATCAGCCAGGAGCCATCCTCGCGGCGGATGATGTCGCGGTCTTCCGGCGCTTCCGGCTCGACCAGTTCGCCGACGATCGACGACAGCACGTCGGTCAGTGTCACCAGCCCCTCGACCTCGCCGTATTCATCGACGATCAGTGCGAACTGCAGGCGGGCGCGACGGAAATTCTCCAGCAGCTGCGTCGTCGAGACCGACTCCGGCACGTACAGCGGTGGGTGCAGCACCGCCTCGATGTCGGCGATGCCGATCGGCTGGCCGGGCACGGCGCGCTTGAGCAGATCGCCCTTCTGCAGCACGCCGAGGATGTGTTCGAGGCCGTCGCGGCAGACCACCAGGCGCGAGTAGTCACTCTCGACGATCTTCTGGCGCACGGCTTCCTCGCCATCGTCGAAATCGATGACGCACATGTCGCGGCGCGGCGTCATGATGGCCGCGATCGGCTGCTCGTCGAGGCGCAGCACGTTGGAAACGATGGCCTGCTCGCTCTCGTGGAAGACGCCGGCCTCGGCGCCCTGTTCCATGAGCACCTTGATCTCGTCGTCGGTGACCGGCGGCTCGTCCTTGCGGCGAGCGCCGAAGACCCGCAATACCAGTGCCGACGAGGACGAGAACAGGGCGACCAGCGGGTGCACAATGCTGGCAAGCAGCATCATCGGCCGCGCGATCAGCGAGGCGATGCCTTCAGGCGCCAGCAGCGCCAGCTGCTTCGGCACCAGTTCGCCGATGACGACCGAGAAATAGGTGAGGCCGATGACGGTGATTGTCAGGGCAATGCCGTGCGCGTAGGGCGCCAGCAGCGGAATCATGGCCAGCTTTTCGGTCAGCGGGTCGGCGAGCACGGCTTCGCCGATGGCGCCGGAAAGGATGCCGACGCTGGTAATGCCGACCTGGATCGTGGACAGGAAGCGGGAAGGATTCTGGTGCAGTTCGAGCGCCGCGTCGGCGCCGATGCTGCCATCCTCGGCGAGGCTTTGCAGCTTGGATTTGCGTGAGGAGACGACCGCCATCTCCGACATGGCGAAGGCGCCATTGAGGAGGATGAGCAACAGCAGAAGCACTATGTCCATGCGGATGGCCACCCATCGCGTTGTGCCGCGCGTGGCCGAGGGGTTGATCAGTCAGGGATTCTAGCCGCTGGCGCCGGCTTGTGCCAGCAGGATACGCCCGATGTGAGCGCCTACCAGCCTGCCAGTTCCGGCGGTTTCTGGCCAAGTGTCAGCATTTCCTCCTCAATCTTGACGCGCAGGATGAGCAGGCCACGCAGGGTTTCGCGCGATTTGTCGTGGGCCCAGTCGGCCTGGGGCTGGGCCATGCAGGCCTCGATGGCGGCATGGTTGCTGATGTCGACGCCGCACAGCGCCGCGTAATGCAGGATCTCGCGGTCGAGATCGAGAAGCTCCTGCTCGTAGTTCTCGAACCCGCTCACCATGACCTCCCTGCTTGGCAATACTTCGTTGGCTGCGCAGCGCCCTCCTTGCCGCACAAAACGTGCTGTCTGCGTCCCCCAGGAGGACCTCCTTCGGGGCGTCGGGTGCAGCTTGCCGCCTCGTCTTGCCGGCGCATGAAGACCATGGCGGCCGCCTTTACTGCACCAGCGTCCACTTGCCGCCCTTCACCGTCATCATCACCCGAGCCCGCGCATCCATGCCGTTATGGTTCTGCGGCGTCATCGTGAACACCCCCTGCGCGCCGACCACTTCCTTCGTCGCCTCCAGCGCATCGCGCAGCGCGGCACGAAACTCCGGTGTGCCCGGCTTCGCCTTCTTCAGCGCCTCGGGGATCGCCTTGCCGAGCAGCAGGCCGGCGTCGAAGGTGTTGGCACCGAAGGTGGGGGTGCTGCCGGCCCCGTACTTCGCTTCGTAGGCCTTGATGTAGCCCTGCGCGACGCCCCTGATCGGGTTCGCGGCTGGCAGGTCGTCGGCGACCAGCATCGGGCCGCCGGCCATCAGCGTGCCTTCCACCCTGGCGCCGCCGAGGCGGATGAAATCGTTGGTGGCGACGCCGTGCGTCTGGTAGAGCTTGCCCTTGTAGCCCTTCTCGAGCAGCGTGGCCTGCGGCAGCACGGCCGGGCCGCCGGTGGCGGCGATGAA
>DAORCC010000178.1:0-4896 GCA_035345235.1 Azospira sp.
CCTCGATCGCCGTGCTGCGCGAGATCGGCGTCGATACCGGTGGTTCGAACGTGCAATTCTCGATCAACCCTGCCGACGGCCGCATGATCGTCATCGAGATGAACCCGCGCGTGTCGCGTTCGTCGGCGTTGGCCTCGAAGGCCACCGGCTTCCCGATCGCCAAGGTCGCGGCCAAGCTGGCCGTCGGCTACACGCTGGACGAACTCGCCAACGAGATCACCGGTGGCAAGACCCCGGCCTCGTTCGAGCCGTCGATTGACTATGTTGTGACCAAGGTTCCGCGTTTCGCCTTCGAGAAGTTCCCGACCGCCGATTCACGCCTGACGACGCAGATGAAGTCGGTCGGCGAGGTCATGGCCATCGGCCGCACGCTGCAGGAATCGCTGCACAAGGCCCTGCGTGGCCTGGAAGTCGGCGTCGATGGCTTTGACGAGAAGACGACCGACCGCGAAGTGATCGAGACGCAACTGGCAGAAGCCGGCCCCGAGCGCATCTGGTATCTGCTCGATGCCTTCCGCTGCGGCATGACGCTGGACGACATCCATCGCCTGACGGCCATCGATCCGTGGTTCCTGGCGCAGATCGAGGATCTCTACCTCAAGGCCGAGACCATCCGCGGCAAGGATCTGAAGACGCTGGACAAGGGCGACCTGTGGGCACTGAAGCGTGCTGGTTTCTCCGACAAGCGTCTGGCCCGCCTGCTGAACACCACACAAACCGCGGTGCGTGAGCATCGCCATGCACTCGGCGTGCGCCCGGCCTACAAGCGCGTCGATACCTGTGCCGCCGAATTCGCGACCAACACCGCCTACATGTACTCGACCTACGAGGAAGAGTGCGAGTCGAACCCGACCGACAAGAAGAAGATCATGGTGCTGGGCGGCGGTCCGAACCGCATCGGTCAGGGCATCGAGTTCGACTACTGCTGCGTTCATGCTGCCCTTGCCATGCGCGAAGACGGCTACGAGACGATCATGGTCAACTGCAACCCGGAGACCGTGTCGACCGACTACGACACCTCGGATCGCCTTTACTTCGAGCCGCTGACGCTGGAAGACGTGCTCGAGATCGTGCACATCGAGAAGCCGGTCGGTGTCATCGTCCAGTACGGTGGCCAGACGCCGCTCAAGCTGGCGCGTGACCTCGAAGCCAACGGCGTGCCCATCATCGGTACCTCGCCGGACATGATCGATGCCGCGGAGGACCGCGAGCGCTTCCAGAAGCTGCTGCACGACCTCGGCCTGAAGCAGCCGCCCAACCGCACCGCGCGTGCCGAGGACGAAGCCCTGCGTCTGGCCGAAGAAATCGGCTATCCGCTGGTTGTCCGCCCGTCCTACGTGCTCGGCGGCCGTGCCATGGAAATCGTCCATGAGCCGCGCGACCTCGAGCGCTACATGCGTGAAGCGGTCAAGGTTTCCAATGATTCCCCGGTGCTGCTCGACCGCTTCCTCAACGACGCCGTCGAAGTTGACGTCGATGCGCTGTCGGACGGCGATGAAGTCATCATCGGTGGTGTCATGGAACACATCGAACAGGCCGGCGTGCATTCGGGCGACTCGGCCTGCTCTTTGCCGCCGTATTCGCTGGGCAAGGGCGTGCAGGACGAACTCCGCCGCCAGACCAAGCTGATGGCCAAGGCCCTAAATGTCTGCGGCCTGATGAACGTCCAGTTCGCGATCAAGGACGATGAGGTCTACGTCCTCGAAGTGAATCCGCGCGCCTCGCGTACCGTGCCCTTCGTTTCCAAGGCCACCGGCCTGCAACTGGCCAAGATCGCCGCGCGCTGCATGGCCGGCCAGAGCCTGAAGAGCCAGGGCGTGACGAAGGAAGTGATCCCGCCGTACTACTCGGTCAAGGAAGCCGTCTTCCCGTTCAACAAGTTCCCGGGCGTCGATACGATCCTTGGTCCGGAAATGAAGTCGACCGGCGAAGTGATGGGTGTCGGCGTCACCTTCGAGGAGGCGTTCGTGAAGAGCCAGATGGCGGCCAGCGTCAAGCTGCCGACCGCCGGCAAGGCCTTCCTCAGCGTCAAGGATTCCGACAAGTCGAAGGCGGTCGAGATCGCCCGCAACCTCGCAGCCAGCGGCTTCACGGTGGTGGGCACGCGCGGTACGGCGGCGGCGATCGAGGCGGCCGGCGTGCCGGTGACGGCGGTGAACAAGGTCACCGAAGGTCGTCCGCACATCGTCGACATGATCAAGAACAACGAGATTGCGCTGATCGTGAACACCGTCGAGGAAAAGCGTCAGGCAATCTCCGATTCGCGTTCGATCCGCACCTCCGGCCTGCAGGCCCGGGTGACCTCGTACACGACGATCTGGGGTGCCGAGGCGGCCGCCGAGGGCATCAAGAACCGTGGCGAACTTGTCGTTTATCCGATCCAGTCGCTGCACGCGCAGCTGATCTGATCCGTTTTTACCCAACCGCCGGGAAAGCCCCTTTGGGGGTTCCGGCGGTTTTGCTTTGATAGAGAGCGAAATGAGCAAGATTCCGCTGACCCTGAACGGTGCCGAGAAACTGCGTGAGGAACTGCACCGCCTGAAGACCATCGATCGCCCGAATGTGGTGGCGGCGATTGCCGAGGCACGTTCGCACGGCGATCTTTCGGAAAATGCCGAATACGACGCTGCCAAGGAGCGCCAGGGCTTCATCGAGGGGCGAATCCAGGACGTCGAGGGCAAGCTCGGTAACGCCCAGATCATTGACCCGAAGGCGCTGGATGCCGACGGTCGCGTCGTCTTCGGTGCAACCGTCGATATCGAGGATCAGGATTCTGGTGACACGGTGACCTACCAGATCGTCGGCGAGGACGAGGCCGATATCAAGCAGGGCAAGGTGTCCTATGCTTCGCCGATGGCACGGGCGCTGATCGGCAAGTTCGCCGGCGATATCGCGCAGGTCCAGGCGCCGGGGGGGCTTCGCGAATTCGAGATTCTCGACGTCCGCTACGAGTAATTCGCAAGTGATGCGACGGATTGCTGACGCCAGCTTCCTGCTGGCTCTGACCGCATGGGTCGGCGCGCTGTGGGCGATCGGCTACATTGCCGCGCCACTTCTGTTCGCCAACCTGGCCGACCGTGCAACAGCAGGTTCGTTGGCCGGCAGCATGTTCTCGGTGGTCAACTGGCTCGGATTGGGTTGCGGTAGTTACCTGTTGCTGTTCATGCTGGTGCGCCTGGGGGCAGCAGCGATGAAACGCCCGGTCTTCTGGCTGCTGTTGCTGATGCTTGGACTCACTGCGGCCCAGCTCTTCGGCCTGCAGCCACTGATTGCCCAGCTCCGCAGCGAAAGCGTGCCACGCGAGCTGGCTGAAGCTGCGACCAGGAGCCGTTTCGCCACGTGGCACGGGGTGGCAAGCGTTCTCTATCTGGTACAGAGCGTGATCGGGATTTTTGCGGTGCTCGGCGCGCCGCGCGGGCTCAGGTAGGCGCGTTCAGCGCTTGCTGCCGCCCTGGAATGATCGCTTGGTGCGCCGCGGTTCTGCTTTCTTGCGCGGGGCTGCGGCAGCTTTCTTGGCGGCCAGTATGGCCGAAGGGCGGTAGATGACCAGCAGCTTGCCGATCTGCTGGACGGCGCCGGCGCCGAGTTGTGTGCAGATGGCAGTCATGTAGGCTTCGCGGGCTTCGCGATCGTCGCCGTAGACGCGTACCTTGATCAGTTCATGCGCGTTCAGCGATGCATCGATTTCCTTCAGGACGGACTCCGAGAGTCCGTTCTGGCTGATCGAAACCACGGGATTGAGGCCATGGGCGCGGGCGCGGAGCGCGCGGCGCTCGTCGGCAGTGAGTTGCAGCATCGTGTTACCTTTCAAAACGCGAATTCTATCATCAGGTTATTGCTAATGGCCCGGACCAAAAGCAGCAAGGCATGGTTGCATGAACACGTGACCGATCCTTACGTCCAGAAGGCGAAGGCCGCGGGATGGCGCTCGCGTGCGGCCTTCAAGCTGATGGAAATCGACGACCGGGACAAACTGATCCGACCCGGCGAGGTCGTCGTAGATCTCGGTGCGACGCCCGGCGGTTGGTCGCAGGTGGTCGCTGACCGGATGAAGGGGAGGGGGCGGGTAATCGCGCTCGACCTGCTTGAAATGGCGCATATTCCCGGTGTCGACTTCTTCCAGGGGGATTTCCGCGATGAGGCGATTCTTGCGCAGCTCGAAGAAAGACTCGCTGGCGAACGCGTGGGCCTTGTACTTTCCGATATGGCCCCCAATATCTCAGGCATCTCGCTCTCCGACCAGGCGCGCATGATGCACCTGGCGGAACTGGGCCTTGAATTTTCAAGGGAATGGCTGAAACCCGACGGCGCCTTTCTGGTCAAAGTTTTTCAAGGCCATGGCTACGACGATTTCGTGAGGCAGATGCGGCAGGTGTTCAAGACAGTCGCCACGCGCAAGCCGGATGCCTCGCGGGACCGCAGTTCGGAGCTCTACCTGCTGGGCCGCGGATTGAAGTAATTGCGCTAAAATGCTCCATTCGACGCCCTGTTTGGCGATGAGGAATGCAAATTGAATAACATGTTCAAGAATCTGGCGATCTGGATGGTCATCGGCCTCGTGCTGATGACAGTCTTCAACCAGTTCAATGGTCGTCAGGTCACCCAGAACTCGATGGAGTACTCCCAGTTCATCGATGAGGTGAAGCAGGGGCGTATCGCGAAAGTGACCATCGAGGGGCGTACGCTGAAGGCAACGACCACCGACGGCAAGCGCATCACGACCTATGCGCCGCCCGATCTGTGGCTGGTCTCCGACCTGCTCAAGAACAACGTCAAGATCGAGGCGCGGCCGGAAGAAGAACCGTCGATGCTGATGAACATCTTCGTCAGCTGGTTCCCGATGCTGCTGCTGATCGGCGTCTGGGTCTTCTTCATGCGCCAGATGCAGGGCGGCGG
>DAORCC010000179.1:0-4892 GCA_035345235.1 Azospira sp.
TACGGCATCTTCGCCGACGAGATCCAGAAGAAGAACTGGGTCGTGCCGAACAAGCGCATCTTCAACAACGCCAAGATCTCGGACCACTTCGCCATCATCCCGACGCTGCAGGCACCGAAGTCGCTGTCGGAACCGGAGCAGAAGCTCTACGACATGGTGGTCAAGCGTTTCCTGGCGGTGTTCTACCCGGCGGCAGAGTACCTGATCACGACGCGTATCACCCGCGTCGCCGACGAGCCTTTCAAGACCGAGGGCAAGGTACTGGTCCACCCGGGCTGGCTGGCCGTCTACGGGCGCGAAGCGCAGGACGAGGAGGCGAACCTGGTGCCGGTGCAGGCGAAGGAGAAGGTTGCAACCGAGGACGTGCTGGTCAAGGCCAACGAAACGCGGCCCCCGGCCCGCTACTCGGAAGCAACGCTGCTCTCAGCCATGGAAGGCGCCGGCAAGATGGTCGACGACGACGAGCTGCGTGCGGCGATGGCCGGGCGTGGCCTCGGTACGCCGGCCACCCGTGCCCAGATCATCGAGAACCTGATCGGCGAGCAGTATATCCACCGCGAAGGGCGCGAATTGATCCCGACGGCCAAGGGTTTTTCGTTGATGACCCTGCTCAACGGCCTCGGCATCCCCGAACTGACGCACCCGGAACTGACCGGGGACTGGGAATGGAAGCTCGCCCGCATGGAGAAGGGCGAAATGTCGCGCGAGGAGTTCATGCAGGAAATCGCGGCGATGACCCAGCACATCGTCGATCGCGCCAAGAGCTACGACAGTGACACCATTCCCGGTGACTTCGGCGAACTCGCCGCCCCGTGCCCGAAGTGCGGCGGCAAGATCAAGGAAACCTACAAGAAATTCCAGTGCCAGTCCTGTGATTACGGGCTGTGGAAGATCGTCGCCGGTCGCCAGTTCGAGCCGGCAGAGATCGAGACGCTTCTCACCGAGCGTAGCATCGGCCCGCTGACCGGCTTCCGCAACAAGATGGGGCGGCCATTCAATGCCCTGATCAAGCTGAACGCGGAGCAAGCGCCGGAGTTCGATTTCGGCCAGGGCGCGAACGGTGAGGACGGAACCGCCGAAGCCGTCGATTTCTCCGAACAGGAAGCCCTGGGCGCCTGCCCGAAGTGCGCAGGCAAGGTCTATCAGCATGGCCTTGCCTACGTCTGCGAGAAATCGGTCGGCCCCGAGCGGACCTGCGACTTCCGGAGCGGCCAGGTCATCCTGCAGCAACCAATCGAACGTGAGCAGATGTCGAAATTGCTCGAAACCGGGCGCACCGACCTGTTGAAGAATTTCGTGTCAAACCGGACCCGGCGCAAGTTCTCGGCATTCCTTGTTCGCGACACCGCCGGCAAGGTGGGCTTCGAGTTCGAGAAGCGGGAACCAAAGGTTGGCGCCAAGACAAGCGCAAAGAAGACGACCGAGGACAAGCCGGCAAGCCCGGAAAAGCTGCCCAAGGCGCCGGCCAAGACCGCCGCCAAGGGTAAGGCAAAGGCATCCCCCAAGAAGCCTGCTGCAAAGAAGTAGACCTCCCGGTCTGACGCAACAAGCAAGAAGGGCTGCCCGCGGGCAGCCCTTACTGTTTCACGTGAAACGTGACAGGTGAGCAGTCACTCCTCCAGCAGACTGCGCAACATCCAGGCATTCTTTTCGTGTACTTCCATGCGCTGGGTGAGCAGATCGGCGGTCGGCTGATCATCGGCTTTTTCGACCACCTTGAACACCTCACGCGCCGTACGCGTCACCGCCTCCTGTCCGGCCACCAGCTGGCGGATCATGTCCTTGGCCTTCGGCACACCTTCCTCCTCGGGGATGGAGGAAAGTGCGACAAACTGCTTGTACGAGCCGGGGGCCGGGTAACCCAACGAGCGAATACGCTCGGCAATCATGTCCAGTGCGTTCCAGATCTCGGTGTACTGGGTCATGAACATGTTGTGCAGACTGTTGAACTGCGGACCCGTCACGTTCCAGTGGAAATTGTGCGTCTTCAGATACAGCGTGTAACTGTCGGCGAGAAGGCGGGACAAGCCATCCGCAATTTTCTTACGGTCACGTTCGTTGATGCCGATATCGATCCTGTTCGAAGATTTCGTAGCCATGCTGTTCTCCCTGCGATTTCCGGTTGGTGATGCGTTGAGATTACGGAATTTCAGGTCGGCGGTCCAATCACCTGTCCCGATCCTCGAAATAGTGTTCGACTATGGTAGCGGGATCACACCCGCTGGCGGGGTCGAAAGTATCGCCTCCCTAATCGCATCAATCGCCTGTGGTCGAGGAAATGTGACCCGCCAGGCCAGCACGACGCGGCGCTTCGGTGCCGGCTCCGCGAAGGGCAGGACCGACATCAGTCGATCATCCACCTGCCAGCTTTCGACCGCAGACGCCGGTACCACAGAGACACCCGCACCGGAAGCCACCATGTGCCTGACGGTTTCGAGCGAACTGCCTTCGAGCGCCCCCTCCAGACCGCCGGGCTCGGAAAGATTCGGGCAAGCCTGGACCACCTGGTCGCGGAAGCAGTTGCCCTGACCGAGGAGCAGAAGATGCTCGGCAGTCAGCCGTTCCGGCTGGATGCTTCGCTCGCGTTGCAGCGGATGACCGGCAGGTACGGCAACCCGGAACGGCTCGTCATAGACCGCGCGGGTCACGATTCCGGGTTCGGAGAAGGGCAGGGCAAGAATGGCGACGTCGAGTTCACCCCGGCGCAGTTGTTCCGCCAGCCGTACCGTGAAGTTTTCCTGAAGATAGAGGGGCATCTGGGGGGCGCGCTGGTTCAGCGCCGGAATCAGGCGTGGCAGCAGATAGGGGGCAATGGTGTAGATCACCCCCAAGCGCAATGGCCCGATCAGGGGATCCTTGCCCTGCGTTGCGATCTCGTCGAGTCGGGCGGCTTCCTCCAGCACCCGCTCCGCCTGTGCCGCGACTTGCTCACCCAGGGGAGTCAGGCGCACGTCACTCGACGTACGCTCGAAGAGCAGGGCGCCGATGCGCTGCTCGACCTTCTTCAACGCGACAGACAGCGTCGGCTGGCTGACATGGCATTTTTCCGCGGCACGGCCAAAGTGGCGTTCGCGGGCCAGGGTCACGATGTAGCGGAGATCGGTGAGTGTCATGGTCAGAAAGTGATGACCTTGTCGGCCTCTATCGCCGCCTTGGCCATCTCGACCAGCGTACCGATCGTGACACCGGGGACCAGCGGCAGATTTTCGAGACCCCGCGCGACCGCACACGTCCGGCAGAGGCGGACGAGCACGCCATGTTCGACGAGATGCTCGATCATCTGCTGCAGGCCGCCCCCGGCCTCTGCGGACGGCTGATTCGGCAAGCCAACCGTGACTGCATCGGACATCATGAAGATGGAGAGGTCGACCCGTTCTTCCTCCTGCGACACCAGGGCTGTCGCCAGACGCAGCGCCGAGAGAACGCGCTCGCTGCCGTAGGGCGGCGCATGCACGATCATGAGAATTTTTTGCATCACAGCCTCCTGATTGAACGAGGCTATGATGTACCTGCCAGGGCAGGAAGATCAAGCGGGGCAGGAATCGGCTGCGGTTAGCGCAAGCTGATCGGCAGCCGAGAGCCAGCGCCAGCGCCCTTCCGCCAGGTCCTCCGGTAGTTGCAACCCACCAATGGCCATACGCCGCAAGGCTTCGACACGATTGCCGATCGCCGCCACCATGCGCTTCACCTGGTGGTATCTGCCTTCGGTCACGGTGAGCAGCAATTCCCGTTCTCCGAGCCGCTCGCACGCCGTAGCGGCAACCAGTCCCGGTTCGTCATCGAGCAGCACACCGGCGAGCAGCCGGGCGATGCTCTCGTCCGCAACAGCATGCTTGGCCGTCACGTGATAGGTTTTCGGCACCTTGCGCTTGCCCGAAATAATGCGGTGGATGAACTGACCGTCGTCGGAAAAGAGCAGCAGGCCGGTCGTGTCCTCGTCGAGGCGACCGAGCGACTGAACCTGGCGGCCATTGAGGGGTGGCGGCAACAGTGCATAGACACTCGCATGATGCTTCGGCTGGTGCGAGCATTCATAACCAGCGGGTTTGTTGAGCATCAGGTACGCCTTCTCCTGGTAGCACCATTCCGTGCCATCGACGGAGAAGACCAGATCCAGCGGGGATATTTCAACGAATGGATCTTCCATTTCCTCGTCGGCAATTGTGATGCGGCCCTGGCGAATCAGCGCCCGGCAATCCTTGCGACTACCGAAACCCTGGGAATGGAGCAGGCGTTCAAGTTGCAGTTTCTTCATGGCGCGCATCCTACCACCCAGGATGACAGCCGGGCGTGTTCAGGGCGACAATGGCGGCATGAAGTTCGAACACATCGTCCAGATCAACGACCCCGGCAACCCGCTGGTCCAGAACCTTAGCCGCGACCAGTTGTGGCTGGGGCTGATGGCCCGGGCGGAGGACGCCACCCTCTTTCTTCCCGGGCTTGAAGCCTGCCACATCGTCGAACGTGGCGACTGCCGGCTGCAACGGCGACTGGATTTTGGCAAGGCCGAAATCGAGGATACCGTTACCTGGTCGCGCTTCGAATGGATGTGCTTCGAAGTCAGTCGAACCGATAGCCATGCTGGCGGTACCCTGACCATCACCATCGAGGAGCCGGAGGAGGATCATCTCTTCCTCCGCTTTGCCTATGCGACGACGCTCGGCGAAGTTGCCGGCGATGAGGATGCCGCGTACGCCGAATTCGTGAAATCGGCCTACCACGAGTCGGATATCGAGATGGTCCGTGTCATCCGCAGCTTCTTTACGGACGAGACCCCTCACTAGATCCGGCTTATAACCCCGGAAACGCATAGAGCCCCTTGCGGGGCTCTATGGCGCGTTTTTCCCTTGCGGGAATACCCGAGGCTCAGACGTCGATGTTTCGCGCCGCCA
>DAORCC010000180.1:0-4878 GCA_035345235.1 Azospira sp.
GACGAAGGCATCGACCGCTTCTACTTCTCGCACCTCAACTACGCCGGCCGCGGCAACAAGAACCGCAAGGACGACGCCCGCCACCAGCTGACGAAGAATGCGATGGACCTGCTCTTCGATACCTGCTGGGAATACCAGCAGCGCGGGCTGGAGAAGGAATTCACGACCGGCAACAACGATGCTGACGGCCCCTATTTCCTGCAGTGGGTGCAGAAGCGCTTCCCGGACAAGGCGGCGCATGTCGAGGCCAAGCTGCGCCAGTGGGGCGGCAATTCCTCGGGGGTGAACGTCGCCAACATCGACAACCTCGGCAACGTGCATCCGGACACCATGTGGTGGCACTACACGCTCGGCAACGTGCGCCAGCGGCCGTTCTCGCAGATCTGGCCGGACACCTCCGATGCGCTGATGGCGGGCCTCAAGCAGCATCCGCGGGCCGTCAAGGGCCGCTGCGGCGAATGCCGCTACCTCGAGATCTGCAACGGCAACACGCGCGTGCGGGCGCAGCAGCTCACCGGCGACCCGTGGGCTGAAGATCCGGGTTGCTATCTCGACGATGACGAGATCGGCGTTGTCTCCTCCGGCGAGCGCCTGACCGTCACCCCTTACACCCGCATCCACAGGAGCAGCTGATGAACTGGGAGCAGAAATGGGAGCCGCTGGCACGCCGCTGGCTGCCGGCAGCCTATCTGGCCATCTTCCTTTCCGGCATGGCCTCGTTTGCCGAAGCCGCCGACGTTCAGGCGCTGTACAAGGAGCATTGTGTCGCCTGTCACGGCGAGAACCGCCTGGGGGGAATCGGGCCGGCGCTCCTGCCGGAGAATCTGGAGCGCCTGCGCAAGCCGGAGGCGGCCAAGGTGATCCGCGAGAGCCGTCCGGCGACACAGATGCCGGCCTTCGGCGACAAGCTGCAGGCCGAGGAAATCCAGGCACTGACTGACTGGATCTACACGAAAGTGACGCCGGCGCCGGTCTGGGGCGAAGCCGAGATCAAGGCTTCGCAGGTGGTCGATACAGCCGCGCTCGACCTGCCGAACAAGCCGTCGGCAGCCCTGAAGGGCGCCGATCCGATGAACCTATTCATCGTCGTCGAGACCGGCGATCACCATGTCTCTGTGCTCGACGGCGACAAGCTCGAGCGACTGCACCGCTTCCCCAGCCGCTATGCGCTGCATGGCGGCCCGAAGTATTCGCCGGATGGACGCTTCGTCTACTTCGCCTCGCGCGACGGCTGGATCACCAAGTACGACCTGTGGAACCTGACCGTCGTCGCCGAGACCCGTGCCGGACTGAATACACGCAATGCGGCTGTATCGGGTGATGGCAAGTGGGTGATGGTTGCCAACTACCTGCCGCACACCCTGGTCGTGCTCGATGCGAAGGATCTCTCGCTGACGAAGATCATTCCGGTGGCGAATGCCAAGGGGGACAAGACCTCGCGCGTCTCGGCCGTCTACGACGCAACGCCGCGCAAGAGCTTCGTTGCCGCGCTGAAGGACGTACCCGAAGTCTGGGAGATCAGCTACGACCCGAAGGCCGAGCCGGTCGCCGAAGGGCTGGTGCACGATTTCCAGTACAAGGAAGGTGACTTCAAGCCGGGCTTCCTCTACCCGCGCCGTACCCTGCTCAAGGATTACCTCGACGACTTCTTCTTCACGCAGAGCTACGACGAAATTCTCGGCGCCTCGCGTACGGCAACGAAGGGGCAGGTCATCTACCTCGACGGCCGCAAGAAGATCGCCGACCTCGACCTGCCGGGCATGCCGCACCTCGGTTCCGGCATCACCTGGAAGTGGACCGACCCGGCCGGCAAGGAACGCCTGGTGATGGCCTCGCCGAACCTGAACGAAGGGCTGATCACGGTCATCGATCTGAAGACCTTCGAGAACGTGAAGCAGATCAGGACCCGCGGCCCCGGCTTCTTCATGCGCAGCCACGAAAACACGCGCTATGCCTTCACCGACTCGATGATGAGCAAGGAGCACAAGAACAAGCTGCAGATCATCGACAAGCAGACGCTCGAAGTCGTGAAGGAAATCACTGCGCCGGAAGGGCAGACGCTGGCCCATGTCGAGTTTACCAAGGACGGCCGCTACGCGCTGGCCAGCCTGTGGGAGATGGACGGCGCGCTGGTGGTGATCGACATGAAGACGCTGACCGAAGTGAAGCGCCTGCCGGCAAAGAAACCGGTCGGCAAGTACAACGTCTGGAACAAGATCACGCGTTCCGAAGGCACCAGCCATTAATTGGCCAAGATCGTCCTCCTCAACAAGCCCTACGGCTACCTCAGCCAGTTCACGCCGGAAGGCCGCTGGCGCGGGCTAAAGGAGCTGCTGCCGGTGCCCGGCGTCTATGTCGCCGGGCGACTCGATGCCGACAGCGAAGGCCTGCTCGTGCTCACCGATGACGGTGCGCTTCAGGCGCGCATTGCGGAGCCGAAGCACAAGCTGCCCAAGACTTATTGGGTCCAGGTCGAAGGCGAGCCCACCGACGAGGCGCTGGAACACCTTCGGCGCGGCGTGCGCTATGCCGATTTCACCACCCGTCCCTGTGGCGTCCGCCGGATTCCGCCGCCGGAAGGCCTCTGGGAACGCGATCCGCCGATTCGTTTCCGCCAGTCGATTCCGACCTCGTGGCTCGAACTGGTGCTGTCCGAGGGAAAAAATCGCCAGATTCGTCGCATGACGGCGCATGTGGGCTTCCCTACGCTGCGCCTGATCCGTTATGCTGTGGGTGCTGCTTCCCTGGATGGGTTGGCGCCCGGAGACCGGCGCGAATTCTTCGGTGGTTATGCCGATCTGGCAGGCCGCAGGGCGTAGCGATCAAAAAATACTACCTATACGAAAGGGATCACTCATGAAGAAACTGTCCATGCTGGTTGCTGCCGCCTTTGCCTTCGTTTCCTTCGGCGCGCTGGCTGTGCCCAAGGCTGCCGAGTCCTCCGGCGGAACCGTTGTGAACGCCTCGACCAGTGCTCCCGCTCCGAAGGCTGCCGCGCAGAAGTCGACCGCCAAGAAGAAGCCGGCCAAGAAGACTGCCCAGAAGAAGTAATCCCGCTTCGGGTTTTGTGAAAAAGGCAGGGATCCCCCTGCCTTTTTCGTTGCCAACCGTTCGTCAAGGTCATTCACATGTTCCGCAAAGCCCTGTTCGCCAGCCTGCTGATGATGGCTGGATCCGCCATCGCCGATTTTCCGCGCGCCGAACTGACCGCCGGCTTTCATCGCATCGAGGCCGAAGTGGTCGCCACGCCGGCCGATCGTGCGCAGGGCCTGATGAACCGCCGACACCTCGCGCCCAACCAGGGCATGATCTTCGTCTTCCCCGCCTCGGCAGTGCACTGCTTCTGGATGAAGAACACCCCGCTGCCGCTCTCGATCGCCTTCCTCGACGAGAAGGGCGTCATCATCAGCATCGACGAGATGGCGCCGGAAACCGAGGACAACCACTGCCCGTCCGGTCCGGCGCGCTTTGCGCTGGAAATGAACGCCGGCTGGTTCAAGGCCAAGGGGCTCAAGGCCGGATCAGTCATCGGCGGCGTCGGAAAGTTGCCGCCGGGCCAGTAATTCCCCGCCTTCCCGATGGCCGAATCCTCTTCCTGGCAGCGCCGTCCGCCGCGCCTCGGCACGGACGCGCAGTTGCGCGGTTGGCTGTGCGAGCCCGGTTCGCTGACGGCACGCCTGCAGCGCTGTGGCCACTTCCGCCTGAAACTGTTGCGCCAGCGCCTGCACCGCGCCAATCCTGACGAGGAGGCGATGCTGTCGCTGCCCTCCCGCGCCCGCTGCTGGGTGCGCGAAGTGGTCCTGCATTGCGACGATGTGCCGGTGATCTTCGCGCATACCGTGCTGCCAGCCGTGCCACGCGGCGTCCTCAGCCGCTGGTTCGCCGGCCTCGGCGGGCGCTCGCTCGGCTCGCTGCTCTTCGCCCATCCCGGCTTCGTGCGCGGCCCGCTGGCCTTCGCCCGCATCGACCGCCGCCATCCGCTCTACGCACGCGCCGAAGCCGCCCTCGGCACCTCGCCGCGCCATTTCCTCGCCCGCCGCTGTGCACATCGTTTCGGCGGCCAGCGCGTGGTGGTCACCGAAATGTTTTCAGCAGGGATCGCGTCGCTGCGTTTTGCGACTCGATAGACATTCCGATAGCATGTTCGGGCCGGACTGCTTGTCGGTCCGTTGCCGGCCAGAAGGGGACCTTCGCTTCCACGCCATATAGCAGTCACATCGGCCCAGATTACGAGGTCACGGTATGATGAACCCGTACCCTAACCGGCAACTGTTTAGACACTCCGATGACGCCATCACATATTCGTTCAGTTGTAGAAAGCTTTTACAGCGACATCTGGAACCGAAACGACAAGTCGAAGATTCCTGTTTTGCTTTGTGACGGCTTCACTTTTCGTGGTTCGCTCGGTCAAACGAAGGTCGGCCACGAGGGGTTTGGGTCATATGTCGATTTTGTGCACTCCGCCTTGGCGAGTTATCGTTGCGACATACTTGACCTCGCTATCGAGGGTTCGAAGGCATTCGCACGTATGCGCTTTTCTGGCATCCACCGGGGAGAGTTCTTTGGATATCAACCTACTGGAAAGCCTGTTGAGTGGCAGGGGACTGCACTCTTTTCGTTCGATGGCGAGAAGGTCGCTGACTTGTGGGTGCTTGGCGATGTTCACGGCTTGCTCCAATTGCTCGAGAAGAATGCAAATGGCTAACTAATTAGCCATCTGACGCTGCTCTGTGTAGCATCGTTAGGTGGAAGCAGAAGTTGAATGTCTGCTTTTGCAGATTCTGAACGTCGCCTACGGGCGGGTAGCAGCCTTTAAGTAATCCTTCCCCAAAAACAAAAGAGGCCTTGCGGCCTCTTTTGCATGGTCGGAAACGAGTT
>DAORCC010000181.1:0-4876 GCA_035345235.1 Azospira sp.
AGAGCACGCGGATCGCTTCCAGCTTGTTCAGCAGGTCACCGGCCGATTCGTCGATATGCAGCATGCGATTGACCGTCTTGCCGGAAGCCGTCTGCTTCGCCAGCATCAACGGTGCAAGGGCAGGGTCATGGGCAAAGTCGTATGTCACCGCCAGGGCGTTGATGCCAGGCTGAAGCGATGGTGCGTCAGCAACCGAGGCGATCGCCTGCCCATCGACATAGACAGTCGGTTTGTACTTTCGCAGTGATTCCCGGAACGCTTTGCCATCCATCAGACCCGATGTGTTCGTACCCGCCATGATTTCCCCTCCGGTATGCGTCGAATTCCAAAAAATTGAACAGTGTTCAATTCTGTGTGTGAGTGTAGAATCCGCGCTGTGAATAAGTCAACGACAGCCCGAAAACCCGGCCCGAGAAAAAGTGTCGCCCCCGCCGACGCCCGCGCGGTGAGAGAAAGCGCGCTCAATCAGGCGAGGCGAGCACTGATCCTCGATGCGGCGCGCTCGGCGTTTTTCGAACTGGGGCTGGACGGGGCGAGTCTGCGGGAGATCGCGAAGCGGGCCGGCTATACGCCTGGTGCCATCTACAGCTATTTCGCCAACCTCGAAGAAATCTATGGCGCCCTGCTCGGGGAGTCCCTGCAGCGCCTCAATCAAGCCGTCGAAGCTGCCACCGGGCCGGACGAAAGGGCGTCGGCCGGCGATCTGCTGCGCGCCAAGGCCGGAGCTTTCTATGTCTTCTACCGTGACAATCCGAAGGAACTCGATCTGGGCTTCTACCTTTTCGACGGCATGAAGCCCCGCGGGCTGACGCCTGAGCTGAACCACGAACTGAACGAACGGCTGATGGCCGCCTTACGGCCTGCTCAGGCTCAACTGGAAGCCCTGGGCTTGAGTACGGCGGAGGCCGTCGTGGAGACGAGCGCGCTGTTCGCCCAGATTGTCGGCATTCTCGTGCTGAACAACACGGGGCGCATCCGCCTGTTCAGGCAGAGTCCGGACCGGCTTTTCGAGCGCTACCTGGAGTCGCTCATCGCACGCTTGCCGCGGTCCTGAAGATTGCTGCAGGGCCCCTGCACATGGCCAGCCGGTGCCTGCCGCGAGCCCGGCTGAAAGGCAGGTGCCCGTACCGCGCGCGAGCAACGCCTATCCGGGCGGGTTCTATCGCCTCCCCACCAGATAACGGACCCCGGCCGGTCCGTAGCGTTCCTCGTGCTGAACGCCGTTACCAAGGTGGAAAATCTCGCCGCTGCGGTAGGTGACACTCCTGCCGTCGGCGGTGATCGTGATCTCGCCGGCGACGATCAGCGCCTTCGCTTCGAAGGGGTGGGCATGATCGCCGAGGCCGCCGTCGGGTTCACGCTCGACGGTAGTGATTTCGGTGAATCCTTCCTGCCGCAGTTGTTCGGTGAAGGTGTCGACGTTCATGTGTTTCTCCCGGGTTGCTGACTACGCGGAATGTACGGGATTTCAGCTGGGGGCGTGGGCGATACGCCGGTTGCTGCGTGCTTGCAGGCTGGTAACGATGGCACCGAGCCTGGCGACGGCGGCTTCGACTTCCGGGGAGATCGGGAGGCCGCAGTTCAGCCGCAGGTAGTGGTCGAAGCGGTCCGAGTTGGAGAACATCTGCCCCGGGGCGATGAGGATGCCTTCGGCGAGCGCCGCGTCAAAAACCTTCGCCGAGGGAATCCCGGCGGGCAACTCGACCCATAGCATGAGCCCCCCGTCCGGTTCGTTGCAGCGTGTCCCCGCCGGGAAATGCTCGGCGACGGCGGCGGCGGTCCGCTCCCGCTGGATCGCCAGCTGGCTGCGCAGCCGGCGCAGGTAGCGATCGAACGCACTGGAGGCCATGAATTCTCCCGCGGCCAGCTGTGAAAGCTCTTCGCTGCTGCGGGTCTGTGCATACTTGAGCATTTCGACGCGCGCCTGCCAGCGCCCGGCGCTGATCCAGCCGAGCCGCATGCCAGCGGCAAGAATCTTGTGCAGCGAGGCGCAATGGATGACGTTCCCGGTCCTGTCCCAGTGCTTGAGCGCCTTGTGGCCGGAGGCGCCGTTGGCGAGCGCGCTGTAGGTGTCGTCCTCGATCAGCGCAATGCCGGCGGCGTCGCAGAAGGCGACGAGACGCTCCCGGTGGGGCTCCGGCATGATGCTGCCGAGCGGGTTCTGCAGCGTCGGCACGACCACGACGGCCTTGATGTCCGGGTAGGTTTGCCGCGCCAGTTCGAGCGCTTCCAGCGAGATGCCGGTTTGCGGGCTGGTCGGGATTTCCAGGGCACGCAGGCCGAGTGATTCGAGTACCTGCAGCAGCCCGAAGTAGGTGGGTGATTCGACGGCGATGATGTCGCCCGGCTGGGCAACGGCGCGCAGCGCGACGTTGAGGGCTTCGATGCAGCCGTGCGTGACGACGATGTCGCCCGGGGATAGCAGCATGCCGCTTTCCATCGCCCGCTTTGCCAGAATGGCGCGGAAGCCGGCGTTGCCGTTGAGCGGAATGTTCTTGACCAGAAGATCCGGGTTGCGCCGCAACGCGCGTGTCGCCGCGTTCTTCAGCGCCTCGCCGGGATACAGGCTGGCTGCACAGGCTGCCCCGGAAAGATTGATGCGAACCGGCCGGCCCTTGCTCCGCGCAACGATCCCGCGGGATACGAAATCCGAGACGCGGGCATGGATGCCGACGAACTGCGCCGGATCGGGCAGGGTGGTGGAATTCGGTTCCTGCAGCGCCGGCATCGAAAGGCGCCGCGGGCGCCGCACGAAGTTGCCGGAGCGCGGCCGCGCTTCCAGCCAGCCATCGGTTTCGAGCGAGCGGCAGACCTGCAGTGCCGTGGAGAGGCTGACTTCGTGACGGGCCATCAGCGCGCGCACCGACGGAAAACGTTCGCCGGGCTGCAGCGTGCCGTTCTCGATGGCGCTGCGGTACTGGCCGGCAATCGTGCGGTAGAGCGGAGTTCGGTCGGTCGTCGGGCTGTCCATGCGCCATCTTCCTCCGGGACAATACGTACCGGTAGATATAGATCGATGAAAATCTGACCGCAACAGTTGTGAAAAATTCAATCTGCTGCGGTACAGACAGGTTTTCTCTGTGACTGTTTTGTGCCGCCTTGCCTGCGTACGCTGTGACCGTGTTCCCGCTGCCGGCGGGCACGCTGAAACAGGAGGTGTGCGATGGGTGCAAGAACTGGAAGTCTTTCGCTGGTGCTGGCGTCCGGCCAGGTCCAGCGGGTGCTGGTCGAGGCGGGTTCGATGCTGGTGGTGGGCAAGGGGGCGCTGCGGGTTTGCTTTCCGTTCGCCTCGCTTGCGGAGCGCCTCGTGGCAGTGGAGGCGCCTCTGGCTGCCGAGGAGGCGTGTTGCCTGGAAGCGGGCGGCTGGATTGAACTGCTTGCGCTGGAGGCTGCTGAGGTGCTGATCCTGTCGCCCGGGAACACGAGCCTGTGGCGTCGGTTGGGTCGCTATCTCGAGCGTTCGCTGGCCCGGGCCGAGGGGAAAGGGGTCAGCTCGTCGTGCCTCGGGCCCACGGCATGACGCGGTTCTTGCCATTGCGCTTGGCGATGTACATCGCTTCGTCGGCGTGATGGAGGAGCTGCATCGGATCACGCGAATCGCTCGGAGACAGGGCGTAGCCGATGCTGGCGCTGACCCGGTCGCCGGACCGCTGCGCGACCTCCTCGACTGTCGCGCGCAGGTGTTCGGCCAGCGCCTGTGCGCCGGCCTGGCCGTGCAGACGGGCCAGCACGAGGAACTCGTCGCCGCCGAAGCGGCCGACCGCATCCTCGGCGCGGACGGCGCCGCGCAGGGCGGCGGCGATGTCGGCCAGCAGGCGGTCGCCCGCATGGTGCCCCTTCTCGTCGTTGACAGCCTTGAAGCCGTCGAGGTCGATGAAGAACAGCGCGTATTCCAGGTTGGGATCGGCAATCGAGCATTCGATGAAGGACATCATCGTGTGCCGGCTCAGCGCATCGGTGAGCGCATCCCGCTCGACGCTGCGGCGCAGCTGTTCCTGGGCGATGGTCAGGTCGTGGACGTCGGTGGTGATGGTGTAGATGCCGATGACGGAACCGTTCTCGTCGGTATCGGGAACGTAGCTGGTGCGCATCCAGCGCGAGCCATTGACGAGGCCATGCACCAGTCGTGAAAAATGTGTCGTGGTGCCCGCCAGCGCCGTCTCGTAATACGGCTTCTGCTCCAGCCAGCTGGCGACACCGCGTACCTCACTGACGTGACGCCCCAGCGCATCTTCGGCGGCCATGCTGACCAGCTGGCACCAGGCCTTGTTGACGAAGCGCAGCAGGCAGTTGCAGTCGAGATAGACGAGCGGCGTCGGGATGTTGTCGGTGAAACGGTCGAGACGCTTGCGCGCCGCGATCAGCGCATCACGTTCGACGATGTCCTGATGGATGTCGGTGGCGATCGTGAACACCGAGGTGACGGTGCCATGCTCGTCGACATCCGGAAACACCTGTATGCGGGCCCAGCGCGGCGAATGCGGCGGGTGCGTCAGCAGGCGCTGGTAGCCCGAGATCTCGCCACCAAACGCACGCTCGAAGGCCGGTTTTGCCGCGGCCCAGGCCTCGACGCCGAACAGTTCATGGAGGGTGCGGCCGAGCAATTGTTCATGGCTGCGCCCCGACCATGCCAGGTAGGGGGTGTTGCAGAAGAGCAGGCGTGCCTCGCTGTCCCAGCGGCCGATCGGCAACGCAACGACGTTCGCGAGTCGTTCAAAATGCTGCGTCTGCGGCGAGAACTGGATGGTCATGGGGCGGCGTGCAACCGGAATGTGGCGAAAGCCGGGGTTCGTGACGGTGGCAGTATCGGTACCGCCGTCGGGTAGCGTCAACCGTCTTTTGCGGCCGGAATACAATTATTTGGCGACTGGCCCCG
>DAORCC010000182.1:0-2989 GCA_035345235.1 Azospira sp.
TAGGTCAGGGTGACGATCTGGCGGCAGTACGAGGGGTCGGTCAGGATTTCCTGATAGCCGGTCATGGCGGTGTTGAACACCACCTCCCCGCTCGTGCTACCCTCGGCGCCGATCGCATAGCCACGGAAGACGGTTCCGTCGGCAAGCGCGAGCAGGGCGGGCAGGAACGGCGGCAGCAGCGCGGATAGGGACACGATAACTCCTGGAAAATGCGCAAAAACAATGGTTTATATGCGCAAAAGCGGAAAGGCTCGTGACCCTTCCGCTGATCGATATTCAAACCCGTCCATTATACAGGAGGCCCCATTTCGGGGCAAATTTGACCGGCTTCAGGCGCCCACGAAGGCTTGCAATTCCTGCCGGGCGGTTTCGAGCGCGAGACGCAACGACATTTCCTCCGCTGCAGCGACCGACCAGCGTTCCTCCTTGGCCGCCTGTTCGATCGCCAGCGCATGCCGGCGCGCCTCTTCGGCATGGAACATCGCCAGCAGGCCCTTGAAGGTATGCGCCGCCCGGCAGAGCGTCGGCCCGTCCTTCTTGGCAAGCGCCCCCGAAATGCCGGTTACGTGAGAATCCCATTGCTGGAGCAGCATGCGCGCCATCTGGCGAACCACATCCGTATCGCCAATGTCGCGCGCCGCGGCTTCGGGATCGATCGAAACATAGCCCCCACCACCCCGCTTGGCCGTCGCCGTGATCGGAGCGGCGTCCCCGGACGTCACCCGCTGGATGACCTCCAACAGGTCGGCCTGGCGGATCGGCTTGGCAATATAGTCATTCATGCCTGCCTGCAGGCAGCGATCGCGATCGCCTTCCATCGCATTTGCTGTCATCGCGACGATCGGTATCTGCTTGAAACCATCGACCGAAGACACCCAGCTGCGCCGCAATTCGCGGGCACGGATCGCCTGCGTGGCTTCAAGCCCGTCCATGACGGGCATCTGCATGTCCATCAGGATGACGTCGAAATGTTCACGCTCGAAGCACTCGATCGCCTCCTCGCCATTGGCCGCAACGCTGACCCGGTAGCCGGCCTTTTCAAGCAGATGCAATGCCAGTTCCTGATTGACCAGGTTGTCTTCGACGAGCAACACCTGCAGACCACCTCCCGCCCGGGCAGCCTCCGCCGCATGCAGCGAAGCTTCGACATCGAAATTGTCGAGCTGGAACACGCCACTCGGACTGCCGACCGCCAGACGCACCGCATCGAGCAAATCTGCCTCGGCCACCGGCTTGACGAGATGTACGGTGACGCCAAGGGCCTTCAGTTTCGGCAACTGGTCACGCTGTCCGGCCACGGTCACCAGGGAGATCACCGCCTCGTGGCCAGCCTGCGTCAGCCAGGCGCCAAGCGCAGCACCGTCCTCTTCGAGGGCAATGGCTGCATCGACGACCGCCAGCGGGAACGGCAGGCCGGCAGCCCGGCACTTGTCCGAAAGCGCGCGTGCGGCCGCCATCGTCGCAACGGACTCGACGGGCACCCCCCAGCGATCAAACGTCCGTGCCAGACCCGCCTGGGTGGCATCCGGGTTGCCGATCAACAGCACACGCTGCCCGGACAGCACCCCGGGCAGATCCGGCACAGCAGCGGCGCCCTGACGGATGCCCAGCGACAGCGCAAACCCGAAGGTGCTGCCCTTGCCCTCCTCGCTGACAACGCCCAGCTTGCCGCCCATCAACTCGACGAGCCGCGCGGAAATGGCAAGCCCCAGCCCGGTTCCTCCGAAACGACGGGTAGTGGATACATCCGCCTGCGAGAAGGCCTGGAACAACTGTCCGATCTTGTCGGCGGGGATACCGATCCCGGTGTCGCGCACCTCGACCCGGAGCAGCACTTCGTCGCCGGACACCGTCTCGGGGCGCACTGCGACAGTCACGCTGCCTGCAGAGGTAAACTTGATCGCATTGCCGACGAGGTTCGTGAGCACCTGGCGCAGGCGCAGGGGGTCGCCCCAAAGCCTCGCCGGCAGGGTCGGTTCCATGTCGACGGCAATATCGAGCCCTTTTTGCTGCGCGCTGACCGCCAGTGTGCGCACCGCCTCGAAAACGACCGAGGAAAGCTCGAAGTCGATGCGCTCTACCTGCAGCTTGCCGGCCTCGATCTTGGAAAAATCGAGGATGTCGTTCACGATGGCCAGTAGCGCTTCGCAGGACGAGCGGACCGTCGAAAGATAATGGCGTTGCTCGTCGTCGAGCGCCGTATCGAGCGCCAGTTCGGTCATGCCGAGGATGGCATTCATCGGCGTGCGGATTTCGTGGCTCATGTTGGCAAGAAACGCCGTACGCGAGCGCCCTGCCGTCTCGGCCGCCATGCGGGCCTGCCTCAGGCTGTCCTCCATATGGCGGGTGGCATCGACATCCTGCTGCAGCACGACCAGCCTCGTCGGCTCGCCGTTGGCATCGCGCGCCAGCACGCGGCCGCTGATGCGCAGCCAGCGCCAGTGGCCTGTGCGGGTGCGGCAGCGGCAATCGATCGCGAACGAGCGACTCGCTTCGCGGACATGGGTCGCGATAGCTTCAGAAAGGAGCGGCAGGTCATCCGGCTGCACCAGCGCGCGTAGCGCCGCAACCGTATCCGACAATTCGTCAGGAGCGTAGCCGAGCAGCGATTTCCACGCCTTGCCGGAATCGATCCGGCCACTCTGCATGTCCCATTCGGAGACGACCAGACCACCGACCTCGACCGTCGCCTGCTGCAGACCGCCGAAGCGGGCATAGGTCGCATCGACCAGCTGCAGCGCGCGCAGGAGACCAGGTGCCGCCGAGTCAGCAGACTGTAGCACTGCATCGAGCGACTCCGGTGCGCCCAGGGCTTCCAGCAACTGGGCTCGCAGCAGCGCAGAACGGATCATGACGGCGCCCCGCAGCGACCAGTTTGCGAGCGCGCCGAGAACATTCTTTTTCGGTCCTAGCGCAGGCCCAGCACGTCCTGCATGTCGTAGAGGCCGTTCTTCTTCCCGTAAAGGAAGCGGGCCGCACGCAGGCTGCC
>DAORCC010000182.1:3089-4866 GCA_035345235.1 Azospira sp.
GCATCGATCTTGTGCTTGTGGTGCGCCTCGACGATCTCGATGTCGTAGCCCTGATTGAGGATGCGCGCAGCGGTGTCGAGCAGCTTGAAAACGAGGTTCACGCCGACGGCCATGTTGGGCGCAAAGACCACCGGCACATCCTTCGCCGCCTCGGCGATGGCGGCCTTGCCCTCGGCCTCGAAGCCCGTAGTGCCGATGATCATCGCCACACCCTGCTTGCGGCAGACACGCAGGTGTTCCAGCGTCCCCTCGGGGCGAGTGAAGTCGATCAGCACGTCCGCCTTGCCGATCTGGCCGGCGAAATCGTCGCTGACGACCACGTCGCACGGCATGCCGACCAGCTCGCCGGCAGTCTTCCCGATTGCCGGGCTGCCCGGGCGGTCGAAGGCCGCCACCAGCGTCGCCGCCTCATCCTTCACCGTTGCCTCGATCAGCATCCGCCCCATGCGCCCGTGGGCGCCTACCACCGCAATCTTCATGCTACTCATCCCCAGCTTGAATCATGGCTTCCAGAAACTAGAGGCCCACTTTTTCCATCATGCCACCGAAAAAGCCCTTTTCCTCTGGCGGCGGCACCGGTGATCCCGGCGCCACCGAGCCGAGGTCGATGACACGGGATTTCTCGTCCGGCACCGTTTCCTCGCCGGACTGCGCGGCAACGACGTCGCCAGCGACGCGATAGAGCTTGCCGTCACCGTCGAAGAAGACCGTGAAGCGGCGGGTCTCGACCGAGTTGTCCTTGCCCTTCTTGAGGCGATAGACATAGTCCCAGCGATCGGCGTGGAACATATCGACCAGCATCGGCGTCCCGAGCAGGAAACGCACCTGATCGCGCGTCAGCCCCGGCCGCAGTTGCGCCACCATGTCCTGCGTCAGGACGTTGCCCTGCTGCACGTCGATGCGATACTCGCTGACGATGCGCGGCACGGACGAACATGCGCCAAGCGTCATCGCAAGGAAGGCGGCGGCGAAGAATCTTGCAAAAGTCATGCGAAAACGAAAGAACACTCGAGCGGAGGAATCGGCGCGAACTCCGTCACCGTAACCATCAGGAAACCAGAAACGGCGGGCATTCGCGGCTACCGGACACGCGCATTTCCCGTCATCGACACGGGTTCGATGCAGATACTGCGTTTTTCAAAGGCCGGCAACGCGGTATATCATAACCGAAAACCCGCCGCATGCCGCCGCATCACCCCCGACAAACAGCCCAAGACAAGCCCATGAGCAACCCGGACGACCTGAAGAGCATCGGCCTCAAGGCCACCTTCCCGCGACTGAAGATTCTTGAACTTTTCGAGAAGTCCGAAGTGCGTCACATGACGGCGGAAGACGTCTACCGGCTACTGGTCAACGACGGCATGGACATCGGTCTCGCCACGGTCTATCGCGTGCTGACGCAATTCGAGCAGGCCGGGCTGCTGGAACGGCACCATTTCGAGTCGGGCAAGGCGGTCTTCGAGCTCAATGCCGGCCACCACCACGACCACCTCGTCTGCGTCAATTGCGGCCGGGTCGAGGAGTTCTACGACGCCGAAATCGAGCGCCGCCAGGCGAAGATCGCCAAGGAGCGCGGCTTTGCGATCCAGGAGCACGCGCTCTACCTCTACGCCGAATGCACCAAGGCCAACTGCCCGCATCGCACGGGCAAGACCAAGTAAGCCCCTTTCCCGAGATTTTCCTGACGCCCGCAGCCACCGGCCACGGGCCCTCCCGACATGGACGCCTTCATCGCCTCGACCCTGCTCGTCGCGCTCGCCGAAATCGGCGACAAGAC
>DAORCC010000183.1:0-4866 GCA_035345235.1 Azospira sp.
GTCCGGCGAGAAACTGCAGGCGTTCGCTAGCGGGCAACTTCAGCTTGACGATCATCACGTCGGGAGCGGCACGTTCGAGCGACTGCACCCGCACCGGCAGCGTCTTGACCGGAATGTCACCGGCCTTGCGCACTTCCCGCGATTCGATGACCAGGTCGGAGCGTGGCGAGGCGCAGCAGAACAGCGCCAGTCCCTGCTCACGGTCGGCTTGCGACAGGGCATGGTCCTGCGCCTTGCCGTGATCGACCTCGCCGCTCAGGACCTTGCCGCGACAGGCGCCGCAGGCGCCATCGCGGCAACCGTAAGGCAGCGTCAGGCCCTGGCGCAGGGCCGCTTCGAGAATGGATTCTCCGGCCTCGGTGCTCAGCGTGTGGCCCGATGGCTGGATGGTGACGGTGAAGCTCATGATTCCCCTTCGTTGCTTGCCTGCACGCGGCGCCGGATTGCTACAATTCGCCGGTGAAAAGACTTCTGATCGTCGGTTGTGGCGACGTTGCCTGGCGGGCCCTGCCCCGGCTGCGAAACCGCTACCGCGTATTCTCCCTGTTGCGTGATCCGCTGCAGGCGCCACGCTGGCGTGGCGCCGGTGCGACGCCGATCATTGCCGACCTCGATGACCCGGCCAGCCTGCATCGGATCCGTGGCCTCGCCGACGACGTCCTGCACCTTGCGCCGCCACCCGACCGGAGTGACCGGGATGCCCGCACGCAGGCGCTTCTGGCGGCACTCGAGCGAGGAAAAAGTCTACCACAGCGCCTCGTCTACGTTAGCACCAGCGGGGTTTACGGCGACTGTGGCGGCGCCCTGGTCGACGAAACACGCCCGTCGAATCCGCTCAGCGCCCGCGGCGCCCGCCGCGTCGATGCCGAGCGCCAGTTGCGGGCCTTCGGGCGCCGTACCGGCGCCATCGTTTCCATCCTGCGTGCGCCGGGCATCTATGCCGCCGACCGCCTGCCGCTCGAGCGCCTGAAGAAGGGGCTGCCCGCCCTGTGTGACGAGGACGACGTGTTCACGAACCACATCCACGCCGACGATCTCGCCGCGGCCTGTGCCGCCGCACTGGATCATGGCCGCGCCGGCCGCAGCTACAATGTCAGCGACGATTCGGAACTGCGCATGGGCGAGTACTTCGACCACGTCGCCGACGCCTTCGGCCTGCCCCGCCCGCCAAGGATTTCGCGGGCCGAGGCCGAACGCGTGATGTCGCCCGTGCAGCTTTCCTTCATGCGAGAATCGCGCCGGCTCGTCAATCGGCGCCTCAAGGAAGAACTGGGGCTTCGCCTCGCCTACCCCTCGGTCGACGACGGCATCCGTGCCGCCCTCAACGAAACAAGGAATCCGTCATGCTCGTGATCAAGGCCCTGCACATCTCGCTCGTGGTCGCCTGGTTCGCCGGCCTCTTCTACCTGCCGCGCATCTTCGTCAACCTCGCCATGGTGCCTGCCGACAGCACGGCCGAACGTGACCGTCTGCTGTTGATGGCCGGCAAGCTCTACCGCTTCATGACACCGCTCGGCATCCTCGCGGTCGGCCTCGGTCTGTGGCTTTGGTTCTGCTTTGGCTTCACGGGCGGCTGGCTGCATGCCAAGACGGCGCTCGTGGTCTTGCTGATTGCCTACCACCTCTACTGCGGTCAGTTGCTGCGCGCCTTCATCGCCGGGACCTGCACGAAGAGCCACGTCTGGTTCCGCTGGTTCAACGAACTGCCGGTGCTGGTGCTGTTCGTTGTCGTGTTCCTCGTCATCCTCAAGCCCTTCTGATGAACAACTACTTCGCCCCGTGCCCGCGCGGCCTCGAAGCGCTGCTCGCTGACGATGTCACCGCCCATGGCGGCCAGCATGTGAAGGCCGTCGGCGGCGGCGTCATGTTCGCCGGCGACTGGCCGGTCTGTTACGCGCTGAACCTGCATTCACGCATCGCCACCCGTGTGCTGTTGCGCGTCGCCGCCAAGGGCTATACGAAGGAAGACGACATCTACCGGCTGGCGCTGGAGACCGAGTGGCCGCGATGGTTCCTGCCGACACAGACGCTGCGCGTCGACATCACCGCGATCAAGTCGCCGCTGAAGAGCCTCGATTTCGTGACGCTGCGCGTCAAGGACGGTATCTGCGACCGCTTTCGCCGCGACTGCAATGACGTGCGGCCGAGCATCGACACCCGTGCGCCGGATGTCCGCGTGCAGGCCTTCCTCACCGAAGACAGCTGCACGCTCTACATCGACACCTCGGGCGACCCGTTGTGGCAGCGCGGCCTGCGCCAGAAGTCGGTGGAAGCGCCGCTCAAGGAAAACCTTGCCGCCGGCATCCTGCGCCTGACCGGCTGGCAGCCGGGCACGCCGCTGTTCGACCCGATGTGCGGCAGCGGCACCTTCCTGCTCGAAGCCGCGCAGATCTCCCACGATATCGCGCCGGGCAGTCGCCGCAGCTTTGCCTTCGAACGGCTCAAGGGCTTCGATGCGGCGGCCTGGCGCCGCATGCGCGAATCCGCGCTGGCAGGCGAAAAACCCGCTGCCTGGGCACAGCTCTTCGGGGCCGACCTCTCGCCGCAATCCGTGCGCGCCGCAACCGCCAACCTCGATCGCGCCGGCCTGCTCGACGCCGTCGAACTGATCGAGTCCGACATCCTCGAAGTTGCCGCACCGGCCGACCACGGCATCCTCCTCTGCAATCCGCCCTACGGTGTCCGCCTCGAGGAACAGGAATCGCTGGCGGCCTTCTATCCGCAACTGGCCAGCGCGCTGAAGAAGAATTTCGCCGGCTGGACCTGCTACTTCCTCACTGCCGACCTGCGCATGCCGAAGCTGATGCGGCTGACACCGAGCAGGAAGACACCGCTCTACAACGGCGCGCTGGAATGCCGCCTGTTCGAGATCAAGATGGTCGCGGGGAGCAACAGAAAAGGCGCCGAAGCGCCTTTGGAGAATACCGGGAACGATTAATCAGTTGCGTCCCACCACCCGCCAGGCGAAAGCAAGACGAGGCGGCAAGCCCCGAGGCGACGAGACAGTAGCTGCGCTACGGCGAGGAGCCGAGGGGCGCAGCCAACGAAGTATTGCCGAGCTTTCCGCTTAAACGATGTCGAGGTGGCCGATGCCGGTGGTGAGATCGCGGTCTTTGGATTCCTTGCCGTGCAGCTTGATCTGCAGCCGCAGGTCGTTCACCGAATCCGCATTGCGCAGCGCATCCTCGTAGGTGATCTTGCCGGCCTCGTAGAGGTCGAACAGCGCCTGGTCGAAGGTCTGCATGCCGAGCTCGCGCGACTTCTTCATGATCTCCTTGATCTCGTGCACTTCGCCCTTGAAGATCAGGTCGGAGATGAGCGGCGAGTTGAGCATGACTTCGATCGCGGCGACACGCCCCTTGCCATCCTTCTTCGGCAGTAGGCGCTGCGACACCATCGCGCGCAGGTTCAGCGAGAGGTCCATCAGCAACTGCGGTCGACGTTCCTCGGGGAAGAAGTTGATGATGCGGTCGATGGCCTGGTTGGCACTGTTGGCGTGCAGCGTCGCGAGGCAGAGGTGGCCGGTTTCGGCGAAGGCCACGGCATAGTCCATCGTCTCGCGGTCGCGGATCTCGCCCATCAGGATCACGTCCGGCGCCTGGCGCAGCGTGTTCTTCAGCGCCGCCTCCCAGCTGTCGGTGTCGATGCCGACCTCGCGCTGCGTGACGATGCAGTTCTTGTGATCGTGCACATATTCGATCGGGTCCTCGATCGTGATGATGTGGCCGTAGCTGTTCGTGTTGCGGTAATCGACCATCGCCGCCAGCGAGGTCGTCTTGCCGGTGCCCGTGCCGCCGACGAAGATGATCAGGCCGCGCTTGGTCATGCCGATGTCCTTGATCACCGGCGGCAGGCCGAGTTCGTCAAGGTTGGGGATCGTCATGTTGATCGTACGGCAGACGACCGCGACGCGGCCCTGCTGCACCAGCGCGTTCACGCGGAAGCGGCCGATGCCCGACGGCGAGATGGCGAAGTTGCATTCCTTCGTCGCTTCGAAATCGGCGGCCTGGCGGTCGTTCATGATCGAGCGTGCCAGCTCGGAGGTGTGCTGTGCCGACAGCGTCTGGTTCGACACCGGGTTGATCTTGCCGTCGATCTTGATCGCCGGCGGAAAACCGGCGGTGATGAACAGGTCGGAGCCTTTCTTCTGCGACATCAGCCGCAGCAGGTCGTGCATGAACTTTAGTGCCTGGTCGCGTTCCATGGTGTGCCTCCTCCTCTCGTGCCCCGGGCCTTATGCCGCGAAGGAATCCTTGTTGGCGGCCTTGGTGCGCGCCTCGTTGCTCGACACGATGTTGCGGCGGACAAGCTCCAGCAGGTTCTGGTCCAGCGTCTGCATGCCGAACTGCTGGCCGGTCTGGATCGCCGAATACATCTGCGCGACCTTCGCCTCGCGGATCAGGTTGCGGATGGCCGGCGTGCCGATCATGATCTCGTGCGCCGCCACGCGGCCGGTACCGTCCTTGGTCTTCAGCAGCGTCTGCGAGATCACCGCGCGCAGCGATTCCGAGAGCATGGCGCGGACCATTTCCTTTTCCGCCGCCGGGAAGACGTCGATGACGCGGTCGATGGTCTTCGCTGCCGACGAGGTGTGCAGCGTGCCGAACACGAGGTGGCCGGTTTCGGCCGCGGTCAGCGCCAGGCGGATGGTTTCGAGGTCGCGCAATTCGCCGACGAGGATCACGTCCGGGTCCTCACGCAGTGCGGAACGCAGCGCGTTGTTGAACGACAGTGTGTGCGGGCCGACTTCGCGCTGGTTGATCAGGCACTTCTTGGACTCATGCACGAATTCGATCGGGTCCTCGACGGTCAGGATGTGGCCGTAGTCGTTCTCGTTGATGTGGTTCACCATCGCCGCCAGCGTCG
>DAORCC010000184.1:0-4808 GCA_035345235.1 Azospira sp.
CGGTCGGCGACTTCGAGCGCCTCTTCCTGGTCGTGGGTGACGAAGATCGAGGTGATGTGCAGTTCGTCGTGCAGCTTGCGCAACCAGCGGCGCAGTTCCTTGCGCACCTTGGCATCGAGTGCGCCGAAGGGTTCGTCGAGCAGCAGCACGCGCGGCTCGACGGCCAGCGCGCGGGCCAGCGCGATGCGCTGCCGCTGGCCGCCCGAGAGCTGCGACGGGAAGCGGTCGGCCAGCCAGTCAAGCTGCACCAGCTTGAGCAGCTCATGTACCTTTTCCCGGACCTTGGCTTCCGATGGCCGCTCCCTGCGCGGTTTCATGCGCATGCCAAAGGCGACGTTGTCGAACACCGTCATGTGCTTGAACAGTGCGTAGTGCTGAAAGACGAAACCGACCTGGCGCTCGCGCACGTGCGTGCCGGAAGCGTCGTCGCCTTCGAGCAGAACCTGGCCGGAATCGGCCTGCTCCAGCCCGGCGATAATGCGCAGCAGCGTCGTCTTGCCGCAACCCGACGGCCCGAGCAGCGCCACCAGCTCGCCGGTGGGGAAGTCGAGGCTGATGTCGTCGAGCGCGGTGAAGCTGCCGAACTGCTTGTGGATGTTCCTGACCTGGATGCTCATGATGCGGATTCCTGTGATTCCTTATGGGAGCGGGCTGCCTGGTGCTCGACCCAGTTCTTGACGACCAGCGTCACCAGTGCCAGCAACGCGAGCAGTGAGGCGACGGCGAAGGCGGCCGAGAACTGGTATTCGTTGTAGAGGATCTCGACGTGCAGCGGCAGCGTATTGGTCTGTCCGCGGATGTGGCCCGATACGACGCTGACCGCGCCGAACTCGCCCATTGCCCGCGCGTTGGTGAGAATCACGCCGTAGAGCAGGCCCCACTTGATGTTGGGCAGCGTTACATGCCAGAACACCTGCCATCCGCTGGCACCGAGGACCACGGCAGCTTCCTCCTCCTCCCGGCCCTGCGCCTGCATCAGCGGGATCAACTCGCGGGCGACGAAGGGAAAGGTGACGAAGACGGTGGCCAGCACGATGCCCGGCACGGCGAAGACGATCCTGATGTCGTGGGCCGACAGCCAGGAACCGAACCAGCCCTGGGCACCGAACAGCAGAACGAAGACAAGACCGGCGATGACCGGCGAGACCGAGAACGGCAGGTCGATCAGCGTGATCAGGAACTGCTTGCCGCGGAACTCGAACTTGGCGATGGCCCAGGCCGCGGCCACGCCGAAGACGAGGTTGAGCGGCACCGAGATTGCCGCCGCCAGCAGCGTCAGCCGGACCGCCGACAGCGCATCGGCATCGGTCAGCGCCATCACGTAGGTTTCCCAGCCCTTGCGCAGCGCCTCGACGAAAACGGCGACCAGCGGCAGGAGCAGGAAGATCGCGAAGAAACCGAGGGCAATGCCGAGGATGGTCCATTTGACCAGCGGCGTCTCGCGCGTCGCCGCCTTCGACTCGAAGCGCGAGGCATGGTCGCCGGCGAGGTGGAGCGTGGTAGCGCCGGCCATCAGCGATCCCTCCCCGTACGTTTTGCAGTCCACGCCTGCAGGCCGTTGATCAGCAGCAGCAGCACGAACGAAAACAGCAGCATCACCGAGGCGATGGCCGTGGCACCGCGATAGTCATACTGCTCGAGCTTGGTGATGATCATCAACGGCGTGATTTCCGAAACGAAAGGCAGGTTGCCGGCGATGAAGATGACCGATCCGTACTCGCCCACCGCGCGGGCGAATGCCAGTGCGAACCCGGTCAGCAGCGCCGGCAGCAGGATCGGCAGCAGCACGTAGCGGAAGGTCTGCCAGCGTTGCGCACCCAGGCTGGCAGCAGCCTCCTCCAGTTCGGTATCGAGGTCTTCGAGGATCGGCTGCACCGTACGCACGACGAACGGCAGGCCGATGAAGACCAGCGCCACCAGTACGCCGAGCGGCGCGAAGGCAACCTTGATTCCTAGCGGTTCGAGATACTGGCCGAGCCAGCCGTTCTTCGCATAGAGGGCGGTCAGCGCGATGCCGGCCACCGCCGTCGGCAATGCGAAGGGGAGGTCGACCAGCGCATCGACCAGCTTTTTGCCCGGGAACGAGTAGCGGACCAGCGCCCACGCGAGCAGCAGGCCGAATACGGCATTGATCGCCGCGGCCAGGAGCGAAGCGCCGAAGGAAAGCCTGTAGGTCGCCACCACCTGCGGCGCGGTGACCACGGCGATGAATTCGCCCCAGCTCAGCTCGGCGGTCTTGAGGAAGACCGCCGCCAGCGGAATCAGGATCAGCAGCGAGAGATAGATCAGCGTGTAGCCGAGCGTCAGCCTGAAACCGGGCAGTACGCGGAAGGTCTTTGCGGACGACATCAGCGTTTCCGGATGATCTGGTCGTAGACGCCGCCGTCGGCGAAATGGGTCTTCTGCACCGCAGCCCAGCCGCCAAGCTTCTGCTCCACGGTGAAGGTACGGATGGACGGGAACTTCGCGGCATGTTTCTTCAGCACGCCGGCGTCACGCGGCCGGAAATCATGTTTGGCGATGATTTCCTGGCCGGCCGGCGAGAACAGGAAATCGAGGTAGGCCCGGGCGACCTTCTCCGTGCCACGCCTCGCAGCCACCTTCTGCACCACGGCCACCGGCGCGGCAGCATCGATCGACAGCGACGGGTAGACGATGTCGAACTTGCTGCTGCCCAGTTCCTGGGCGATCAGGATGGCCTCGTTCTCGAACGTGACCAGCACGTCGCCGACGTCGCGTTGCGTGAAGGTCGTCGTCGCACCGCGGCCGCCGCCGTCGAGTACCGGCACATTGGCGAACAGCTTGCCGACGAACTCCCGGGCGCCGGCCTCCGAACCGGTCCTGTCGAGCGCATACCCCCAGGCGGCGAGGTAGGTGTAGCGGCCATTGCCGGAGGTTTTCGGGTTCGGCACGATGACCTGATAGCCGGGCTTCGTCAGATCGTCCCAATCCTTGATGTTCTTCGGGTTGCCCTTGCGCACGAGGAAGACCGAGGTCGTCGTGTAGGGCGTCGCCTCGTGCGGGAACTGCTTGCGCCAGTCGGCGGCGACCAACCCGCCGCGCTCGACCAGGATGTCGATGTCCGGGGACTGGTTCATCGTGATCACGTCGGCTTCCAGCCCGCCGATCACCGCGCCCGCCTGCTTGGACGAGCCACCATGCGACTGATTGATCGCGACCGTATTGCCGGACTGGGCCTTCCACGCTGCGGCAAAGGCCGGGTTGATGTCCTTGTACAGTTCGCGCGAGACGTCGTACGAAACGTTAAGCAGCGTGGTCTGGGCCAGGGCGCCGCCAGACACCAGCAGGGCCGGGGCGAGGACCGAACGGCGGAGCGCCACGGCAATTCTGCGAAAGCGGGAAGACATGGGTGACTCCAGATGAGGAATTTTCATGGCTCGAGCTTAAGGGGGGCACGTTAGATTAAAAACTACTTAATTTTTATTAGTTTATATTCATCGAATATATAAACTAGCCGCAGCGCCTGCCACGGCCCGCCCTGCAGCCCTCTTACCTCCCGTAGGCCTTGTCGAAGGTACCGCCATCGCCGAAGTGCTTCTTCTGCGCCGACTGCCAGCCGCCGAGATCGTCGATCCTGATGAAATTGATTTTCGGGAAGCGGGCGACATCCTTGGCATCAGCCAGCTCCGGCTTGATCGGCCGGTAATAGTGCCTGGCCGCCGTCTTCTGCCCTTCCGCCGAATACAGGTATTCCAGATAGGCCTGCGCCACCTTCTCCGTGCCGCGTTTCCTGGCCACGGTATCGAGCACGGCCACCGGTGGCTCGGCCAGGATGGAAATGGTCGGCACGACGATTTCGAACCTGTCCGGACCGAGTTCGTTGATCGACAGGAAGGCTTCGTTCTCCCAGGCCAGCAGCACGTCGCCGAGGCCACGCTGGACGAAGGTATTGGTCGCGCCGCGGGCACCGGTATCGAGTACCGGCACGTTCCTCAGCAGCTTGCCGGCGAATTCCTGCGCCTTCTCCTCGCTGTTGCCGTATTTTTTCAGCGCGTAGCCCCAGGCCGCCAGATAGTTCCAGCGGGCGCCACCGGACGTCTTGGGGTTCGGTGTGATCACCTGCACCCCGGGCTTGACCAGATCGTCCCAGTCCTTGAGGCCCTTCGGGTTGCCCTTGCGGACCAGGAAGACGATGGTCGAGGTATAGGGGGAGCTGTTGTACGGCAGGCGCCTCTGCCAATCGGCGGGGAGCTTGCCGGACTTCTCCGCGACGGCGTCGATGTCGTAGGCCAGCGCGAGGGTGACGACATCCGCAGCGAGGCCGTCGATCACGGCGCGCGCCTGCTTGCCGGAACCGCCGTGCGACTGCTTGATAACGACATTGTCGCCGGTCTTTGACTTCCAGTGCTTGGCGAAGAGCGGGTTGAATTCCTGATACAACTCGCGCGTCGGATCGTAGGAAACGTTGAGCAGTTCGATGTCGGCTGCATACGCATTGACGCCGATCAGCGTGGACGCGAGCAGCGCAGAGAGAAGCGATTCGAGTTTCATGATGACTCCGTGTCTGTGGGCATGAAACGGAGTCTAGAAAGCCAGCTTCGGGGCGCGAACGATCAATTCCTTATTTGCATATAGCTGGCTTGCAGCACGCGCCACTCCCTGAGTCTGCGCACAAGGGCGGAATGACACGCGCGATTTTGCTGCCGCTTCCGCCACGAACGGATCGACCGACGCATGAAGTTCAAAAGCGGGGGGGCTCGAAAGGCGCCGGGTTCAGGCCAGGCCCAATGAGAACAACAACAAAATGAAAAGGGCTTGCCATCGGCAAGCCCTTGATCTTGTGGTGG
>DAORCC010000185.1:0-4798 GCA_035345235.1 Azospira sp.
GGGATGGTCAGCGTGCCGTCGACCGGCTGGCCGCCAGTCATCGCCACGGCATCGTTGTAGAGGATCTTGTAGGTGATCGGGTGGCCGGCGGCGACGCTCTGCCTGATCGCCAGCAGACCTGAATGGAAATAGGTGCCGTCACCGAGGTTGGCGAAGATGTGCTTTTCCTCGGTGAAGGGCGCCTGCCCGACCCACGGCACGCCTTCGCCGCCCATGTGCGTGAAGGTGGCTGTCTTGCGGTCCATCCACGTCACCATGTAATGGCAGCCGATGCCGGCCACGGCACGTGAGCCTTCCGGTACGTGCGTCGAGGTATTGTGCGGGCAGCCGGAGCAGAAGGTCGGCGTGCGCTGGGCGAGCACGATCGGTGCGGCGAGCGCCTTCTGCTTCGCTTCGATCAGCGCCAGCCGCTGCTGGATGCGGGACGAGGTGAAGAAGCGGTCGATGCGCGAGGCGATGACGCGCGCAATCTGCGCCACAGAAAGTTCGCCGGCCGCCGGCAGCAGCCACTCGCCGTGCGAGACGACGCCGCGGTTGTCCGGCGTCGAGGCCCACTCGCCCTTCTCGTCGAACTTGCCGATGACGCGCGGGCGTACGTCCTCACGCCAGTTGTAGAGTTCCTCCTTGAGCTGGTACTCGATCAGCTGGCGCTTTTCCTCGATGACGAGGATTTCCTCCAGTCCTTCTGCGAAGTGACGTACGCCTTCCGATTCGAGCGGCCAGACCATGCCGACCTTGTACAGGCGGATGCCGATCTCGGCGGCGAGGGCGTCATCGATGCCCAGTTCGTCGAAGGCCTGGCGCACGTCCAGGTAAGACTTGCCCGAAGTGATGATGCCGAGACGCGGGGCTGGCGAATCGATGACCACGCGGTTCAGGTTGTTCGCCCGTGCGTAGGCCAGCGCAGCGTAGAGCTTGAAGTGCAGCAGGCGGCGCTCCTGCTCGTGCCGGTCATCTGGCCAGCGGATGTTGAGGCCACCTTCGGGCAGCTCGAAATCGCCGGGGGTAACGATCTGCAGCGACAGCGGGTCGATGTCGACCGAGGCCGAGGTTTCCACCGTGTCGGCCAGCGCCTTCAGCGCCACCCAGCAGCCCGAATAGCGGCTCATCGCCCAGCCATGCAGGCCGTAGTCGAGATATTCCTGCACGTTGGCCGGGTAGAGCACCGGCATCATCACTGCCTTGAAGATGTGGTCGGTCTGGTGCGGCAGGGTGGATGATTTTGCGTTGTGGTCGTCGCCGGCGATGACCAGTACGCCACCATGCTTCGAGGTGCCGGCCGCATTGGCGTGGCGGAAGACGTCGCCGCAGCGATCGACGCCCGGGCCCTTGCCGTACCACATGCCGAAGACGCCATCGTACTTCGCGCCGGGGAACAGGTTGAGTTGCTGCGTGCCCCATACCGCCGTGGCAGCGAGGTCTTCATTGACGCCGGGCTGGAAAACGACGTGCTGCGGTTCGAGAATTTTCTTCGCGGCCCAGTAGGCCTGATCGACGCCGCCGAGCGGGCTGCCGCGGTAGCCGGAAACGAAGCCGGCGGTGTTGATTCCGGCGGCGAGGTCGCGCTGGCGCTGCAGCAGCGGCAGGCGGACGAGGGCTTGGGAACCGGTGAGAAAGACACGTCCCGAGGCGCGGGTGTACTTGTCCTCGAGCGTGATCGAGAGATCGCTCATTGTGAGACTCCTCCGTTGGCTGTGATCCGGTCACGTTCTTGTGGAGCGCGCCGGGCAATTGTCATCGTCGCCGGTGGGCGACGGAGCGCATTGTATGTGACCGCCGATCCCGCGTAACGTTGCGGCGCAGCAGGCGGAAACGGGCCGGTATAATCCGCCGCATTTCCAACTGAACCGAAAGCGCTACCCCATGGCCGGAGCCAGCCTGCTTGCCCTGCTCGACGACATCGCGACCATTCTCGACGACGTCGCCGTGATGACCAAGGTTGCCGCCAAGAAGACTGCCGGCGTGCTCGGTGACGATCTGGCGCTGAATGCCGAGCAGGTCTCGGGCGTGCGCGCCGAACGGGAGTTGCCGGTGGTCTGGGCGGTGGCCAAGGGCTCGCTCATGAACAAGGCCATCCTGGTGCCAACGGCACTGGCGATCAGCGCTGTCGCGCCTTTCCTGGTGATGCCGCTGCTGATGATCGGCGGCCTCTATCTCTGCTACGAAGGCGTCGAGAAGCTGGCCCACAAGTGGCTGCATCGCGGCGACGCGGAGGCCGAGCATCAGGCGGAACTCGCGGCCGTGGCCGATGAGCGCGTCGACCTCGTCGCCTACGAGAAAGAGAAGATCAAGGGGGCCATCCGCACCGACTTCGTGCTTTCTGCCGAGATCCTTGTCATCGCGCTCGGCACTGTCGCCGACAAGCCCTTCGCAACGCAGGCGGCGGTGATGGTCGGAATCGCGCTGATCATGACGGCAGGGGTCTACGGGCTGGTCGCCGGCATCGTCAAGATGGATGACGTTGGTGCGCATCTCGTGCAGAAGCCGGGTGCCGCTGCTCAGGCGGTCGGTCGCGCGCTGCTCGCCGCGGCGCCGAAGATCATGAAAGCGCTGACCGTGATCGGTACGCTGGCGATGTTCCTCGTCGGTGGCGGCATCCTGACGCACGGCGTGCCGCCGCTGCATCACCTGCTGGAAGGAGTTTCCTCTGCGGCCGGCTTCATCGGGCCTCTGCTTGGGGCAATGCTCGATGCGCTGGTCGGGGTGGCGGCAGGTGCCGTAGCGCTCGTCATGATGACGCTCGTCGCGCGCCTGCGCGGCAAGCACGACGAACCGGCGATTTCCTGAGCGCCTTCGTCAGGGCAGGATCTTTCTCGGATTGAGCAGATCGTCCGGATCGAGCGCCGCTTTCAGCGCGCGCATTACCTCGACCGCGTCCGCGCCGTGCTCACGCACCATGAATTTCTTCTTGCCGAGCCCGATCCCGTGCTCACCGGTGCAGGTGCCTTCCATGGCCAGTGCGCGCTCGACGACGCGCTCGTTGATCCACTCGGCTTCCTGCATGTCCTTCTCGTTGGCCGGATCGACCAGCACGACGAGGTGGAAGTTGCCGTCACCAACGTGACCGAAGAGCATGATCGGTATCGACACCTGCTGCAGGTCCTCGTTGGTGGCCGCGATGCATTCGGCGAGCCGCGATATCGGCACGCAGACATCGGTCGGGAAGGCGCGGCCGCCGGGTTTCATCTGCAGGCAGGCGAAGTAGGCGTCGTGCCGGGCCTGCCAGAGGCGCGTGCGGTCCTCCGGGCGGGACGCCCATTCGAAGTTCTCGCCGCCGTTTTCGCCGGCGATCTGCTGGACGAACTCGGCCTGCTCCGCCACCGAGGATTGGCTGCCGTGAAATTCGAAGAACAGGGTCGGGCGCTCGGGCAGCGTCGTCTTGCTGAAGCGGTTGATGGCGGTCAGTGTCAGTGCGTCGAGCAGCTCGATGCGGGCGACCGGGATGCCCATCTGGATCGTCTGGATGACGGTATTCACTGCGGCATCGACATCGGGGAAGGCGCAGACGGCGGCAGACATCGCTTCCGGCACCGGATAAAGCTTGACGGTCAGCTCGGTGATGATGCCGAGCGTGCCTTCCGAGCCGACGAATAGCCGCGTCAGGTCGTAGCCGGCCGAGGACTTTTTCGCCCGGCTGCCGGTGTGGATGATGCGGCCGTCGGCGAGCACGACGGTCATCGCCATCACGTTTTCGCGCATCGTGCCGTAGCGCACGGCGTTGGTGCCCGAGGCACGCGTCGCCGCCATGCCGCCGAGCGAGGCGTCGGCGCCGGGGTCAATCGGGAAGAAGAGGCCGCTGCCCTTGAGTGCCTCGTTCAGTTGCTTGCGCGTTACGCCGGCTTCCACGGTGGCATCGAGATCCTCGGCATGGATGGCGACTACGCGGTTCATGCCGGAAAGGTCAAGGCTGATGCCGCCGCGCACGGCGAGCAGGTGGCCCTCGACCGAACTGCCGGCCCCGTAAGGGATGATAGGAACCTTGTGTGCGTGGCAGAGACGTGCGGTTTCGGCGACATCTTCGGTGGTTTCCGCAAACACCACCCCTTGTGGCGGTTCCGGCGGGTGCACCGATTCGTCGCGGCCATGCTGGAGACGCGTCGATTCTCCTTGTGAGAAGCGTTGCCCGAAGTGCTCGCGAAGTGCGGCAATCAGTGTGTCGGGCAGCGGGGGGAAGGGGGCTGAATGGCTCATGGGTGGGAGTTCATGTACGTCGGGTTGTCGGGCATTCTAGAGCCGGCCATCCGAAAAACCAGCAAAATCTCGCGCCCTGGCCGGTTTTTTGCTATGATGCGCGGCCTCAATTCGCGAAAGCAATTGACACCGGTTTGTCGATTGCAGATAATCTCCGGTTTCCCGGAGGGATACCCAAGCGGTCAACGGGAACAGACTGTAAATCTGTCGGCTCTGCCTTCGAAGGTTCGAATCCTTCTCCCTCCACCAAAAAATGTCGCGAACGTTGTAGTCGTGGTTCCGGTTTGTGCGGGTGTAGCTCAATGGTAGAGCTGAAGCCTTCCAAGCTTAAGACGAGGGTTCGATTCCCTTCACCCGCTCCACTTTCTGCGACTTGTTGTTTGTTGTGATCGAGCGTTTTACGGAGCGCCCATGTAGCTCAGTGGCAGAGCACTCCCTTGGTAAGGGAGAGGTCGGCAGTTCAATCCTGCCCATGGGCACCATTCGCTGGTGCAACCGAATCGATATCGTTGATCTTTTAATTTTTGAGGAAGCGGGAACATGGCCAAAGGTAAATTCGAACGTACGAAACCGCACGTGAACGTTGGCACGATTGGTCACGTTGACC
>DAORCC010000186.1:0-4759 GCA_035345235.1 Azospira sp.
GGCGATTGACGAGGACATAGCGATAGCGCCGTCCGCGTGCCGAGAAGCGGGCATGGAAATCATCGGGCACCGGATGCGCCCAGCGCACAGCAACGGAATCGGGCAGCAGCGTGTTGGCGCCCCTGACCCAGGCCGACAGCGGCCGCTCGGCGGGGCAATCGAAATGGGCGACCTGCGCCGTGGCATGGACGCCGGTATCGGTCCGCCCGGCACAACTGACGCTGATGGGCTGCCCGGCGATTTCAGTCAATGCCTTCTCGAGCGCATCCTGAACGGTACGGCCATCGGGCTGCGTCTGCCAGCCGTGAAAAGCCCCGCCGTCGTATTCGATGCAGAGCGCGACTCTCATACCGAACAAACGATCACGAGGAAGCCGGCAACAAGCCATGCAGCACCCCAGTCGGCGATCCGGGCACGCGCCAGACTGAGGACTATGACAGATGGTCCCAGCGGGTAAGCCGGTGCCAGCAATGCACGCCAGCCACCGGCCGACGAATGCTCGACATAGTGCAGGACCAGGGCGAGCCTGACGACCGCCCGATCGACATCGAGACCGAAACGGCGCAGGGGTGCGAGCAGAGCCATACCACCGGCCATCAACTGATTGGCCGGCATCGCAGCCATCAAGGCAGCCACCAGGGCCAGCACAAGCGACAATCGGCCGAGCTGCGTCACGCCGTCCGCCAGGCCTTCGATCGACGGGGACGGCAGTCCCGGGACATTCCAGAGCGGCTCGCCGGCAACGCTCCAGCCGAGGATGACCATGAGCGACAGCAGCAGCCAGCGGGTCCGGCGCAACAACTGCAGCCAACGCCGGCGCGCTGCCCCGCCGAACGCGGTCATGGCCAGTAGCGCAAGTGCGAGTGCGGGGCCGCTCAGGCACTGCACGGCAATGACCAGCATCACCCAGCAAACGATGCGGGAAGCGGGGTGGAGCGAGAAAATCGGGAACATGGCATGCACTGAAAGGAAAGGGCCGCCTCCTTGCGGAAAGCGGCCCTCATTCTACCTGTTTCGCGACGGGATCAGCCGACGCGCTCGAGGATCGTACGGGCAGAAGCCTGCTGATCCGCGTTGCCTTCCTTGATCACTTCCTGCAGCAATTCGCGTGCCCCCTCGAGATCTCCCATTTCCTCGTAGGCCTTGGCGAGATCGAGCTTGGTGGCAACTTCATCGCTCGCGCTGATCGCGTCATCACCCGATGCCAGCGATGCGACCAGTTCGGGATTGACCACGGTTTCCAGCTGGCCGCTCTCGAAGCTATCAGCAACGGCCGGCGGTGCAATCTTGGTTTCCGCCAGGTCGAGGTTGATCGCGGTCATGTCGAATGAAGATGGCGACATCGGCTGGCCGAGCACCGTCGATTCGGTAAGCTGGACGTCGAACTCGAGGTCATCCGGATTGACATTGCCGATATCAAGCACGACTTCCGCCGGTGCGGCAGCCGGAGCGGGCTCAGGGGTCGCCTGGACTACAGGCGCCTGTTCCTGCGCTGGCGCGGCCGGCGTATCGAAACCGAGGTCGAAATCGAGCCCGCCCGCATCTGCAACCGGCGCGTCCACCTTGATTTCCGGCATTTCGAAATCGAGACCAACGGCGGTGTCTTCCGTCGAGGGCGACGATGCCGACTTGACCTCGGCCGTATTGCCAAGGTCGAAATCCAGAACGCCATCGGCATCATTCGCGACCGAGGTGGCTTCCGGCAAGGTAACCGTACTGACCAGATCGGACTTCGGCTTGTCTTCCACCACTTCCTGCGCCGAGGTTCCGAGATCGAAGTCCAGGCTCTCCGGCTCTGCTGCCGGTGCGGCTTCCGCAACATCGACCGGCAACTCGGGAACAGAAACCTCCAGCGGTGCTGCGGCAGCCGCCATCTGTGCCAGCTGACCAGGCATCGTCACCGTGTTCTTGACGTTCTGAGCCGAGACAATCACCGTGGCGTCTGAGTCGAAGCCTGCAGCCTCGCTGGTCCCCTTGCCACCATAGAGCGGGTTCTGCGGATCGACCTTGAGGCCCATCGCAGCAGCCTTTTCCCAGTCGGCACCGACGCCGCCGGTTTCGCCGTAAAGTTCGGTGGCCAGCGACTCGAACTGCTTCGCGCTCTGGCGGTTGGCGTAGATTTCAAGCAGCTTCAGGTGAATCGCGAGGCGCTTCGGATCTTTGGTCTTTGCTTCGAGGAGGATCTCCTCGGCCTGCGCATCCCGGCCATAAGCCATGTAGACATCGGCTTCGGCGACCGGATCGACCTCATCGGTATCGATCGTGCCCGGGCCGGCCTGGCTGAAATCCGTCTGCGGCGGCGTGTGCGAGGTATCGACGCTCTGCCCACCGGTGTTGCGGAAGACGGAGTTCTCGCCAAGGCTGGTTTGCGACAGACCGGCGGTCGACGTCGCCAGCGGCACTTCGCCCTCTGCAGGCTTGGCACGGCGGCGCTTGTAGAAAACATACCCGAGCAACAGGGCAATCAGACCACCCCCGCCTGCGAGCACCATCGGATCCTCGAGCAGGCCGGGCTCCTCCGGTTCAGGCTCGGGAATGACAACCTTGGGCTTCGGCTTCGGCGGCTCGACAGGCTTGGGCGCTTCAGCGGGTTTTTCCTCGGCCTTGGGCGCTTCGGCAGGCTTTGCCTCTTCAGGTTTTTTCTCTTCAACTGCCTTGGGCGGCTCAACCGGCGCAGGCTCGGGCTTCTTCTCCTCGGCCTTGGGCGGTTCTGCGGGCTTCGGCGGCTCGACCGGTTTCGGCGGTTCTGCGGCCTTGGGCGGCTCAACGGGCTTCGGCGGTTCTATCGGCTTCGGCGGCTCGACAGCCTTGGGCGCCTCGACGGGCTTTACCGGTTCCGGCTTGCTGGCCTGTTTCTGGAGCTCGGCCAGATTCTGGTTCTTCATTTCGAGCAGCTTCTGCAGCTCGTTGACGTTCTTTTCAAGGGACACCAAGCGATCGTTTGCTTCCTTGAGCGCCTTTTCCTTGGCCACCAGCTCGTCTTCGCTGACCTTGCCCCCGGGCTTACCCTTGCCGGACTCCGTACGCGAAACGCGAACCTGATCCTTCGTTTCAGCAGCAGGGGCCGCCTGATCCTCAACTTTCGGGGTGATCTTGCCGGACACCGCCTGCTTGCCACCTTCATCGGTTGCGGGGGCCTGCGCCGCGGCGGACGCCAGTTTGCGCCGATAGGCATTCCAGTCAGCGGCCTGGGCGACGATCACTTTCTGCGCTTCTGCCGGGGCGATCGCCTCGACCTCTGCCTTGGCCGGAACGGAAAGGATCTTTCCGCTCTTCAGGCGGTTCATGTTCGCGCCGTCGAAGGCATCCTTGTTGGCACGGAACAGACCGACCAGCATCTGATCGAGCGAGACGCCTTCCTGCTGATGCTGGGCGGCAATCTTGCGCAGCGTGTCACCGCTCTTGACCTTGTAGGTATCGGCACCGTCAGCAGGCGGCGTTTCCGCCTGTTCAGCAGCCTTCGGTTTTGCAGACGGTCGGGGCTTCGTTTCCGCAACCGATGCGCTCGCCTCTGCGGCAGGCGCAACCGGGGCCGCAGCCGCTGGTTTCGCAGCCGTTTTCGTCGGTGCCGTTGCGATGGGTGCCGCTACCGGCGCAGGGGCCTTCGTGGCGACTTCGGGCGGATCCAGCAGGAAGGTGTACTCACGTACCAGGCGACCCGACGACCAATTGATTTCGAGCAACATGTCGACAAACGGTTCGTTCAGGGGACGATCCGTCGTCAGTCTGATGATCGACTGCCCCGAGGCGCGCTTGTCGATCGCAAATCGAATGCCCAGCAACGGCGTCGCGTAATCCAGGCCGGCAGCCTTGAACGCCTCGGGCGACGCCAGCGTCGCCTTCATGCTTTGCAGTTCCTCGCGCGTCGCAGACAGCTCGACTTCTGCGCGCAAGGGCTGTCCCAGTGCCGAGAAAACGGTGACCTTTCCAAGCCCGGCGGCCAACACCGCGGATGGAAGCGTCGAAAGCGCCAGACCGGCAGCGATTGCCAGCGTCGAAGCACGGAATTTTGGTGTGGTATGAATTTTATTTGCCACGGCGCCACCCTGAGCGTCGAATTCGGACATTCAAAATAACATCATGAAGTTAGCGATGCAAGCTCAACTTCCTTCTGATGTTGGCCATGCGTGTATCATTTCCGCAACAAGACGGAAAAAAGCCGGGGGAGTTCCCCGGCCTTCTTGTCGGAGAGCGTCGTTTAGACGCGCTCCAAGCACACTGATGCGAGATGCCTGCTTTGCGCTCAGGCGTCGAGCAGGATGCGCAGCATGCGGCGCAGCGGCTCGGCAGCGCCCCACAGCAACTGGTCGCCGCAGGTAAAGGCGGCCAGATACTCCGGACCCATCGCCATCTTGTGCAGGCGGCCGACCGGGACGGTCAGCGTGCCGGTCACGGCAGCCGGGGTCAGTTCGCGCTCACTGATCTCGCGATCGTTCGGTACAACCTTGGCCCACGGGTTGGCCTTGGCCAGCATGTCGCTGATTTCATCCAGCGGCACATCCTTCTTCAGCTTGATGGTCAGCGCCTGCGAGTGGCAGCGCATGGCGCCGATGCGCACGCACAGGCCGTCGATCGGGATCGAGCCCGGGCTGCGGAAAGCCGGACGACCGAGGATCTTGTTGCACTCGGCGCCGCCCTTCCACTCTTCCTTCGACTGACCGCCTTCAACCGGGACGTCGATCCACGGGATCAGCGAACCGGCGAGCGGGGTGTTGCGGAAGTTCTTCTTCGGGAAGCTGTCCGAACGGATGGTCTCGGC
>DAORCC010000187.1:0-4720 GCA_035345235.1 Azospira sp.
TGCGAGCAGCGTCGAGGTTCTGCACGAGGGCATCGTCAAAGACGGCGGCCGCGTGGAGCACGCCCTTAATGGGCGGGCAGGTCATGCGCGCATGCTCGACCATCTTTTCGACGGGTTGTGCATCGCTGATGTCACAGGCCAGCGCCTGCACCTGAATGCCCTGGGCCGCGAAATCTTCGATGGCTTCCCTAGCGCCCGGGGTCTCCAGACCACGACGCCCCAACAGAACGAGATGCCCAACGCCATGTGCGGCCAGCCAGCGCGCCGACTCCAGGCCAAAGCCGGAGAGGCCGCCTGTCACGATCCAGGTTGAGTCCTTGGTCAGCTGCAGCGGCGCTGGAGCCGTCGCCGGCCGTTCGACCACAGGCCGTGCGTCGGCAAGCGAGACGACCACCTTGCCGATGTGCCGGGCCTGCTGCATGACGCGGAAGGCGTCGACCACGCGTTCGGCCGAGAAAACCCGGCAGGGCAAGGGCGTGAGCGCCCCTTCGCGGAACAGGGCCATGACCTCGCGGAACATGCGCGCGGCAAGTTGCGGCCGGCCGGTCAGCAACTGGTCGGCGTCGATGCCAAAGTAGCTGATGTTGTCCTTGAACGGCCGCAGACCGATGGGCGTGTTTTCAAAGAAGTCGCGCTTGCCCAGCTCGAGGAAGCGGCCGAAGGGCTTGAGGACGGAAAGATTGCGGCGTATGGCTTCGCCCGCGAGCGAGTTAAGCACGACATCGACGCCTTCGCCATTTGTTGCGGCAAGTATGTCGTCGGCAAAGGCAAGCGAGCGCGAGTCGAAGACGTGATCGGCGCCCAATAGCTGCACGAAGTCGCGTTTTTCCTCGCTGCCGGCGGTGGCAAAGACTTCTGCCCCGAGATATTTGGCGAGCTGAATGGCGGCGATACCCACACCGCCTGCACCGCCGTGGATGAGCACGCGCTCGCCCGCTTGCAGGTCTGCGAGGTGCTTGAGGGCGTAATACACCGTGAAGAACACGGTGGGGACGGTGGCGGCGGATTCGAACGACCATTCTTCCGGCATCCGAGCAACCGCATCGGCGCGGGTGACGACATGACTCGCGAAGCAGGCCGAGCCAAAGCCCATGACTTTGTCCCCCGGCCTGAAATCGCGCACACGCGGCCCGACGCAGCTGACGATGCCGGCGAATTCCAGCCCCAGGCTGGCGCCGGCGTAGCCTTTTTCCACCGCTTCGTCCGGCAACAGGCCCATGAGATACATGACATCGCGGAAGTTGAGGCCTGTCGCCCGCACCTCGACTTCGACGGTGTCATCAGCAAGTGCGGCTTTTTCCTGCGGCAGCCAGATAAGGTTGCGCAGTTGCCCTGGCAGGTGGAAGTCGAGACGGAAGCGCTCCCCTGGTGCTGCATGGGGGCTTTGATCTTCAGAGGCCTCCTGCATGACCAGCGTGCAGCGGCCAGTATCGGTGAGCAGGATCTCGGACGCGCCGTCAGGGTAGAGCAGTTCGTTTTCCAGCCGGTCGAGGCCGTCTTCACAGCGCAGATCGATCAGGGTGCATTCGAGCGCCGGGTACTCGTTCATGACCACGCGCGCGAAGCCCCAGAGGGCGGCTTGCTGCGGATTGGGTTCGACCGTGGCCGGCAGGTTCGAGGCCAGCGCACCCCCGCGGGTGACGAGCCACAGGCGCGGCGTTTTCGCGGGGTGTGCGGCGAGGGCTTGCACGTTCCCAAGGGCTTCGGCGAGCAAGGTTGTAGCGGTTTCCGGCGTGCCGTTCCAGCCCCGCAAATGCACGACGTGGTCAATGCCGGTGAGGTTTGGCGATAGATCTTGTACTGTTGCGACCCGCTGCCCCTGCGATTCAAGCCGCGCAGCAAGATGTTCAGCCAGCTCCAGGGAAGCCGCATCGGCGAGGAATAGCCACGAAGCCGGCTCGGGCACAGGTAAGGCCACCGCCCACTGTGCCGGAGCGCGCGCCAAGAGGAGGTAGGCGCCTTCGGAAAGTCCGTCGGCAGCCGGTTCGAAATAATCCAGCACGTCCTCGAAACCTTCCGCTCGTAAGAGCTCCGCCCATGCGGTTGCCGTCGCCAGCGAGGAATCCGGTGCTTCGCCACCCGTGGCCTCATGCCACCAATCGTTATCCAGACCGGCCAGAAAGTCGGCGCTCCAATCCGGGTGACGTTCGGCAATGATGAGACTGGCGTTGGCAGCCAGCCAGCGCCGCGCCTGGTTGAGGGCGACTTTAGGGCTCACGGCCCGGTGCAGGGTGTGACGAAGAATCACGACATCGAACTTGTCCGGCAAACGCGTCTCGGCAGTCAACTGCCAGTTCGCGTAATCCAGCGTCGCGATGACGAGATTGGGTTCATGGGCGTATTCGGCCTGCTGACGTTGGGCCACGGTTTCGGGTAAGGCCAGAACATAGTCGAGGCGGTCTTCAGGCAGCGCAGCCAGCAAGGCACGCGGGACTTCGCTCGGGCCGTCGGTGATTTCCAGGACGCGCAAACGACGGTGCGTTGGCCAGTCGCTTGCCAGATGGCGCAGGAGGTGCTCGACCGCCTGTCGCATGCCGGCATAGGCTGGATCGTCCTGATAAAACGTTTCCGCGACGGTCGAGCGGCGAAGTGCCTTGATAAATTCACCTCGTTCAGACGGATTCTGAAGAAGATACGGCAGGTGGCGCCCCACCCGGCCCAGAAGAACCAGGTGCGGCAACGCGGCGTCGTGCTCGCGCACCAGGGTGCGCCAGATGTCCTCGGCGGCAGGCAGATCGCTGCTGTCGGCCAGTTGCCAACGCCTGTCTTGGAAGGAGAGCAATCCCTCCTGCCGCAAGAGGCTGCTGAGCCAGCGGGCATAGGGATCAGACGTGGTCATCAGCCCTTGCAAGGCATCGTCGCCCTCACGGGCAATCGTCCAGAAGGCCTCGAATGTGAAGGAGACGACAAGCGCCTCGAACAGGGGCAAGGCCTCCTTGAACCAGTGACCGCGGGGTTCCGCCTGCTCAGCCATGGCCAGCGAAAGGGTTTCAACAAGCGCCTGCGTGGAGGGCAGTTGGGTCTTAAGGCCTTCTGCAGGATGCGGGTGCAACCAGGCGTTAATGCGCCAGCGCGAGACTTTTTCCTGCGCCTTGTGCGCGAGCGGTGCGGCGCGAAAGCGGCAGCCGCTTACGCTGGCCAGAAGCTGGTCTTCGGCATCGAAAAGTTCGAAGTCCGCCAACACGGAGCGCGCGCTGCGGCGTATCAGCCGAGCGCGGAATCGGTTGAGTGTGCCAGCACGGTGGTATTCAAGTCGACCGGTCTTGACGGGCAACAGGGCGACACCCAGCCCAGCATCGATGTTGGTGCGGAAAAAATCGACCAACGACTGGTAGCAGACGTCGAGCAAGGCCGGATGGACGAGGTAGTCGTCTCCAGCCAGGTCGGCGTGATATTCCAGGTCGGCTTGCAGACAGTTATCGGCGACGACGGCCTCGCGCAAGCCCTGAAAGGTCGGGCCGTAATTGAGCCCCAGCGTAGCTGCCAGGCGGTAGTGGGTTTCCCTGTCTATCCTGTCAGCCCCCCCCGAAAGAGGGGGAATCCGCGCACTACGGTAACCTGCGCCCGGTTGCAAAATCCGCCCGGCGGCATGGAGCGTCCACTCATCATGGCTCAATCGCTGTCGGCTCTTGATCTGGAAGCTGCCGTCTCGATCGTTGAGATCGAAACGCAGCGTGCGCGCGTGCTCCCCATCGAAGACCATGGGTGAAACGATGTCCATCTCTTCGAAAGCCAGCGACTCCCCGCCCAGCCACTCACGTGCCGCCGCAAGTGCCATTTCGGCATATGCCGCGCCGGGAAAGACGATGGCGCCCCCCACCTGGTGGTCGACGAGCCAAGACAGGACAGCTGGATCGAGGGTGTTTTCCCAGATGTGCGCGGCCTCGGGAATCCGCCAGCCCAACAACGGATGTACGCGCCGCCTCTCAATGGAAAAAAGGCTTTCGCTGGTGCGCGGGTGCCAATGCCGTTCGCGTTGCCAGGGGTAGTTTGGCAACTGGACACGACGCCCGGGCTGCGGGAAATAGACACCTAGATTCGGTTGTTCGGCCAGCAGATGGGCACGCAAGGCAGTCTCGACGATGTGGTTCCAGCCATCGGCCTCCTTGCGCAAGGTGGGCAGCACCCGGCCTTTCGTGCCAATGGATATGAGGCATTCGCCGATATAGCGCTGCAAGATGGCATGCGGGCCGATTTCAATGAAGCTGCGACAGCCAAGGCCACTGAGCGTAGCGATGGCATCCGAGAACCGCACGGGTTCGCGCACGTTGCGCCACCAGTACTCCGCACCCAGTTGATTGGCGTCGAGTGCGACGCCGGTAACGGTGGAAACGAAGGCGATTTCTGCCGCAGCGCGGGTTTCCAACCCGGCCAAGCTGGCAAGCAGCGGCACTCGTATCGGGTCCATCTGGCGGCTGTGGAAGGCATAGTCGAGGTCGAGCAGCCGGAAAAAGACACTCTTGGTCGCAAGATGCGACTGGACACGTTCCAGATCGGCCAAGCTGCCGGAAAGGGTCAGGTTCTTCGGGCTATTGATGCCGGCAATGGTGATATCAAGCGCATCTCCCAGTTCCGCCATGACAGCTTGCATGGCTTCCACCGAGAGTCCGACAGCGGCCATACGACCGGTGCCGCGCGTCTCGCCCTGGGCACGGCTGCGGGCAACGATCACCCGGATGGCCGCGTCAAGATCGAGCGCGCCACAGGCCCAGGCCGCCGC
>DAORCC010000188.1:0-4713 GCA_035345235.1 Azospira sp.
GCGCCTTGATCGGGTCGATGCCGGCGAACTGGATCGAGATCTCGCGGATGCCCGGAAGACGCTTCATGATCGTCTCCGGCGGCAGGTGCGTGATGTCGAGCGTCACGAAGTCCTTGTTCGGACCGCAGCCGCGACCTTCGTTGATTTCGGTGACCATGGCACGCGAGACGACGTCACGCGAAGCCAGGTCCTTGGCGTTCGGCGCATAACGCTCCATGAAGCGCTCGCCGGCAGAGTTGCGCAGGATGCCGCCTTCGCCGCGCACGCCTTCGGTGATCAGCACACCCGCGCCGGCCACGCCAGTCGGGTGGAACTGCCAGAACTCCATGTCCTCGAGCTGGATGCCGGCACGTGCCGCCATGCCGAGGCCGTCACCGGTGTTGATGAAGGCGTTGGTCGAGGAATAGAAGATGCGGCCGGCACCGCCGGTCGCGAAGATGGTGGCCTTGGCGTGGAAGGCGACGACTTCGCCGGTTTCCATTTCGAGGGCGATGACGCCGAGCACCTGGCCTTCTTCGTCACGGATCAGGTCGAGCGCCATCCACTCGACGAAGAACTGCGTCTGCGCACGCACGTTGCGCTGGTAGAGCGCATGCAGCATCGCGTGGCCGGTACGGTCGGCGGCCGCGCAGGCACGACGGACAGGCTTCTCGCCGAAGTTCGACATGTGGCCGCCGAACGGACGCTGGTAGATCTTGCCCTCGTCGGTACGGTCGAACGGCATGCCGAAGTGCTCGAGCTCGACGACCACTTCCGGCGCCTTGCGGCACATGAATTCGATCGCATCCTGGTCGCCCAGCCAGTCCGAGCCCTTGACGGTGTCGTACATGTGCCAGTGCCAGTGATCCTGCTCGGAATTGCCGAGCGAGGCCGAGACGCCGCCCTGCGCCGCAACAGTGTGCGAGCGGGTCGGGAAAACCTTGGAGAGAACGGCCGTCTTCAGGCCGGCTTCGGACAGCTGGATCGCGGCACGCAGACCGGCGCCACCGGCACCGACGATCACCGCATCATATTTACGGACAGGAATACTCACTTACAGCCTCCACAGAATCTTGGCCGCCCAGCCGGCATAGCCGATCAGCGCAGCAGCCGTTGCAATCATCAGAACCAGGCGCAGACCATCGGGCTTGACGTAGTCCATCCAGATGTCACGAATCCCGATCCAGACGTGCCAGAAAAGGCTGATGAAGAACAGGAAGGTCATGAACTGCATGAAGCCATTCGAGAAAATCGAACGCCAGGCTTCGAAGCTGCTCGGCGATAGCGCGCCAAGGGTGACCAGCAGGATGAGGGTGTAGACCGCCATGACCAGCGCGGTGGCGCGCTGCGCGATCCAGTCCTTGAGGCCGTAGCCGGCCCCGACAACGATACGGTTGATCATAGCAGCACCTTCGCGCCAATGATGACGGTGAGCGCGATGCTCACGGCGAACACGACCTTGCTGGAGAAGCGCGCAGCCTCCAGCTCGATCCCCTTGTGCAGGTCAAGCAGCAGGTAACGGATACCGGCGCAGAAGTGGTGCATGTACAGCCAGATCAGGCCGAGCAGGATCAGCTTGACGAGGAAGTTGCTCGTCACCGCCTTGGCGACGGCATAGGTCTCGGGAGACGCGAGGCTCTGCTGGAACAGCCACAGCAGCACAGGCAGGAGAAGAAACAGAACGGCACCACTGATTCGGTGCAGGATCGACAGAATGCCGGGTAGCGGCAATCTGATCGTGGGTAGGTCCAGGTTCTTTGGACGCTTTTTCTTGATAGCAATATCTGCCATGAACGTCATCCCTCGTGTTTGCGCGGCTGCAGCCGCTTTTTTTGCTGATCAGAATTTTGAATTATAGCGCAATCGATCTGGCCTGTAGCACGCCTCCCTAGGTCAGTTCGTTGAAGTAATGAAAGTCGCGCGTGGCATAGAAACCGCGCCGCCATTCGACCGGTTTGTTGCCATAGGTGAAGGCCACGCGCTCGACGAGCAGCAGCGGGCTACCCTCGTCCACCCTGAGCAGCTCCGCCGCCACACCCTCTGCCGCAACGGCGCGCAGGCGCTCTTCGGCACGAATCATGCGAACGCCGTAGCGACTCTCGAACAGGTCGTAGAGCGACTTGTCGCTCTGCTTGAGGACGTCCAGCGAGAGATCCTGGAAGAGTTCGCCCGGCAGGTAGATCTCGTCGAAGACAACGGCATCCTCGGCGAACTTGAGCAGGCGGCGCATGATGATGATCGGCGCCCCGGGCTCCAGCCCGAGCATGCGCGCCACGTCGGCACCCGCCCTGGCACGTCCGCACTCGAGCGGCACGCTGCGTGACGGCTGCAGCTCGCCCTCATTGGGCACCAGACGGAGGAATCGGAAGAAGGAACGTGGGTCGCTGTGCGTGGCGACGAAGGTACCCTTGCCCTGCCGGCGCACCAGCAGGTTCTCGGCGGCCATCTCGTCGATAGCCTTGCGCACGGTACCCTGAGAGACATTGAAGCGGACGGCGAGTTCAGACTCGCTGGGGATGGCATCACCGGGCTGCCATTCCCCTGCCTCCAGGCTCTTCAGGATCAGATCCTTGATCTGCCGATAGAGCGGACTGAAGGTGGGCGAAGGCGCGGCAGCGCGCGAAAGCGAAGACCGGTTCATGGGTTCCATTGGATCATATTTCACACGGTTCGTCTATTGTATTTCTTATATCTTTTATAAGACATAAGAATCGACATTGACACCTCCAACGGCCGGGCATATGATCCGAAAGCTTTAGCACCGCACTGGCCGAGCAATTGCCCCGACGGCAAGGATCGAAGACAAGGCCGAAGGCGCGAAGCCGCGAACCCATCTTTTTCTTGTTCACCGTTTTAAACAGGAGCCGCAACATGTCCAAAGCCCCCATGCGCGTCGCCGTCACCGGCGCTGCCGGCCAAATCGGTTACAGCCTGCTTTTCCGCATCGCCTCCGGCGAAATGCTCGGCAAGGATCAGCCGGTCATTCTCCAGCTGCTCGACCTGCCGCAAGCCCAGCAGGCCGTCAAGGGCGTCATGATGGAACTGGACGACTGCGCCTTCCCGCTGCTCGCCGGCATGGTCGCCACCGATGACCCGAACGTCGCCTTCAAGGACGCCGACGTCTGCCTGCTGGTTGGTGCCCGTCCGCGCACCAAGGGCATGGAGCGTGCCGACCTGCTGACCGCCAACGGCGCCATCTTCACTGTCCAGGGCAAGGCCATCGCCGAAAACGCCAAGGAAGATGTCAAAGTGCTGGTCGTCGGCAACCCGTGCAACACCAACGCCTACATCGCCGCTGCCGCCGCGAAGAAGGTTGGCCGCACCAACCCGAACAACTACCACGGCATGCTGCGCCTGGACCACAACCGTGCCCTTTCGCAACTCGCCGAGAAGACGGGCCGCGCCGTCTCGTCGTTCAAGAAGCTGGTCGTCTGGGGCAACCACTCGCCCACGATGTACGCCGACTACCGCAACTGCGAGTCGAACGGCGACAACGTCAAGGCGCTGATCAACGACCACGCCTGGAACAACGACGTGTTCCTGCCGACCGTCGGCAAGCGCGGCGCTGCCATCATCGAGGCCCGTGGCCTGTCGTCGGCCGCCTCGGCCGCCAACGCCGCCATCGACCACGTGCGTGACTGGGTGCTCGGCTCGAACGACTGGGTCACGATGGGCGTACCGTCGGATGGCTCCTACGACATCCCGAAGGGCATCGTTTTCGGCTTCCCGTGTGAGTGCAAGGGCGGTGCGTTCAAGATCATCCAGGGGCTGGAAATCGACGCCTACAGCCGTGAGAAGATCAACCTCACGCTGAAGGAGCTGACCGACGAAGCCGAAGCCGTCAAGGACATGCTGTAACCACCAGCATTCCAGCTTCAAAGCAAAAGGCCGCGGCACTCGCTGCGGCCTTTTTGTTTCTGCATGGTGCGCCCGAGCAGCACACCGAGCGCTACATCAGCCGCCGGGAAGCATGCGCTGCATGACCGCATCCCGGCGAACGTAGCGATGCCAGAGCGCCGCGCCGACATGCAGGCACAGCAGCGCGATCATGCCGTTCGCAACACTCTCGTGGTAATGCTTGTAGCGCTTGGCCACCGCCTTGCCACCGTCGATCCAGACCGGCAGATCGATACCGAGCAGGATCGTCGGTTTTCCCGCTGCCAGCAGCGCGACAACCCCCGCCACCGGCACAGCCAGCAACGCGGCGTACAGGCCCCAGTGAACCATCCGTCCGACGTATTCCTCGACGCCTCCGGGCGCTGCCGGCGCCTTCGGTGCGTGACGCACGGCACACCAGCCGAGGCGGAATACTGTCACCATGACGACCAGCGCACCCGCCTGATAGTGCAACAGCTTGACCAGATCACGCCCGCCGCCCTTGCCGAACACCCCCTTCATTTCAATGAGGGCGAGCGCGATCAGCACCAGCGCCGCAGAAAGCCAGTGTAGTGCCATCGAAAGCGCGTCATAGCGCGAATCGCGTGCAAACGTCATGCCGATCTCCGTCTCTTCGGAACACATGGTGAAAGCGTGCAGTATCGCCGGCCGCAATTAAACGCAGCTTAAGCCCCGGCCCATCCCGAAACGATAGAATGATGTACTGCGCGCCGCATCGGGCGCACTGCCGTACCGGCACCCGCACAATCGTACCCATTGCCATCCGGACCCAGCCATGCCACTACGTCACCCCAGCACCGTCCTGTTTGCCGGCGAACGCCCCTTCCCCTTCCTGCC
>DAORCC010000189.1:0-4653 GCA_035345235.1 Azospira sp.
CGACCTCGTAGGGGGCGACGATGGCCTGCGTCGGGCAGGCGTCGATGCAGGCCGTACAGGTGCCGCAGTGCTCCTCGAGCGGTTCGTCGGGTGGCAACGGCAGGTCGGTATAGAGCTCGCCGAGGAAATGCCAGGAGCCGCCGCGCGTCAGCGAGAGCGTGTGCTTGCCGCGCCAGGCGGTGCCGGCGAGACGTGCGAATTCGACCTCCATCACCGGTGCCGAATCCGAAAAGGCGCGGTAGTTGAAATCCCCGATGTCGTCGCGGATGCGGTCTGCCAGCTTCTGCAGGCGGTTGCGGATCGTCTTGTGGTAATCACGGCCCAGCGCATAGCGCGAGACGTAGGCCAGCGTCGGGTCGGCGAGCACCATGCCGGCCTCTGCCGCCTCGGGCCAGTAGGGCAGGCGAGCGGTGATGACGGTCGTCGTGCCGGGGTGCAGGGCTGCCGGGGCGGCACGCAATGGCGCGTGTTTGGCCATATAATCCATGTCCCCGTGGCGGCCCATTTCCAGCCAGCGCATCAGGCCCGGAACGGCCTCGGCAGGATCCGCGCGCGCAATGCCGATATCGGCGAAGCCGAAGTCCCGGCCCCAGTCCTTGATGCGGCCCTTGAGGGCGGCCCAGTCGGTACCACTCACAGCGGAGTTCTGTTCTTGCATACCCCCGAGCCTACCATTTCCATCGATCTGCCGGATGAAGCTGCCAGTGCTGCACTGGCCGCAGCACTGGTGCCCTGCCTGCGTCCGGGCATGGTCGTTTACCTCGATGGCGACCTCGGCGCAGGCAAGACGACGCTAGTGCGCGCGATGCTCCGGGCCCTTGGCCACACGGGACCGGTGAAGAGCCCGACCTATACACTGGTTGAAGTTTACGTAGTTTCGAGCATATACTGGTATCACTTTGATTTTTATCGTTTCAATGTTCCGGAAGAGTTTGTCGATGCAGGCTTGGGCGAGTACTTTCGCAGCGATTCGGTCTGTCTGGTCGAATGGCCCGACAAGGCGGCCGGCTTTGTGCCCGCCGCAGACCTCGTTGTTGCCCTCGATTTCGCCGGCAGCGCTGGCGAAGCGCGCCGTGTCCGGCTCGCTGCGGCCTCTGCCGAGGGCGTGCGATGTCTGACAGACTTGCAAGCCGGACGCGCCGCGAACTGCTCCGCTTCGCCGGCGGTGCCTCCCTCGTCCTCCTCGTAACGCCGCTCGCCAACGCTGCCCGCAGCGTTTCTCCGAGCGTGCTGGCGGTGCGCATCTGGCCGGCCGCCGACTACACGCGCGTCACGCTCGAAAGCTCGGCTGCCGTGAAGTTCTCGCATTTCACGGTGAAGAACCCGGAACGCCTTGTGGTCGATCTGGAGGGTGTCGAGCTCAATGGGGTGCTCGACGGACTGTCCGGCAAGATCGGCGCGGACGATCCCTACATCAAGCTGCTGCGCGCCGGACGCTTCAAACCGGGCGTCGTGCGTCTGGTCATGGAACTGAAGACCGAGGTCGCGCCGCAGGTGTTCGTGCTGGCCCCGGTCGGGGAGTACGGGCATCGCCTGGTGCTCGACGTCTATCCCGCCAATCCCATCGACCCGCTGCTGGCGCTGCTGGAGAAGAAGGATCTGCAGCAGATTCCGCTCGACGACAAGCCGGTGCCGGCCGAGCCGCAGCAACCGGCCGTGGCCGAGAAACGGCCGGGCAAACCGGTGGTGGATCGCCTAGTGACGATCACGCTCGATCCGGGGCACGGCGGCGAAGACCCCGGTGCCGTGGGCCGCGGCGGCAGCCATGAAAAGAACGTGACGCTGGCCGTGGCGAAGCGCCTGAAGGCGAAGATCGACGCCGAGCCGAACATGCGCGCGGTGCTGACGCGCGACTCCGATTTCTTCGTGCCCTTGCACATGCGCGTGCAGAAGGCACGGCGCGTGCAGTCCGATCTCTTCGTCTCGATCCACGCCGATGCCTTCATCAAGCCGGATGCGCGCGGGGCCTCGGTCTTCGTGTTGTCGGAGAACGGTGCCACCAGTTCGGCGGCGCGCTGGCTGGCGAACAAGGAGAACGCGGCCGATCTGATCGGTGGCGTGAACTTCGGCACCAAGGACCCGATGCTGGCGCGCACGCTGCTCGACCTGTCGCAGACGGCGACGATCAACGACAGCCTCAAGCTGGGCAAGGCCGTGCTCGGCGAACTCGATCGCGTCGGCGACTTGCACAAACCGCATGTCGAGCAGGCCGGCTTCGCGGTACTGAAGGCGCCCGACATCCCTTCGATCCTGGTCGAGACGGCCTTCATCTCGAACCCCGAGGAAGAGCGCCGTCTCAACGACGAGGCCTACCAGGACAGGCTCGCCGAGGCGGTCATGTCGGGTATTCGCAAGTACTTCAAGCTCAATCCGCCGCTCGCCAAATCCAAGCTCGCCAAGCTGGACTGAGGCGCTGCCGCAGCCCGGCAATCCGGGCCGTAAACCTTTATAATTCAGCCTTTTTCGGCGGTATTCCGCGCTTCGGCGCTTCGCTTCCCAATACTCCATGCGCGTCTTTCGCGGTCTCTCGCAATCCTCCCCCAGCGCGACCGTGCTCACCATCGGCAATTTTGATGGCGTGCACCTCGGTCATCGCGCGTTGCTGGCACGCCTGTGTGCGGTGGCGGGAGAAACCGGCCTGCCGCCGGCTGTATTGACCTTCGAGCCGCATCCGCGCGAGTTTTTCGCACCGGAGTCGGCGCCGACGCGCCTCTCCAACCTGCGCGAGAAGCTGGAACTGATCGCCGCCGATGGCGTCGAGCTGGCCTTCGTCGCCCGCTTCAACAAGGCCTTCGCCAGCCTCACGGCGGACCAGTTCATCGAGGACGTGCTGGTGAAGACGCTGCGCGTGCGTCACCTGATCATCGGCGACGATTTCCGCTTCGGCGCCAGGCGTGCCGGCGACTTCGCGCTGCTGCAGCAGGCTGGCGAATCTTTCGGTTTCCGCGTCGAGGCGATGAGTACCGTGGCTTCCGCCGAGGTGCGCGTCTCCAGCTCCGCCGTGCGCGATGCTTTGTGGGCCGGCGACCTCGAACGCGCTGCCGAACTGCTCGGCCGTCCGTACGTGATCGACGGGCGCGTCGTTCATGGCGACAAGGTCGGCCGCCAGCTTGGCTACGCGACCGCCAACATCCGCATGAAGCACGACCGGCCGCCGCTGCTCGGCGTTTTTGCCGTCGAGGTCACCGGTCTTGGCGACCGGCCGCTACCCGGCGTCGCCAACCTTGGCTACCGCCCGACCGCCAATGCGGTGGTACGGCCGATCCTCGAGGTGCACCTGTTCGATTTCGCAGCCGATATCTACGGCGCGCACCTGACGGTGCGCTTCCTGCACAAGATCCGCAACGAGATGAAGTTTTCGGGATTCGACGAACTGAAGGCGCAGATCGCCCGTGATGTCGAAACTGCCCGCCAGTATTTCAAGCTTTGAACGATTTGAGTGATTTGACTCCGAGACACCGCAAATGGCTGACTACAAGCACACACTGAACCTTCCCGATACGCCTTTCCCGATGCGCGGCGACCTCGCCAAGCGCGAGCCGGCCTGGGTGGCGGCATGGCAGGAGAAGAAGCTCTACGAGCAGATCCGCAAGGCATCGACGGGCCGCCGGCGTTTCGTGCTGCACGATGGTCCGCCCTACGCCAACGGTGACATCCACATCGGCCATGCGGTGAACAAGATCCTCAAGGACATCATCGTCCGCTCGCGCACGCTGGCAGGCTTCGATGCGCCTTACGTGCCGGGCTGGGATTGCCACGGCCTGCCGATCGAGCACCAGATCGAGAAGCTGCACGGCAAGAACATTCCGGCCGACAAGGTGCGCGAACTGTGCCGCGCTTTCGCCACGGAACAGGTCGAGCGCCAGAAGAAGGATTTCATCCGCCTCGGCGTCCTTGGCGAATGGGACAACCCCTACCTGACGATGCGCTTCAAGACCGAAGCGGACGAGATCCGCGCGGTCGGCAAGATCCTCGAGAAGGGCTATCTCTACCAGGGCCTGAAGCCGGTGAACTGGTGTCTGGATTGCGGTTCGGCGCTGGCCGAGGCCGAGGTCGAGTACGAGGACAAGACCTCGCCGGCGATCGATGTCGCTTTCCCGGTGCATGAAAACCACGCGGAGAAGGTGGCCAAGGCCTTCGGCCTGACGCATCTGCGCGGCCCGGCCTTCGCCGTGATCTGGACGACAACCCCGTGGACGCTGCCGGCCAACGAGGCGGTGAGTGTGCATCCGGAGTTCGACTACGACCTGATTGAAACGTCGAAGGGCGCGCTGATCCTTGCCCGTGAACTGGCCGAGTCCTGCCTCAAGCGCTACGAACTCGAAGGCACGGTGGTCGGTTCCTGCAAGGGCGCGGCGCTCGACCAGGTGCTGCTGCGCCACCCGTTCCAGAGCCGCGACGTGGCGATCATCTGCGGTACGCACGTCACCACCGAAGCCGGTACCGGCCAGGTGCATACCGCACCGGCGCATGGTGTGGACGACTACGTGGTCGGCAAGAAATACGGCCTGCCGGTGACCAACCCGGTCGGCGACGATGGCAGGTTCCTCGGTAACGTGCCGGCGCTGTCGGTCGGCGAGATCGCCGGCAAGACGGTTTGGGAAGCCAACCCGCTGGTGCTGCAGGAACTGGAAGCCAGGGGCGTGCTGCTCA
>DAORCC010000190.1:0-4605 GCA_035345235.1 Azospira sp.
CCGGGCGGGCGCATGTGCCGCCAGCGCGATGTCGCGCACGAGCTGATCACCGCCATTCCCGGCGTCACCTGCGTCAAGCCGAAGGCGACGCTGTACATGTTCCCGCGCCTCGATCCCAAGATGTACCCGATCGAGAACGACCAGGATTTCATTGCGGAGCTGCTGCAGGAGGAAAAGGTGCTGCTGGTCCAGGGCACCGGCTTCAACTGGCCGAACCCGGACCATTTCCGCCTGGTGTTCCTGCCGCACGAGGATGACCTGCGGGAGGCCATCGGCCGCGTTGCACGATTCCTCGAGGGCTACCGCAAGCGGCATGGCACGGCCTGAGGTTGTCGAGGTCACGGCGCCGGGCGGTGAGGTCGTCGCGCCCGAATGGCTGGCGCGCGCCGAAGGCGTGCATCGGCAGTTGCGTCCGGATCTGCCCGCAGACTACGCCGCGCGGCTGCGGGTGGTCTTTGCCAACGGCGGCCGCATGGCAGCAGTGACGGAAGGTGAGGATGTCAGGGCGGTGGCGCTGTGGCGGCTGATCGAGAACACCTACGAGGGGCGCCGCCTCTACGTCGATGATCTCGTGACCGATGCGGCGCAGCGCTCTCGGGGTTTCGGCAAGATGCTGTTTGACTGGCTGCAGGCGAAGGCGCTGCAGCTCGGTTGCGATGTGATCGCGCTTGATTCCGGCGTACAGCGGGCCGGGGCGCACAAGTTCTATTTTCGTGAGGGGATGCATGTACCCTCGTTTTGCTTCAGGAAGGTAATCGACAAATGAAACCCATCAATGTAGGCCTCATCGGCATCGGCACCGTCGGCGGCGGCACCTGGACCGTCCTCAAACGCAATGCGGAGGAAATTACCCGCCGCGCCGGGCGTCCGATCCAGATCTCCGTGGTCGCCGACAAGAACGTCGAACTGGCGAAGCAGGTTACCGGCGGCGCCTGCAAGGTGACCGATGATGCATTCGCGGTCGTCAATGATCCCGATGTCGAGATCGTCGTTGAATTGATCGGCGGCTATGGCGTCGCCAAGGAAGTGGTGATGCAGTCGATCGCCAATGGCAAGCATGTCGTCACCGCCAACAAGGCACTGCTTGCCGTGCATGGCACCGAGATCTTCACCGCCGCCCAGCAGAAGGGCGTCATGGTGGCGTTCGAAGCGGCTGTCGCCGGTGGCATCCCGATCATCAAGGCGCTGCGCGAAGGCCTCACCGCCAACCGCATCGAATGGGCCGCCGGCATCATCAACGGCACCACCAACTTCATCCTCTCCGAGATGCGCGACAAGGGCCTCTCCTTCGACACCGTGCTGAAGGAAGCGCAGCGCCTCGGCTACGCCGAAGCCGACCCGACCTTCGACATCGAAGGCGTCGATGCTGCGCACAAGGCAACGCTGATCTCGGCCATCGCCTTCGGCATCCCGGTGCAGTTCGACAAGGCCTACGTCGAGGGCATCACCAAGCTCGAAGCGTCCGACATCAAGTACGCCGAACAACTCGGCTATCGCATCAAGCTGCTCGGCATCGCCAAGCGCCGCAGCAAGGGCGTCGAACTGCGCGTGCATCCGACGCTGATCCCGGCCAAGCGCCTGCTCGCGAACGTCGAGGGTGCGATGAACGCCGTGCTGGTCAAGGGTGATGCCGTCGGTGCGACCCTCTATTACGGCAAGGGTGCCGGTGCCGAGCCGACCGCCTCGTCCGTGATCGCCGACCTCGTAGACGTCACCCGCCTGGCCACGGCCGATGCCGCCCATCGCGTCCCGCACCTCGCTTTCCAGCCGGATGCCATGTCGAACCTGCCGATCCTGCCGATGAGCGAGATCGAGACCGGCTACTACCTGCGCCTGCGCGTGGAAGACAAGCCGGGCGTGCTCGCCGACATCACCCGCATCCTCGCCGACCAGCAGATCTCGATCGACGCGCTGCTGCAACGCGAGCCGGAAGAGGGCGAAGGCGAGACCGACATCATCGTGCTCACCCACGTCTGCAAGGAAAGCGCTGCCGATGCCGCGATCGCGAAGATCGAGGCGCTCCCCGCCCAGAAGGGGAAGGTCAAGCGCATTCGCCTGGAAGAGCTGCAGTAATGCAGCGCCCGATTCGCTGCCGTCGTTTCCTGCTGGCGCTGGCCGTCTGCTGGGGGCTGGCGGCTTGCGAATCGATGCCCGAGGTGCTGATCACGACCGGCACCGACGGCATCCGGATCCAGGCCGAACGCCTCGTCACGCAGGTCTACGCGGAGACGGATGCGCCACTGCCCTACGGTGGCCCCGACATCGACAATCCGCTGGCCGCGATGAAAGTGCGCTGGCCGCGCCTCAAGCCGCTGCTTGAAGACGGCACACTCGGTCTGACTGAAGACGGCGAAGTGGCGATCCACGATGCCGGCGGACGCGACAAGGAGGCCGCCAAGGCGCTGCGGCGTCTGGTGCGTGCCGAGAACAACGACCGGCATGTCCTGTATCGGGCAATGACGGCTGCCGGCGGCTACTCCATGGTGCAGGGCACCGGTATGCTTGATTACACGGAGGATGCCTTTGCCCAGCAGTGGGCGACCCAGGCGCCAACGGGCTGGTGGATTCAGGATCATCGTGGCAACTGGTTCCGGAAATAGCCGCAGCAACCGCGGCAATTCCCGACAAAATTGCTCGGAATTGTTCAAAATTCCGATTTGCATCAAGGAATGATGGGTGCAGTGACGGCAGAATCGTGCCGTTTCGACCAATAAACTACTGCGCTATCAAGGAGTTCCCCATGCAGCCGATCCACGTTTGCAACCACACCACGCCGGAAGCCATCTACCCGTTCGACGCCCGCGGCGTCGCCAAGCGCTTCCGCCACGCCGCCATCTTCGGTGCCCTCGACTCGCTGCACCCGGGCGAGACGATGCGCTTCTGCAATGACCACGATCCGCTGCCGCTGCTGGCGCAGCTGCAGGCTCGCTACGGCGAAGGCATCACCATCGAGTACCTGCAGCGCGAGCCGGGCGCGATCGTCATCGACTTCACGCGAGTCGGTTGAAACAGCTCGGCCTCTCTGCCGTCCTTTGCTTCCTGCTGGCGCTCGTTCTGGGCGCCAGCGCCCTCCTGATTCCCGTCGCCGCGCTGCACCTCGTCTTCGCAGTCGGCATCCTGCCCCTGATCTTCGGGGCCATGCTCCATTTCGTTCCGGTACTCACGCGCAGCACGGCACCGCATCCCGGTATTGCCGCCTTGCCCTTCATCGCCCTGCTGGTCGGGATTCCGGTCGTACTGGCGATCCAGGGCATCCTGCCACGTAGCGCGCTCCATGCGGCCGCCACAGCCGATCTCGCCATTGCCGGCATCCTCATCGCCTGGATGCTACGCCGGGCAAGGCGTACGCTGGGAGCGCCTCATCCCGGCTGGCGCTGGTACGCGGCGTCGCTCTCCCTGCTGGTACTGGCCCTGCTGGCGGTGCCGCCACTGGCGGCCGGTGTATCGCCGCTTGCCTTCCGATTATTCCATCTGCATGCTAACACGCTTGGCTTCGTTGGTCTCACCGCCCTTGGCACCTTGCCAGTGCTGCTGCCAACGGCCTTGGGCAAGCCCGATCCGCAGGCGGCGCCCTGGTTGCGCCGCCGCCTCTTCGTCGCGGTTGCCGGTGTTCTGTTCGTCTCGCTAGGGGCCGCGCTCTGGTGGCCGCTGACGCTCGTGGGCGGCAGCCTGCTCGCCGTTCTTTCGCTTGGCCTGCTGGCGCACTGGTGGCGTGTCTTCACGCCCGCTGTCCTCTTCGCCGATGGTGCCGGCACCTCACTCGCGGCGGCGCTTGCCGCTTATGGCGCGCTGCTGTTTGTCGGTGCCTTGCATGGTGCGCGGCTGGTAGCAGCCGATGGCATGGTGCTGGGGTTCGGTGCAGCGTTCCTGCTGCCGCTGGTCACTGGCGCGCTGTCGCAATTGCTGCCTGTATGGCGTTTTCCGGGCCCCAACTCTCCGGCACGGCAGGCGATGCGCCGCCAACTGGTACGCTTCGGTCGCCTCCGCGCATGTCTCTTTCCCCTGGCGGGGGCCGCCTGCATCGCTGAACTTGTTCCCGTGGCCCTTGTTTTGGCGGCATCCGGTCTGTTGCTCTTTGCCGCCGATCTCGTTTCCTCGCTTGCAATTGCCCTGCGCGACCCGCCGCCGGCGCGGTAAAATCGCGCCTTTCCTGCTTACCCGGAACCGTCGTTCCCGTGACCGCCATGCGCTATCTCTCGACCCGCGGCAATTCGCCGACCCAATCCTTCTGCGACATCCTGCTCGGCGGCCTGGCGCCGGATGGCGGCCTCTACCTGCCCGAATCGTATCCGCAGGTGACGCGTGCCGAGCTCGATGCCTGGCGCACGCTTTCCTACGCCGAACTCGCCTTCGCCATCCTGTCGAAATTCATCGACGACATTCCCGCCGCCGACCTGAAGTCGATCTGCGACAAGACCTACACCGCCGAGGTTTACTGCAATGCCCGCGCCGGCGACAACGCCGCCGAGATCACGCCGGTGCATTGGCTGGAGAAGGAGAACGGCAAGGGCAAGCTGGGCCTGCTCGAGCTTTCGAACGGCCCGACGCTGGCCTTCAAGGACATGGCCATGCAGCTGCTCGGCAACCTGTTCGAGTACGTGCTGG
>DAORCC010000191.1:0-4599 GCA_035345235.1 Azospira sp.
CGTTCACCTTGCTTGCGAGCAGCAGTATTCGGCTAATATCAGCCAGACGCAAAGGAAAAGCATGAGCATCGTTAGAGCGAAATACGCGCAACTCGCACCGCACGGGGACTTCCTGAAGGACGTGGTGGTTTTGGCGCAGGCCTGGAAGAAAACCCACACCGCGATCCGCCGTCACAACTGGTATGCGGACGTGTTGGAGCTCGATTGTTCGACAATTGACCTTGAACGACAGCTTGAGCAGTGGGCGATGGCGGTAGCAAGCCAGACTTTCGCGCCTGCCCCCATGATGTTGGTTCCCGCGCCGAAGAATGCTCGGTGGGATTTCCCGCCGCCGCCGCCGCCGCCCAGCGTTCCTCTCGACCTTGAGTCTCTCCTGGACATGTCCAGTCTGCGGGATGCTGACGCCGACGAGGAGTTCGAGACTTGGATGGTCGCCAAGGATGGCCGCGGGCAACGTGTCCAGAAGATCAGGCCACTGGCCCATCTTTCGATACGCGACCAGACCCTGGCTACGGCTGTGATGCTTTGCCTCTCGGATGCCGTCGAATCTGCCCAGGGTGATCCCTCGGTGCGCGATGGCCTCAAGGCACAGAAGCAGGGCATCTTCAGCTACGGCAATCGACTACATTGCCGCTGGGACCAGACCACCCGTCCTCGGCCGCGAGCCTTCTTCAGTTGGGGAAACTCGCAGACGTACAGTCAATACTTCCAAGACTATCGTGTGTTCCTGGCCCGCCCCCGCACGGTCTGTGCGGAATTGTCTGGGCGACTCAACGGCGCACGGGAGCTATTCATCGTCTCGCTGGATCTCAAATCCTTTTTCGACTGCATCGATCGGACAGCCCTTGTGGGTCAGTTGAAAGCGCTTCACAAAGAGTTTGTGGCGGACTTTGGATTGGCTGAGGAACTCCAGGCGGACGACGATTTCTGGAGGACCACCGAACGTATCTTCAACTGGGAATGGCGGCTCGATGACCGGCGCCTTGCCCCCGATGTGATGGATGCGGAGGAGCCTTTACCCATGGGCCTGCCGCAGGGTCTGGTTGCCGCGGGCTTCCTGGCAAACGCCTATATGGTCGGCTTCGATCGCCTCGTCAGTTCGGCCATCGACGCCGACATCGCCCAAGGAGAGGTCGTCATTCGCGACTACTGCCGGTACGTCGACGACATCCGGCTGGTGGTTGAAGGTGATCGCAGGAAAGACGCGACGACCATCGCGAAAAGAGTTCAGGGCCATGTCGCAGAACTCCTCCGGCAGCATTGCAGCACAGTTGCTGCTGTCACTCCGCTCTCGATCAATGAAGAGAAGACGACCGCGAAGCCTTACAGCTCCATCTCCCGGGAAAACAATGTCTCTGCCTTGATGGAACTGCACCAGAAGGCGATCAGCGGTACCTTCGACCTTGATTCATTGATTCAGGCGACCGGAGGACTAGACGGCCTGCTGTGGTTGTCCGAACAACTCGAGCATCCCCATTCACGCAAGACGTCGCCTTTGCAGTTGGCCAATATCGCCGTGGCAAATGCGGATGTTCGCGATGACACGATCAAGCGCTTTGCCGCGACTCGCATTGCATCAACGCTCCGCATGCGATTGGCCATGACCGACACCGAGGGCGCGCCAGAAAGCGACCTTGCCATCAACGAATCGGTCAATGCGGGTGCAGCACTGAACCACGAATTCGAAGCGATGGCACGCAAGCTCATCATGTGCTGGGCGAACAATCCGGCACTGGCTCTGCTCCTGCGCGTCGGCCTGGACCTGTTCCCGCACCCGAGGCTACTTGTTCCGGTACTGGAGGCCTTGGAGAGCAAGCTCTATTCCCCGGCCAAGGAGGATAGCAGGACGGCACGCCAGGAAGTGCTCGTTGCCGAGTATGTTGCCGCCGATTTGCTGAGAGCGGGCGCTACGGAGACGGGCCATCGAGAAGATGCCGAATACCCAGATTCAGCGGACATCTCCCGATATCGGCAGCAACTGTCAACGTTCGCCCGAAGGCTGCTCCTCGAGCGCGGCGATCGGTCACCGTGGTACCTCCAGCAACAGGCCATGTTGTACCTGGCTTCGATCGGCGATCACTCGGTGGCGACCACTCAGGCAGCAGGCCTGGAGAACTACCGGATGCTGCATCAGGCACTACTGTATTCGCCGTGCAAGGAGAACGACTTCGAGAAAGCGCTCCCACTCGCTCTGGTTGGCCAGCAACTGGCGCCAGCGCCAGACCGTTTTGCGGCATGGCTGATCGAAAGCCTGCGGGCGACGACGTCGCCGGACGTTGTTGAACGCTGTGTACTTGCTGTCGCCCTGAATCGACCTGACCTGATGCAGGTTGCGCTGCGAACACGTTCCCGCAAGTCCAGGAATTGGCGGCAGCATGTTCCGTCGTCGCTGGAAAAAACGCGTGGCACTGTGACGCGAAGATCACAGAGACTTGGCAACGATGTCTTCCTGCCCCTGCACAGCGTCATCTCGGGCGATCTCAACGAGTTTTCCCAGGAAAACGCCTTGCTCGCACTGACAAAGGCAGTGCTTGAGGCCGATGGAATCGGGGAAGCCCTGGAAAAAGGGCTGCACGTCGGGCAAATGCAGATTCGTTGCAGTGACTGGTCACGGATTCAGGCGCTCCCGAGCGAGAAGGACTTTCTCACGATCCGCTTTGAACCAGCCCCTGTAACCGACCCGCTGTACGAACGCCCGCCCTGGGTTGAAGCGGAATGTGCTTGGCTCTATGGCTTGGGACGAATTCTGCGGTCCTGCATCACCGGTGAGTTTGACTTTACTGCTGCCCGCTACCTCGCTACCGAAGATGCGTCGCGATACTCGGGTTTGCGTTCAACCTGGTTCAAGCGACGCTTTGGGTTGCTCAACAACGGAAGGGGCTTGCTGGACGAGCCGGCGCCGATTTCGCCATGGCTTTCCGGCCTGTTGTCAGTATTGCTGCAATGGCCAGGTACCGACATCAAGGGCGCAAGTGCAACGAGATTCCTTGATTCAAAGAACCAAGCCGACCTCCTCGACGTGGTTGTTCAACGCATTGCGGAGCAGCGGGCTCTATATGGAGGGCAGTCGGCTACCCCCATGTACGTCGTGCCGATTCAGGAAGATCGTACCCCGGAGCCAAGGGCAATGCGCATCGCCATTGTCCAGCCGATGCTTCCTCGTCGCGATCAGTTCAACGACAAGGAACCCTGTCGTTGGTCAAGGAAGTTGATGGCGCAACACCGGCGCCACCTGGCCGAGGTCTGTCGGTTGACCTACCAGAAGCTCCGCACCTGGGCTACCGCTCAGGAGTTTGGCGAAGATCGAGCTGGTACCGGCGAACCACTTGTCGATGTGATCCTGTTCCCGGAGCTTTCCGTGCATCCGGAACATGTATCGCATCTCAGAGTGCTTTCCGACAAGGTGAAGGCCAGCATCTTTGCAGGCCTCACTTTCATCGAGTCGCCAAAGCATGCGGCGCCGATCAATCAGGGACTGTGGCTGATTCGCACAGAAACTCCCGGCGGCGGCAGAACGTTCCAATACGCATGGCAGGGCAAGAACCATCCGACAGCATCCGAGAGGAAGATGGGAGTAAAGGGCTACCGTCCCTACCAACTCCTGGTCGAGTTCCCGATTGGTGGCAACACACCAATGCGCGTAGCCGCAGCCATCTGTTACGACGCCACAGACTTAGCGCTCGTCGCCGATCTGCGGGAAAGGTCAGACGTCTTTTTGGTCGCAGCCCACAATCAGGACGTCCGGACCTTCGACAACATGGTCGCCGCTCTGCACTTCCACATGTACCAACCTGTGGTTCTGGCCAACATGGGCGAGTACGGTGGATCGACTGCGCAAGCTCCGTTGCGACAACACGAGCGGCTGATCGCTCACGTCCATGGGGTCAACCAGGTCGCCGTCAGCGTCTTCGAAGTTGACCCGAGTCCCTTCAAATCGACCGCAACGGTCAAGATGGGAAAAGAACTCAAGACGCCGCCGGCCGGATACAAGGGGCGTCCACCGCGTTGACAGACTATGGGGCAGGCTCTGTCGTACGGTTGTTCAAGCGCGACTTGAAAGATCCCGTGTCGCGCGAATCAGGGTAGCCAGTGTCGCCCCATCAGCCGATTGAGCCCCTGATCCGCTATCTTCCGGAAACGCCGGGCTGCCCGGCGTCCAGAATTCGACCGATTCTGGATGCTCCTCGAAAAAGTCCGGGTCGGTGGTGATACTGATACGCGGCGCTCCGGGCTGCGTCCAGAAGACCTCCTTCGTGCCGACCCGTTGGGCCTCGACGCCGGGTGGTAGAAGCTTCGGGTAGTCCAGCAGGTGGCCGAGTTCTTCGAGCCCGTACGGGGCAGGCGCACGTTCCGGCTCTTCAAGCGCGGCTTCGATCGCTTCGTCGATGCTGAAGGATTCTGCCGGGGTCTGGCTGGCCGCCTGCTGAAGCTCACTGACAAGATTCGCCCTGGCCTGTTGCTGGTTCTCAGGCCTCATCAGGGCGACTTCGGCAATCCTCGCGGGCATCGCCGAAAGAATCGGTTGCAACGGGCCGACGACCGAAGTGAAGAGGTTGATGCGCGATCTCAGCGCACGGTAGACGTCGGTCTCGACGGTGT
>DAORCC010000192.1:0-4470 GCA_035345235.1 Azospira sp.
CTCAAGCACATCGTCCTGCTCGACGTGTTCATCATTTCTGCCGGCTTCATGTTGCGGATTCTGGCCGGTACGCTCGGTGTCGGCATTGCACCTTCGCACTGGCTGCTGCTCTGCGGCTTCATGGTGACGCTGTTCCTCGGGTTCGCCAAGCGCCGGGCGGAGCTGAAGGCACTCGATGGCGATGCGTCAGGGCACCGGCAGGTGCTGGAGGATTACGATCCCGTCCTGCTCGACAAGCTGATCGGTGTCTGCGCCGCTGCGACCATCGTGACCTACAGCCTGTATACCGTGGCGGCAGATACGGCTGCCCTGCACGGGACCGGGCGTCTCTTCGCCACGGTCCCGTTCGTGGTGTACGGCATGTTCCGCTATCTGTTCCTGTTGCATCGCCGTGATGGCGGCGGAGATCCGGCAGCGGAACTGCTGAGCGACCGGCATCTGCTGCTTGCCGTCGCCGGGTGGCTGGCGACCGTTCTCCTGGTGCTCTCCTGAGAACACTTCTGCCGCGACTTCAATGGCGCCGCTGCAAGCAATCCCAAAGTGTCGCCAGCGCGCGAAATTTGCGTTTTCGGTTGATGCGGCGCATCCTCAACAGAATGAAATCAGCCAGACGTGCCGCCCGCCATTAACGACGGCACGCGTTCAGGGAGTCACTGGTGGATACGCAATGGGTGTTGGAGTCCTGCTGCAAGGACGGGACTTACAGTGATCATGTGATCTCGCGCCTGCCCTGCCGGGTCGGGCGCGCGAAGGAAAATGATCTGGTCATCGCCAACCTCGGGTTGAGCCGGACGCATGCCGTGCTGGAGCGTGACATCAGTGGTCGGCTAAGGCTTGTAGATACCAACAGCACCAATGGTAGCTTCGTCAACCGTCAGCGGATCGACGGCTACTGTCTGCTTGATTCCGGCGATCAGATCCAGTTTGGCAGCGCCGAGTTTCGTCTGGTGCAGCAAAAAGAAAAGCCGGAGATCGCTCCCGCATTCGATGAAATGCACACGATGATCATCCCGGAACATCTCATGCTCGCCGCGACCCGTGTTCCCGGTAGTGCGGATCTCGACGAGTTGATCGGCGGCATCGGACTTTCCGGCGCAACGCAACCGATCGTGGATGCCCGCACACGGGAAATCGTCGGCTATGAACTGCTCGGTCGTGCCAACCATCCCCGCCTGCCCGGGTCCCCGATCGAGCTGTTCAGCATTGCCGAATCCGCCAATCGCGAAATCGATCTCAGCGAGGCCTTCCGTGATTTCGGCCTGAACGCCTTCGCGAGCATGCTTGCCGGGCGGACACTGTTCATCAATGCCCACCCCAAGGAAACCTACAGCGATCAGTTCGTCGGAGCCCTGGCTTGCCTGCGCCAACGCTATCCGGCGCTCGATATCGTCGTCGAGTTGCACGAGTCGGCCGCGACCGACATCGAGCGGCTGCGCCAACTGGCCAATCAGCTCGCGCGGATGGATATCCGCTTTGCCTACGACGATTTTGGCGCGGGCCAGGCCCGGTTGCTGGAACTGGCGGACGTGCCGGCGCATTTCGTGAAATTCGACCGCGCCCTGATTCGCGATCTGCACAAGGCGACCGAACGGAAGCAGCAACTGGTTCGCGACCTCGTGAAGATGGTCCTGGCTGCGGGTTCGGTACCGCTGGCAGAGGGCGTCGAGGACGAGGCCGAGGCGGCCGTCTGCATCGACATGGGCTTTCAGTTGATCCAGGGGTATCTCACCGGTCGGCCGATGCCGCCGGACAGCCTGCCACCGACGTAAGACGGCCGGCTGCAGCCCTGCCGGGGCCGTGCGCTGAGCACGCGCCTCAGCGCACATATTTCCGGACCCGGAGGAAGTTGCCGTTGCCGACGAACCGGTTGTCCCGGCTCAGGCGTTCTTGCGCTGCACCCAGAGGACGTCGCCACGGCCACCGGCGCGGTTGAGGGCGCGACCGAGCACGAAGAGCAGGTCGGAGAGACGGTTCAGGTAGCGCCGCACATCGTCGCCGACCGGGGCGCTGGCTGCGAGCGTGACGACGCTGCGTTCGGCGCGACGGGCAATCGTGCGCGCCAGGTGGGCGAGGGCCGCCGGACGGGTGCCGCCTGGGAGGATGAACTCCTTGAGCCGGGACAGGTCGGCGTTGAAATCCTCGACCAGCTGTTCGAGGCGCAGCACGTGCGTTTCGGTGACCATGGTCATGCCCGGGCAGCAGAGCTCCCCGCCGAGGTCGAAGAGATCGTTCTGCACGTCGAGCAGCGCCGCCCGGATGCCTTCCGGCAGATCTTCCGCCAGCAGCACGCCGAGCATCGAATTGAGTTCGTCGACTTCGCCCAGGGCATCGATACGCGGACTGTCCTTGCCGACGCGCGAACCGTCGCCGAGGCCGGTGGTGCCGGCATCGCCGGTGCGAGTAACGATCTTGGAGAGGCGGTTGCCCATGGTCTGGTCCTGTCGGATGGAAAGTCGGGAAAATGGCTGCTGCAGGAAGCTGAAAGCCGCCGGATTATAGCGGAGGCGGACGATCGGATTTTCGCCCGGACGACAGTTGTCCGGCCCCGCGGCCGGGCATTTTCGTCAGCTCCGGTTCCGCTTCACATTCAGCGAACCTCGGCGTATGATCATCGCTTATTGTCTGACAACCTGATTTGTAGCGGAATTTATTCGATGCCTCTCGAAACCCTAAGCCGCATCAACCGGCCGCCACGCCTCAGCGAGGAAGTGTCCGCCGAACTCGAAGGGCGCATCCAGCGCGGAGATTATGCCCCAGGTGCGCAATTGCCGACGGAAAAAGTGCTTTCCGAAACCTTCGGCGTGAGTCGTGCGGTCGTGCGCGAAGCGATCGCGCGTCTCAAGGCTGACGGGATGATCGAGACCCGGCAGGGCTCCGGTGCCTTCGTCGCCGAGAACCCGAAAAGCCTGAATTTCCGTTTCAATGTGGACGGTGAATCTGCGCTGCTGCACATCTTCGAGTTGCGCACGATGATCGAAGCCACCGTGGCGGAACTCGCTGCCCGCCGTCGTACCGACGAGGACGTTGCCGCCATGCGTGACTGCCTGCGCCGCATGGACGAGGCCCTGGCCGCAGAAACTGACGGCTCCGAAATCGACGACGATTTTCACCTGGCGATCGCCGCTGCGACCCACAACCAGTATGTGCTGCGTCTGTCCGAGTTTCTCGGCCGCCAGTTCTCAGAGTCGCGGCGCATGGCCTGGGTCGATCACCCGCGCGGCATGGAGTCCCCGCGTGAGGCGCAGCGCGAACATTTTCGCCTGCTCGATGCGATTGCCGCCGGCGATCCCGCGATGGCGCGTCAGGCGGCCCACGTTCATCTGCGTGGTGCGGCCGAACGCGTCGGCATCACGCTGCCTGCCGACCTCGGCGGCAATAAACCCAAGTAAGCCGCACCGTCGGCGCAGGAGTTTGCACGATGGCATTTGCCAATGACGTCCGTTTTGCCGTCAATCGCAGCGCGACCCTGGAACGGCTGCGCGAGATTTTGCCGCCCCACCTGCTCCTCGTCGAGGAAGAGGAACTGCGTCCCTACGAGTGCGACGGCCTGACTGCCTACCGCGCACTGCCGATGTTCGTTGTCCTGCCGGAAACGGAGTCGCAGGTCGCAGAAATCCTGCGTGCCTGTTACGCGCTCGGCACGCCAGTGGTGCCGCGCGGTGCCGCAACCGGACTTTCCGGTGGTGCCATGCCGCACGAGGACGGCGTCGTCATGTCGCTGGCCAAGTTCAAGAAAATTCTCAGGATCGACCCGGTCTCGCGTACCGCCATCGTTCAGCCCGGCGTGCGCAATCTCGCCGTGTCCGAAGCCGCAGCTCCCCATGGCCTCTATTACGCGCCCGACCCGTCTTCGCAGATTGCCTGCACGATCGGCGGCAACGTTGCCGAAAACTCGGGCGGCGTGCACTGCCTGAAGTACGGCCTGACCGTGCATAACGTGCTCAAAGTGCGGGGTTTCACGATCGAGGGCGAGGCTGTCGAGTTCGGCGCCGATGCGCTCGACGCCGCTGGCCTGGACCTGCTCGCGCTGATCAACGGTTCCGAAGGCCTGCTCGCGGTGATTACCGAGGTGACGGTCAAGCTGACGCCGAAGCCAGAACTGGCGCAGGTGGTCCTCGCCTATTTTGACGATGTGCAGAAGGCTGGCAACGCGGTCGCCGACGTCATCGCCGCCGGCATCATCCCGGGCGGCCTCGAAATGATGGACAAGCCGGCGACGCATGCCGTCGAGCCGTATGTGAAAGCAGGCTACGATCTTGATGCCGAGGCCGTGCTGCTCTGCGAATCGGACGGCACGCCGATCGAGGTCGCCGAGGAGATCGAGCGCATGAAGGCGGTGCTCGAGAAGAGCGGCGCCACGTCGCTCGTCGTCTCGCAGAGCGAGGCGGAGCGGCTGCGCTTCTGGGCCGGCCGCAAGGCGGCCTTCCCGGCGGTCGGCCGCATCACGCCGGACTATCTTTGCATGGACGG
>DAORCC010000193.1:0-4442 GCA_035345235.1 Azospira sp.
AGATGCCGCACCTGCGCGGCTGGTCGATGGCGCAGGGCAAGGCCTACCTGCCGGCCATCGGTCGCCATGAGGTCCTCGTGGTCGACGGCACGAGCTGGAAGGAAGTCGGGCGCATTCCGGTCAAAGGCCAGCCGGTCTTCGTGATGGCGCGCCCCGACGGCCGCCAGATCTGGGTGAATTTTGCCTTCCCGGACTATTCCGAAATCCAGGTCATCGATACGCTGACCGGCAAGGTCGTGAAGACGCTGGCACCCGGAAAGGCGGTGTTGCACATGGAATTCACGCCACGCGGCGAGCAGGTCTGGGTCTCTGCGCGCGATGACAACAAGGTCGTCATCTACGACACCGCCACGTTCGAGAAGATCGGCGAAATCATCGCACAGGCGCCGTCCGGCATCTTCTTCGCGAGCCGTGCGGCACGCATCGGCTTCTGATTGCCCCGTTCCCATGAGCGACGCCCTCCAGTTCCAGCTGCTCAACGATTTCCAGCGTGATTTTCCGCTGTGTCCGGCGCCGTTCGCCGAGCTCGCGTCACGTCTGGGCGTTGCCGAAGGCGTCGTCATCCGCGAACTGGAACATCTGCGTCGTGAGGGCAAGATTTCGCGCGTCGGCCCCGTCTTTGCGCCGAAGCGCATCGGTGCCTCGACGCTGGCAGCAATGGCCGTGCCGCCGGAAAAACTCGAGATCGTGGCGCAGACGGTCAACCGCTTCCCCGAGGTGAACCACAACTACGAGCGCGAGCATCGCTTCAACCTGTGGTTCGTCGTCACGGCCGGTTCCGAAGGACGATTGCAGGCCGCCCTCGGCGCCATCGAACAGGCCGCCGGCTACCCGATCCTGCGCCTGCCGCTGGAACAGGAATTCCATATCGACCTCGGCTTCTGCCTCAACGGCGGCGAGAAAACCAGCCGCAGGGGGCCATCGAGCGCCCACACCTACACGCCGCCGCGACCGCTGGAAGAACTCGAACGCCGCCTCGTCATGGCATTGCAGGAAGGGCTGCCCTTCTTCATCCGCCCCTTCCAGGTGCTGGCACAGCGTGTGGGTTGCGAGGAGATCGAGGTCCTCGAGCGTATTCGCCGCTGGTGCGACGAAGGCATCATCAAGCGCTTCGGTGTCGTCGTCCGCCACCACGAGCTGGGGTTCAAGGCCAATGCCATGCTCGTGCACGACATTCCCGACCGCGAGGTCGAGCGCGTTGGAAACCTGCTGGCGCAGGCCGCGGGGGTCACCCTCTGCTATCGCCGGCCACGCGTGCTGCCGGACTGGCCATACAACCTTTTCTGCATGATCCACGGCCAGGCGCGCGAGGAGGTCGAGGCTCGCATTGCCACGCTTCGTGCAGAAGCCGGCCTGCAGGCTTATCCGCACGAGATTCTCTTCTCGTTGACCCGCTTCAAGCAGACCGGCGCCCGCTATGCCTAAACCGACGCCGGCGCCGCTCGACGAGATCGACCGGCGCATCATCGATGCCCTGCAGGGCGACTTCCCGGTCTGTGACCGCCCCTATGCCGCCGCCGCCCAGCGCCTCGGCATCGAAGAGGGCGAACTGATTGCACGCCTTCAGTCCATGCTCGCACGGAAAGTGCTCACTCGCTTCGGGCCGATGTTCCAGATCGAGCGCATGGGGGGCGCCTTCGTGCTTGCCGCGATGGCGGTGCCCGCGGCCGAGTGGGATCGGGTAAACAGCGCGGTGAATGCCTTCGCCGAAGTGGCGCACAACTACCGCCGCGAAAGCGCACTCGATACCCCTTTCAACATGTGGTTCGTCCTTGCGACCGAAACGAAGGAAGGGATTGCCGCTGCCGTCGAAAAGATCGAAACCGCTACCGGCTTGCCGGTGTATCCCTTCCCCAAGCTCAAGGAATACTTCGTCGAGATGAAGCTGGTGGTAAGGAATGCGGGGGAGGCGGCATGAGCGCGAACGACGATCTCGATCGTCGCCTGATCGTTGCGACGCAGGCCGGCCTGCCCCTCGTGCCACGCCCGTACCACGCGCTGGCCGAGCAGCTAGGCACGACGGCGGACGAGGTCATGGCGCGCATGAACGCGATGCTCGAACGGGGTACGATCCGCCGCATCGGGGCCGTGCCCAACCACTACGCCATCGGCTACACCGCCAACGGCATGAGCGTCTGGGATGTTCCGGATGAACGCATCGATGAACTCGGCGCCATGGTCGGTGCCCTCGATTTCGTTACCCATGCCTATCATCGCCCGCGTGCGCTTCCCGCCTGGCCCTACAACCTCTTTGCGATGGTGCATGGCAGTTCGCGCGAGGAAGTACTCGCCAAGGTGTCCGAGATCGAGGCATTGCTGGGCGGAGACTGCCGTTGCCACGATGTGCTCTTTTCGACCGAAATACTCAAGAAAACCGGTCTGCGAATTTCGAATTCGGCCGGCTGAAACTTCAGGAACAATCAGGAATCATTCGATGGAAAAAGGAATCATCCGCAGCGTCGCGCTCCTGTGTTCGCTGGGTGGGCTCGGCCTCGCCTGGGCCGTGGGGGTGTTCGCCGCGATCCCGCTGCGCGACGGTCGTCTGTTCAGCATGAGCAACACTGAAATGCAGGTGATCGGCATCTCGTTCGTCACCTGTGTGCTGGTGGCGTGGGGCTCCATCCACCTGCTCTCGATCGCTGACAAGATCGAGAATCCCCGCGCCTACCGCGTCATGCGGGCCGGCTACGGCCTGGTGCTGACGGTGGCGTGCGCGGTCGGGGCGATGTGGTCGATGGCGCGCGTCGTCAGCCTGTAGCGTTCCCTTGCAAGCGGCCTCGCTGCCCCCGGCAATTCCGAGAAGATCTTCCGGTCGGTACGTCGCTGCCGATCGCGAATCAGGTGGATGTGTGCCGGCGGTGACGCAGCACGACCACGATCGCGCTGGCCGATAGCACCATCAACAGCGGGTAGAACAGCAGCAGGTCGACGCGGATGTTGCACTCGCCGCTGCACAGCAGCCGCAGCTTCATCGCCTGTTCGTAGGGAACGTAGGCCAGCCAGACGAGGCTCGCGGCGAGGATCCACCCCCGCCGCAGGCGGTACCAAGCGAACCCGAACAGCAGTGCCGGCAGCAGTCCCAGCGCCGGCCAGTGTACTAACATGCCGAGCAGGATGCCGGGATCCATTCAGGACTGCCTCCGCTCAGTGCTGCGAAACCGGCGTCGGCGCAAACGGCTTCAGGCGCCTTCCGCGACTCGTTGCGCGATGTGCGCCAACGCTTCCTCGACCTGGTCGACCAGAATCAGGCAAAGATCACCCGAGTCGAGCCGGCCGAGCGCCGTGTCGATGGCGACGAATTCACCCTTGATCTCGTCCACAGAACCGGTCCGTTTTGCGCCGGCCAGGCCGGCGCGCAGCAGGGCAATCGTCTCGCCTTCGTCACGGCCGCGCATGCAGGCATCCTCGTAGAGGATCACCTCGTCGAAGGCATCGCCCAGCGTCTGCGTCTGCTGGCGGATGTCTTCGTCGCGGCGGTCGCCGGCGGCCGAGATGACGACCGAGCGACGCTTGGCCGGCATCGTTTCGATGGCACGCACCAGTGCGATGATCGCATCCGGGTTGTGGCCGTAATCGGCAATCAGCGTCGCCCCCTTGTAGCTGAAGACATTGAAGCGGCCGGGCGCGGTCGATGCATCCGAAATGAACGAACCAAGCCCCGCACGGATGCTTTCCCAGTCCATGTCCAGCGCCCAGGCAGCGGCGGTCGCCGCCATCGCATTTTCAACCTGGAATCCGATGATGCCGCCGCGGGTGAGCGGGATCGCATCAAGCGGTACGCGGTGCTCGCTGTTGCCCTGCGCAGCGACGATGGCGCCGTTTTCGACATAGACGACCCGCTTGCCTTGTGCGCGATGGCGTGACATCACCGGATTGTTGCGGTCCATGGCGAAGAAGATCACCGAGCCGGGGCAATGGCTGGCCATCTTCACCACCAGCGGATCGGCGGCATTGAGCACGGCGTAGCCCGAGTCGGCAACGTTGTCGACGACCACGCGCTTGACCACAGCGAGATCGTCGACGGTGGTGATGAAATTCAACCCGAGATGGTCGCCGACACCGACATTGGTGACGACGGCGACGTCGCACTTGTCGAAGCCGAGGCCCTCGCGCAGCATGCCGCCGCGCGCGCACTCGAGCACGGCGGCGTCGACGTCCGGGTGTAGCAGCACGTTGCGTGCGCTCTTCGGGCCGGAACAATCGCCGGTGTCGATGCGGCGACGTTCGACATAGACGCCATCGGTGCCGGTGAAGCCGACGCGCAGCCCGCTGACGGTGAGCAGGTGCGAGATCAGCCGCGTCGTCGTGGTCTTGCCGTTGGTGCCGGTGACGGCGACGATCGGGATACGGCCGTCCTCGTTAGGGTCTTCGTACATCATGTTGATGACGGCCTCGCCGATCGGCCGGCCCTTGCCGAACGACGGCGTCAGGTGCATGCGCAG
>DAORCC010000194.1:0-4418 GCA_035345235.1 Azospira sp.
GTGGTGGCGCCGATCAGCGTGAAGGGCGGCAGGTCGAGCTTGACCGAGCGTGCCGCGGGGCCTTCGCCGATCATGATGTCGATCTGGTAATCCTCCATCGCCGGATAGAGGATCTCCTCGACCACCGGCGAGAGACGATGGATCTCGTCGATGAACAGCACGTCGTGCGGCTCGAGGTTGGTGAGGATGGCGGCAAGGTCGCCGGCGCGCTCGAGCACTGGGCCGGAGGTCTGCCGGAGATTGACGCCCATCTCGGCGGCGACGATGTGCGCGAGGGTCGTCTTGCCCAGCCCGGGCGGACCGAAGAGCAGCACGTGGTCGAGCGATTCGGCACGGTTTCGCGCAGCCTGGATGAAGATTTCGAGCTGCTCGCGGATCTTCGCCTGGCCCACGTAGTCGGCGAGGCGCTTCGGGCGCAGTGCGCGCTCGATGGCGTCTTCCTGCGGCGAGGCGGCCGTTGGCGCGATGATGCGTTCGCCGGCCTGGAAAGTGAGCTTGTCGGTTTCGATCATGTGGGGATATTTCCGGGTGTCAGGGCTGTTCGGGGCGCGCCAGTTCGGCGCCCTTGTCGGCCATCCATTCGCGGATCAGCGCCTGGCCGAGCGCCAGCAGCGTCGGTCCGAGAAAGAGTCCGATGAAGCCGAAGACGAGCACGCCGCCGAAGACGCCGACGACGATCAGCAGCAGCGGCTGCGCAGCGGTACGCGAGATCAGTACCGGCTTGATGAAATTGTCGACGCTGGAGATGCCGAGCATGCCCCAGAGCAGCATGAAGATCGCCCAGCCGGTCTGTCCCTGATCGTAGAGCCAGACGGCGGCGCCGCCCCAGATCAGCGTCGGGCCGATCACCGGCACCATCGCGAAGATGAAGGTCGCGAAGGTGAGCATGAGGACACCGGGTACGCCGGCGATCAGATAGCCGATCATGCCGACGAGCGCCTGTCCGGCCGCGGTGCCGATGATGCCGACCATGACGCCGGTGATGGTGCCGCGGGCGAGTTTCAGCATGCGTTCGCCGAGCGGGCCGCCGAGTTTGCGGGCGGCGGTGAGCAGGGCGCCGGCGTAAATGTGCGCGTCGCGGAAGATGAAGAAGACGAAGAAGGTGACCAGCAGCAGCTGCAGCAGGCCCTGCGCGAAGATGGTGACGGCGGTGAGCGCGACCTTGCGTGCCGGATCCAGAACCTGGCGCAGCAAGCCGTTCAGCTCCTCGCGACTGTCGACCAGACGATGCCAGTAGTCGGTGATCGCGGAGCCGATCAGCGGCAGGCGCGAGAGCAGCTCCGGCGGGTCCGCCGGCAGGCCGTTCTCGATCAGCGGCCGTACTGCCTTGGCGAGCATGTCGAGACCGCTTGCCAGGCTGCCGGACAGCAGGCTCATCGGTACGCCGAGCAGCACGACGAGGGCCAGCGACATGGTCAGCGCCGCCAGCGTGTGCCGGCTGCGCAGCGCGGTGAGCAGTCGCGCGTAGAGTGGCCAGGCGGTGATGACGATGACGATGGCGAACAGCAGCGTGCCGACGAAGGGCAGCAGCACCGCGATGCAGCCGATGATCAGCAGCGCGACGATGGCAAGCTGGGCGAATTGCGTGTGGCGGGGTTGCATGCGCCGGGACCTCAGGCCTTCGAGAGCGCCTTGAGCGCCTGACGGATGCCGTCGGCGGTGCCGATGTCGGCCGGCAGCGGCTTCATTGCCGCCTGTGCTTCGCGTTCGTTGTAGCCGAGCGCGAGCAGCGCGTTGAGGATGTCGTGCCGGCTGTCGCTCTGAACGGGGGTTGCTGCATTCGGTACGGCGTCCGCAAGCTTGCCCTTCAGTTCCAGCAGCAGCCGTTCGGCGGTTTTCTTGCCGATGCCGGGTACCTTGGTCAGGCGGCCGGTCTCCTGCAAAGCGACGGCTTGCGCGAGATCGGCGACGGAGAGGCCGGAGAGCACCGACAGTGCCGTGCGGGCGCCGACCCCGGAAATCTTGAGCAGCTGGCGGAAGGCGAAGCGTTCCGCCTCGCTGCTGAAACCGTAGAGAAAATGACCGTCCTCGCGCACGGCGTGGTGCGTCAGTAGCGTCACTTTCTCGCCGCTCGCCGGCAGGTTGTAGAAGGTGCTCATCGGGACATCGACTTCATAGCCGACGCCGCCAACGTCCACGAGGATCTGCGGCGGGTTCTTTTCGGCGAGGGTGCCGCTCAGGCGTCCGATCATTTGGGCTTTACGTTCAGGTTGTTGAGGCTGGCGATACTGGTCAGGCGGCCGCTCTTGCGGCGTCCGGCAGAGGATAGCGCGCCGAGGCCCTGTCCGCCATGGGCATGCGCAATTGCGCAGGCGAGAGCATCGGCAGCGTCCGGTGAGGGTTCGCCGGACAGTGCGAGCAGCCGGCGCACCATGTGCTGCACCTGCTCCTTGGTGGCACGGCCATGGCCGACGACCGATTGCTTGATCTGCATCGTGCCATACTCGGCGACCGGCAGGCCGGCACCTACCAGCGCACCGATCGCGGCGCCGCGCGCCTGCCCCAGCAGCAGCGTCGACCAGGGGTTCTTGTTCAGGAAGACCTCCTCGATCGCGGCCTGCGCCGGCGCATAGGTGGCGACGATCTCGGCAATGCCGCGCACGATGATGCCCAGCCGTTCCGGCAGTGCGAGCTTCTCGTCAGTGCGGATGCAGCCGCTGGCGACATAGGCCAGCTTGCTGCCCGACTGGTCGATGACGCCAAAGCCGGTGATGCGGAGGCCGGGATCAATCCCGAGCAGGCGCACCGGTGCCCTGGCGGTGCTGGCGGTCGTGGCTGCGCTGGAGGTTGCGGATGGCATGGCGGCGAATGGGGATCAGCCGCGATTCTAACCGTCCGCCGAAGTTATTGCTTGCCGGAGACCTTCTTCAGGACCAGGTCGGCCTCGAGCGGATTTCCTCGCGTGATGACCGGCGTCGCGGTGTCGCTGATGAACAGCAGCTGGTCCCCGAGCACGATGCGTGCAGCGAGGGTGTAGGTATTCCTCGGATCGAGGCTTGCGGCATCGTAGTCGAGGCTGAACGGGACGGGGACCTGTCTGTTGATGGCAATCTTCTGTTCCGCCACCGGCCTGGCCTGAGTGTCCGCACGCGAGGTGTCGAGCAACTGCACGATGGCGGAGGAGCCCGGCGGCAGTGCGATGCGTTCGCGGTAGGTCAAGGTTCCGTTTACGACGGCGGGAATCGTGGCAGGGGTGGCGGCGGTCGCCTGCTCGGCTGCATGCACGCCGCCGGGCAGCGCCAGCGCCACGGCCAGCATGGCACAGCCGGCGATCTTCATGATGCGGGGAAACATGGTTTTCTCCTTTCGGCACGACATTGTCTCCGAAAGGGGAAACGCCTGCTGTAACGGCAGGTAACCAGCTACTCAGCGGTCATTTTCGGGCCAGCCACACACCGGCGACGGCCAGCGCCATCCCCGCGAGGGCGACACCGGCGAGCGTCTCACCGAAAAGTCCCCAGGCGATCACGGCCGTCGTCGGTGGCGTCAGATAGAACAGGCTGGCGACGTTGACCGCGCTGCCGGAGCGGATCAGCAGGTTGAGCAGGCTGATCGCGCCGAGCGAAAGCACCAGTACCAGCCAGCCGAGCGCAAAGACGAACGGTGGCGCCCATTCGATGCGGAATTCGCCGAAGAGCGCGATCGCGATGGCGGTGATTGCCGCCGTCGGCAGGAACTGGATCACCGAGCCGGTGCGCAGGTCGAAGCTGGGGCAGAACTTCTTCTGGTAGAGCGTGCCGGCGGTGATCGCCAGCAGCGCGACGACGGCAGGCACGAGCATCGCACCGATCGGTGCATCGGTGGCGATCTTGCCGGCGAGCACGAGGAATACGCCGACCAGTCCGAGCGCGAGGCCGAGCCACTGGCGCCGCGTCACCTTTTCGTGGAGGAAGAGGCCGGCGCCGAAGGCGGTGAGCAGCGGCTGCATGCCGACCACCAGTGCGGTGATGCCGGCGGGCAGGCCGTGCTGGATGGCGACGAAGACGCCGCCAAGATAGAAGGCATGCACCAGCACGCCGGAAACCCCGATATGGAACCAGCGCCGCGGGTCGGAGGGCCACGGTGCCCGCGTGAGCAGCGCCAGCATCGTCATCAGCCCGATCACGAGGAAATAGCGGACGAGCAGGAAGGAGAGCGCATCGGCATGCGGCAGGCCGAACTTGGCGCCGATGAAGCCGGTGCTCCAGAGGAAGACGAAGAGGAAGGGGGCGATCTTCAGCAGCATGAATTGAGTGGGTTGCAAAAAGAAAAGCGGCGCCGAAGCGCCGCCCGTCCTGGCGCCATGCGGCCTATTCGGCGATGACGACGCTGGTATAGACCTCCTGCACGTCGTCCAGGCTTTCCAGCACGTCGAGCAGCTTCTGCATCCTGACGCCGTCCTCGCCGGAAAGTTCGGTCTCGTTCTCGGCCTTCATCGT
>DAORCC010000195.1:0-4382 GCA_035345235.1 Azospira sp.
CTGGACTTATGTGGACGACGTGCTTATGTGGAGCACCACCGGCAGACGTACCCAGAGCGGGTTTTGGCTGGGCGGTCACTCCACATAAAAATCACAGCCTGCGAAGCCAGCGCGTCAATTCCGCCCCATGCCACCGAACGCGCCCCGCCACGGGCACATCGAGCGAGTCGGGAAATACCTGAGAGAGCGCTTGCCGCTTCAGATCGAGATCGGCGCGCGCGTAGCGCATCGTGGTGGTGACACTGGCATGCCCGAGAAGTTGGCTGATGGTCGCGAACTCGACCCCGGACTTCAAAAGATGAACTGCCGTGGCGTGACGTAGGGCATGCGGATGAAGGCGCCGCCCTTGCGTGGCAGATCGATAGTCCGGAAGATACCTGCGCAGCAGGTACCGCACGCCGAATCGGGTCAGCGCTCCGCCGTTGCGATTGCGAAACACGATGGCTGTCGAGAGATCGGGCCCAGTCGGTATCTGCGTGGCGATGAGGTCGCGAAGCAGCTGCGCCGTTCGCGGCCACAACGGACACAGCCGGATCTTCTCGCCCTTGCCGTGCAAACGAACCTGTTCGGGTGGGTCAAGCCGTAGATCACAAACCCGAAGGTTGAGAACCTCCTGTACCCGCGCTCCCGTATTGAACATGAGGGCAAAGAGTGCATAGTCACGTTGACCGGCTGGCGAGCGGCGATCGATGTGGCTCATCATCGCCTGGATGTCTTCGCTCTCCGGATAGTCGATCGGCACTTCCGGCGCACCCCGTTTAAAGGGAATGTCGAGAATGCCTTGAACCAGACCGAGTTGCTCGGGGTGCTTGGCGCCGAGGTGCCGGGCGAAGGTATGCAATGCCGCCAGGCGCGCATTGCGCGTCCTGATCCCATTGCCGCGCTCGGCTTCGAGGTGGTCGAGAAAGCGCTCGATGCGTTCGGCCGTGAAATCTGTGATGCTGAGCGATTCAAGCCGCCGCCCGACATCACGCGCCGCGAACTGCATCCACAGGACGATCGCATCCCGGTAGCTGCGCAGCGTGTGGATGCTCAGGCCCCGCTGCATGGGCAGGTACTCCTCGAAAAAGGAGACCACGGTTCGGCCGAGGTCTGGGATGTTCAGGCGCTTCATGATTGCTCTCCCAGCACTTGCCGTCCGAAAGCGGCTTCAAAGCGCGAACTCGCCAGTCTGGCCACAGCGGGCACGAGCCTGAGATAGTGGATCGTCGACTCAATGGACACATGCCCGAGGTACAGCGCGAGCTTCGGTAGCAGCGCCTGCGGATCTCCTTGGCCACGATATGCCCGGATCAGAGTCTGTACAGCGAATGAGTGCCGCAGATCGTGGACACGTGGCACGCGCCCCTCGCCGTCTACGACTGCTGCGAGCTTGAATAGCCGACGAATCAGGCCCTCGAAACCCGCAGCGCTGTATGCGCGGATGCCACGCCGGGAGCGATTGCAAAGGAATGGGCCTTGATCCGGAGACTCCGTCGCGAATGCCGCGCGGCGCAGCAGATAGCGCTGCACCTCCATCTGTGTCGACTCAGAAAGTGGAACCAGCCGAGACTTGTGAAACTTGGACTCGAGGATGCGAAGCACACTGCCGTCGTCCTCGACATCTTCCACGCGCAGCCGCCGAACTTCCCCTGAGCGCAAGCCGGACGTGTAGAGCAGTATTGTTGCCATGCGTGCGACGGTCGGGTACAAAGGGCAATTGCTGCGCCACGCCAGCTGATCTGCGGCGGCCAACATGTGGGCGATCTGCTCGGGTTCGACAATCACTGGCCGCACGTAGGGGCGCAAGCGGCTGAAAGCATCGACGTCGGGCACGAAGAATGTCGCATCCGATCGGCGGCGGTATAGACAGAACCGGTGCACGATCTGCTCGGCTTTGCGACGGGAGTTGGCGTGCAACCCTGCTTGGCTGCCGCGCCAGCCCTCATACAAGGAACGGTCAAGGTCTTGGGCGCCGTTCTGTGCCAGATAACGATCGAGCCGACAGAGTACATGTTCGACACCACGGTAGCGTAGACCGAGGGCGCGGTAATGTCGAAGATAGGCGGCGCTCTCTTGAGCGAAGATCGAGGGATGCAATTGGGCGGCACTCATACGGCACCTCCGATCGCGGGGCTCGGCACTTGCAGCGCCACATCGCGCAGCAGTTCAGACTGAAGCCGCAGATAGACGCTGGTGCTGACCAGGTTTCGGTGCCCCATCAGATCGCCGATCGCCTTCATCCCGACGCCTCGCTGAAAGAGTCGATGCGCGAACGCATGACGCAGGGAGTACGCCGAGTAGCTATCGATCGGCAGTCCGCTGCGTCGTGCCCGGGTTCGGAACATGTAGCTGGCCGCGAACTTGGTCATCTGTGCCAGCGGCGCGGAACCTCGAAGGAAAAGCCAGGGAAGATCGGTTGGCGGACGGGCCAACTTGAGGTAGTCATCGAGGATGCTCAGGGTCACGTCGTGCAGCGGGAGTACCAGCGTCGATCGGGTCTTGGGCTGCCAGACGGTCAGTGTGCGTGCCCGCCAGTTGATCGAGTCGAGGGTGAGATAGGTCGACTCGCCCGTGCGCAAACCATAGTGCGCCATCAAGTGCAGCATCGCGTGATCGCGGCGGCCAACCCGATCTCGGCGATCAATCGACTCCAGCAGGCGTTCGATAAGCGGCCACGGCATGGCCCGCGGTGGAAGCTCCCTGCGAAAGCCCCTGGCCAGATCGACTTGGTCCAGCCGTTGTGGCAACCATCCCTGTCGGTAGCAGTCCTGCAGGAACGCCCGAATGCAATGGATCGCCGTAATCAGAGTGGTTCTGACAAGTTCGGGGCCCCGGAGCTGGATGTATGAATCCAAGGCTGTCAAAGACAGATCCGCCAGCGGCCGACCAGGCGGCAATGTTCGCCGCAGAAAATCTGAGATCCAGTGGTGATAGCCAGCGACGGTGGACGCGGCAAGGCCACGTCGCCGCGTCAGTCGCGTGCAAAACTCCTGTACCACCGCATCAAGTGGATCTGTGGATGCTGGCTTCTCCACGAGCCGGCCAATGGAGCGCAGATAGCGGGCGTACGTCGAGCATGTGTGGCGACACCTGCTGCATCGGCGAGCGAGGCGACGAAATGTGCGTTCAAGAACATCGGCCTCCAGGACAGCGCCGGGCGTAGGGCCGATGGCATGAAGCGCTTGCTGAGCCCAATAGAGATGCGTGCGGCAACTCTTGTTGGGATAGCCGGCACGAAGGAGCCAGGCGGCGAACGGTTCGAGATCATCAGCGTAGCGATCCTGATCGTATCGGGAATGGACACGGACGAAAACTTGCGTGAGTGCGGACATAGAACCTCCAGACGGGGGTGATCCCCGCAGACAACCTACGCCTCACGCTGTCAGTTATGTGGAGAAGAACAGCATAGCCCTGGTGCTGACTACCGTCTGTCGACGGTGCTCCACATAAGCGCGTCGTCCACATAAGTCCAGGAGAACCTCGTCAAAGGGGGGCTGAGTGGACGCTCGGCCAACGGCCGCCATCAACGCACCCGTCCGGTGCAAGGCATCGACCAGAACCTGCGCCTGAACCGGGCGCTGTGGCTCCTGGCCGAAGGTATGCGCCAACTCAAGGCGTGATGCCAAGCGGACCTCGCCCATCTCGGGCGAGGCCCATTCCCTCTCATCCACCGGGTGCCGTCGGCGGCCCGTCATTCATCATCAGGAGAACCATCATGGCAACCACATCGGCGCCCGAGAGATCGGTATCGCCCATCGTCGTTCCGGGCCAGCTCACGCTGCGCACCATCCGCGGCAAAAACGGCCCGTTCACGGTGGGTCGCCTCGCCACGCACCTCGGTGTGTTCGAGGTCAAGGACCCCGAGCTGGAGCAATATCCCGAAGGCAAGTACGACGGGGAGTTCATCATCCGCTACATCTTTCCGAGGTCCTATCCGGTCGGTGGCGGCATGCGGTTCGAAATCCGCGCCAGCCTCGACGGAATGACGCTCAACGGCATCGACAAACTGAGCCGTGACGAAGCACGCAGTTTCGCCACCCAGGATGTCGATCCCCTCGATGAAGAGCAAGGGACGCAGCCTGCGGCAACGCCGGCCAAGCCCGCCAAGGTGTCCAGGCCCGCCAAGCCCGCCCCCGAGCAGGTGTCTGCGGACCCTCTCGTCGATACCACGCCCTTCGGCGTGGATGCACCGACGCCCGCTGCGGCTGCTGCCCCCGGCGGCACCGAAGACGGCGACGCCGGACTGTTCGGCCTGCTCTGGCCGCTGGGCGAGTCCGTGAAACTGGATTCGACCATCGACCGCCGCACCTTGCGCGCGCAGATCGCCCGCCTGGGTGAACTGGGTTACGCGCTGGACTTCAAGACGCAGGAGTGGAGCCGCCAGGCCGAACTGCAACCTG
>DAORCC010000196.1:0-4374 GCA_035345235.1 Azospira sp.
ACGCCGACGATGTCCTTGACCGTGTAGTACGGGTGGAACGGGATGCCGTCGAGCGGAATGCCCTTCTCGTTCTTCTTGGCCTTGATCTCGACGCCGTCCGGGTTGTTCGAGCCGGTTTCGTGCAGCGCCAGGATGTGCGCGGCGATGAGGCCGATGATGACCAGCGGGAAGGCGATCACGTGGAACGAGAAGAAGCGGTTCAGGGTCGCATCGCCGATGACGAAGTCACCGCGCAGCCAGATCGACAGCGGTTCGCCGATCAACGGGATCGCCGAGAACAGGTTCACGATGACCTGGGCGCCCCAGAACGACATCTGGCCCCAGGGGAGGAGGTAGCCGAAGAAGGCTTCGCCCATCAGGCACAGGAAGATGCCGACGCCGAACAGCCAGGTCAGTTCGCGCGGTTGCCGGTACGAGCCGTACATCAGGCCACGGAACATGTGCAGGTAGACGACGATGAAGAACGCCGAGGCACCGGTCGAGTGCATGTAGCGGATCATCCAGCCCCACGGCACATCGCGCATGATGTACTCGACGGAAGCAAAGGCAACCGGAACGCCGTTGGCGTTGAGCGACGCGTCCGGCTTGTAGTGCATGACCAGGAAGATGCCGGTGACAATCTGGATGACCAGAACGAGCAGTGCCAGCGAGCCGAAGAAATACCAGAAGTTGAAGTTCTTCGGTGCGTAGTATTCGGTCAGGTGGCCCTTGATGCTGGCAGTCAGCGGGAAGCGGGCATCAACCCACTCCAGCACGTTGCCCTGCAGGGAACCATCCGACTTGTACTTTTCGAAATTGGTGTTCGCCATGGCTTAGGCCCCCTTCTTGTCTTCGCCGATCAGGATGCGGCCGTCGGCGATGTAGTAGTGCGGCGGAACTTCGAGGTTGTCCGGCGCCGGTTTCGCCTTGTAGACGCGGCCTGCGAAATCGAAGGTCGAGCCGTGGCACGGGCACAGGAAACCACCGAGCCAGTCTCCGGACATGCCTTCCTCGGAGCCTTTCTTGAACTTGGAGGACGGCGAGCAGCCCAGGTGGGTGCAAATGCCGACCATAACCATGATTTCCGGCTTGATCGAACGGTTTTCGTTCTTCGCGTAGTCCGGCTGCATTTTCTTTTCGGACTTGGGATCGGCGACCTGATCATCGAGTTTGGGCAGAGTGCCAAGCATTTCCGGCGTGCGATTGATGATCCACACCGGCTTGCCACGCCATTCGACGGTCATCATCTGACCAGGTTCGAGCTTGCTGATATCGGCTTCGACCGGAGCACCGGCAGCCTTGGCCCGCTCCGAAGGCAGCATGCTGGAAACGAAGGGCACAAGCGCCGCAACCGCGCCCACACCCCCGACGGCCGCGGTCGCAACGACGAGACGTCGCCGGCCACAGTCCACTTTGCACTCATTGCTCATAGCGCTTGATCCCTAGGACGAATATGAATGGGTAAAACCAAAACGCGAAATTATACCCAATTCGAGAGGCCTTTTAAACGCCCGGGGACGTTTAAACCGCAGCATCCGCGATTGATCAGACAAGTGGGCGGCGTTCGCGCATGGCCTGGGCCAGGGTGCCGCTATCGACATACTCCAGCTCACCGCCAACAGGCACCCCCCTTGCGATGCGTGTAACAGCGATACCGCGGCTCTTCAGCAACTCGCTCAGGTAGTGGGCGGTCGCCTCACCTTCGTTGGTGTAGTTGGTGGCCAGGATGACTTCGCGGACGATCCCGTCACCCGCCCTTGCCAGCAGACGATCCAGCTTCAGTTCGCGCGGTCCGACACCATCAAGCGGAGAAATCCGGCCCATTAGAACGTAATAGAGGCCGTTGTAAGCATGCGCCTGCTCCATCATGTTCATGTCGACCGGGGTTTCTACGATGCAGAGCTGTGTCGGATCGCGCTTTGACGACGTGCATCGATCGCAAGTCTCACTTTCGGTGAAGGTATTGCAGCGTACGCAATGCTGTACCGCCCGTAGCGCCGTATCGATCCCTTCGGCGAGGCGCTTGGCACCCGCACGATCATGCTGGAGGAGATAGTAGGCCATGCGCTGCGCTGACTTTGGCCCGACACCGGGAAGGCAGCGCAACGCCTCGATCAGGCCTTCGAGACTGGAGGGGTTCAAGAGCGGAAGCTACTCAGAACGGCATCTTGAATCCGGGCGGCAGATTCAACCCTTGCGTGAAACCCGACATACGTTCCTGGGTAATCTGCTCCCCCCGCCTTACTGCATCGTTGAAGGCGGCTGCAATCAGGTCCTCAAGCATTTCCTTGTCGTCCATCACCGACGGATCGATGCTAACGCGACGCACATCGTGCGAGCAGGTCATCGTTACCTTGACCATGCCGGCACCAGACTGGCCCTCGACTTCCAGCTGAGCCAGCTGCTCCTGCGCCTTCTTCATGTTCTCCTGCATCTGCTGCGCCTGCTTCATCAGGCCGGCGATTCCGCCTTTCATCATGGTTCTGTTCCCTTAGATCGGTTTGATGGAAGATTCAATGAGGCGTGCATCGAACATCTCAATGACGTCGCGCACAAAGCCGTCCTGTTCGATTGCTGCGACCGCACTTTCCTGCTTTTCTTCACGAACACGCTGCGCGGTCGCGGCGGGTGTCTGTGATTCGGTTTCTGCAAGCTCGATACGAAGCTGCACCGCGCGACCAAGATGCTGGGACAGCGCCTGCTGCAGCTTGTCCATCGCCGGCTTCATCTGCAAATGACGATGAACGGGTGCCAGGCGAAGACTCACCAGGCCAGCATCCAGCCCTCTCAACTCGCAATGCTGCGCAAGTTCACGGGCCATGCCCCCCAGAGACAAGGCCGCGATCAAGGCGTGCCAATCGGGGATCCCAACAGCTGATTCGATGGGTTTCGCAGCGGCAGCCGGACGCTCCGTTGGCGTTGCCCGCACTTCAGCAGACGGCGCCGCCACGGATGTTGCAATCGTCTCCGGGGACTTGGCGGTACGATAGCTTGCCTCCGGTGCGCGCACGAGAGACGCAGTCCGCCTTGGTGCATCCCCGGCAGCAGGCGCCTTTGCAGAATCCGCGGGCGAAAACGCCAGGAGACGGAGCAAGGTCATCACGAAACCGGCATATTCGTCGGGAGCCAACGCCAGTTCCTGCCGACCGTGAATCGCAATCTGGTAGGCAAGCTGCACGAATTCCGGCGACAACTGCTCTGCAAGTGCGAGCAATCGCGTGCGCTCAGGCACATCGTCCGCAATTGCACCGGGAGCCAATTGCGCCACTTGCAAACGTGTCAGCACGTTCGCCAACTCCTGAAGTGCTGAGTCAAACGACAGGCTGCGACCCGCCATGTCGTCGGCCACCGCAAGCATCCGGACCGCATCGCATTCCAAAAGGGCGTCAAGCAGCGCGAAGAGATAATCGAGGTCGACCGTCCCCAGCATTTCGCGCACTTGCGCCTCTTCGACGCGTCCCGAGCCATGGGCGATCGCCTGGTCGAGCAGTGACAGGGCGTCACGCATGGAGCCAGCGGCTGAACGCCCGATGAGGTTGAGTGCCGCAGGTTCGAATGGGACCGATTCTGCCTCAAGAATCTTCATCAGATGCCCACTCACCGTAGGAGGTGGCATCTGCTTGAGATTGAACTGCAGGCAGCGCGACAGTACGGTTACCGGAATTTTCTGTGGATCTGTCGTCGCAAGAATGAATTTCACATGTTCAGGTGGCTCTTCCAGCGTTTTCAGCATCGCGTTGAAGGCCGAATTCGAGAGCATGTGAACTTCGTCGATTACATAGACCTTGTAGCGCCCTCTTGTCGGGGCATAAACAGCATTTTCGAGCAGCTGCCGCATCTCATCGACACGTGTGTTCGTTGCAGCATCGACCTCCAGCAAATCGACGAAGCGACCGCTGTCAATTTCAAGGCAAGCCGAACAGGTACCACACGGATTGGCACTGACGCCACTTTCGCAATTCAGCGACTTCGCGAGAATCCGGGCAATTGTGGTCTTGCCGACACCGCGCGTCCCGGTAAACAGGTAAGCATGGTGCAACCGCTGTTCGGAAAGCGCGTGTGTCAAAGCGCGTACGACATGCTCCTGGCCAACCAGCGTTGAGAACGACTTGGGGCGCCACTTACGCGCGAGTACTTGATAGCTCATCGGCGAATTCTACCGCAGCAGGCATTCCGACAGAGGCTCAAAACGGCAGACTGCCGTTGAGAAGGTGGAGGGGTGGCGAGCCTGACCCCCGGCACTTGCAAACAATGGCTGTGGCTGCTTCCTTCCGGACCTGACCAGGTTCACCACCTTGCAATGCGGGGAGACCCGCCACGACGCATCGTACCACAAGCGATCGTTGTTCCGAACGTGTATGGCGCGAAAAACATTGCTGCGACTGGGTTTCAGGG
>DAORCC010000197.1:0-4366 GCA_035345235.1 Azospira sp.
TGATGAACGACAGAATCTCATCAGTCGACTTGCCTTCGGCAGCCATGGAGTAGATTGCGCGGTCTGCCGGAGATGCGGCGATACCGGACGAAACAGCCGAGAACGCCACGTTGCCGCCAGCGTTCGAGGTTGGCAGCGTGCCCTGCTCCACGACGCTCGGGGGGCGGACGACATGCTCCATGCGGATGAAGAACCCGCCGTCCTTCGGCCATGAGTATGGGTCAACAGCCTTCGCTTCGTTCCTCGTCAGCCTCTTGGCTATGACGCCGAACAGCTCTTTCCCGCTCCTTGCGACAACGTGCTTGACGCGCGGCGCATCCGTGAGAAGCTTCGTCTTCCCTCCGGCCTTCTCAGGCTTCTGCAGTTGCTCGATGGTTGCGGGCGACCCATCCGGCTGCACGAGACCGACGTCGTCCGCCTTGCCGGCGGTTGCGTCCTTCGCGGCGCTGCGCTCCTGCCCCTGCTTCCTCTCCTGCTCCTTGTGTGCCGGCAAGGATCGGCCGACAACCTCCATGTTCTCCAGGCGGTCGAACAGCTCCTTCACGGTTGCGGCTTCGATCTCGCGCTCGGGCTGCGTCTCGACACCCCGAGAGGCGCGCATGCCTTCGATCTTGTCGATGATCACCACGCGGGTCTTGACGCCGGTACCGGCGCGCTCGAACGTCACCCCGGGAAGTCCGATGGACGCCCGCAGGTACGCATTCGGAGCGCTCTTGACCGTGGCCGTGCGCGCCCCTGTCGGCTGCACGGACCTGATCTGATCCGGGCGGTATCCGGTTGCCAAGGCCTCTCCATCGCGCTTCACGAACAGCCTGCCTTCCCGGAAGCCGGTCACCTTGCCGGTGATCGTTCCGGTGCCCAGGACGCCACCGGCAATGCCAGCAACTCCGCTCACCTCGACGGTGACCGTGTCGCCCATGAACACCGCGCCGAATGCGCCCACATCGTTCGCAACGGGTTTCGCCTTGACCTGCTTGTCTCCGTACAGCCAGTCTTCAAACCGCTTGTTGGCAGTCGGCCCTTCTGGGATCAGGGCGACCACGCGCCCGCCGTCCGTGAGGTGCCGGAAAGCCTTGTCGAGGTGTTCGATCGCCGTCTTTCCGCCGGTGCCGAACGGCGGATTCATCACGATCGCGTCGTACTTGTTGATCGTGTCGTGACCCTCGAAGCGCTCGTTGATGAGCTTGGCGTCGGTCGCCAGCGTCAGGCGCGAAGCGAGTTCAAGCGACGGCTCGATGACCGTCCGATCGCTCTTTTCCGGGAACCAGCGCGCGATCGCGCCGTGGCCCGCAGATGGCTCCAGGACGCTCTCACCCGTCAGGATGCCGGCCCACTCGACCATCTTGAGCCCCAGCGGCTCGGGCGTGGCGTAGTAGTCCACGCCCTCGGCGGCCTTGGTCCTGGACGTCCGCTTCTGCTGCGCGAAGTAGAGCGATCGGGCGCGGTCCCACTCGGTGATCGCGCCGACCAGATCGCGATCGCCGGCCTTCCCGCCCCTGCCGTCCGCTGCGCCGGGCTCGTAATCCGGGTCGCTGTTCTCGAACGCCTGGATGAACGCCTCGCGAAGCCCGCGCGCCTGCTCGCCCATCGCCAGGTTCTCCGCCGTGCCGGCGCGGCGGGCTATCTTCGATCCGAAGGCGTAGCGCTCCCAGTTCGTGCCCGTGTTGAAGTACTGGAGGTTGGCGTCCGACTTCTGGCCCACCCGGTAAATGCGCCCCTCTTCCTGGATCGCCTCGATCGGCGCCACCGGCAAACCCAGGTTGATCAGAACCCGACCGTGCTTGCCTGTCGTGTCGTGACCAGACCATCCGGCGTTGGCGGCCTTCTGCACCAGCAACAGGTTCGCTTCTGGCTTGGCATCGTCGTTGAAGTCTCGAATCGACTGGACGCGCGTCTTCTTGTACTGACTCATGCCGTTGTAGACGCCGGCGCCCGGGAAGGCCTCGAGCAGCGTCGTCAGCGGCGACCCATACTGGCTGAAGTCGATCGCTTGCAGCTCCGGACGGGCGGCCATGAACTCCCGGATCAGTTGCGAGCGCGGAACATTCTCGCGCTTGATCTGGCCGTGCACGACCTTCCCCTGCCCACGAACAGGAACGTCGACCCCATCCTTGCCGACAGAGTAATCGGACGCCTTCTCGGCGGCCTCTGCCCGCTTCAGTTGCTCGCTGAGGTTGAAGACGTTGATCCCGCCGCCACTGTTGAAGTCGTAGAACACGACGACCTTGCGCCCAAGGGCATGGTGCTTCTTGATGTACGGGATGGCTGCGCGCGCCTTGATGGCCTCCAGCAGGCGCGAGCGCGTCAGGTAGTCGAACTGCTCGTTGATGGCGCCATAGAGGCTCCAGTACCGCCCGTTGTCCGTCTCGCGCAGCCACCGCAGGCCGTCGTCGATGGTCTGGCCGACGCCGCCCTGGATGAGGATGAATTTCCGCTCGTAGTCGAAGTCGACGTCGAGCATGCGCGCGGACAGTACCCCCTCCTTGCGCAGCCAGGTGTTGAACTGACGCTGCATCAGGTCGCTGTCCACTTCGGCCGGCGGCTTGTTCAGCTTGCCGTTGCGCATGCGCCAGCCGAAATGCTGCATCATGAACTTCTGGTATCCGTTCGGCGCGTTGTAGCCGCGCCCGCTGACCTTCGGGAACTCGTACAGGTACCCTTCGCCCCACTGGATGCTTGGCTCGTAGGCAAACGGGGTCGCCGACAGGAAGATTGCGCGAGTGCGCTTCTCGCCCTGTCGAGCCATGACGTCGCTCTCGACGGCATCGAGGACCGCCTTCCACTTGGCCCGGTCTGCCGCCAGTTGTTTCTCGAGCCCGTCTGCCTCGGCCCGGTACGCCGCGTACATCTGGTCCATGATGTCCGGGTTGTTCATCATGCGGTAGAGGGACTTCAGTTGGTCCGACGTGGTGCTGATGCGGTCGACCAGTTCCCGGTTCTGCATCTCGGCGCGCTGCAGCACGCCGTCTGGGTGAAGGCTCACCGCGCGCAGAGCGTCCAGCGCCTTCGTTGGCTCGGCGTCCTTGCCGAGCATGAGGAGGTGCGCTTCGTCGATCGCCACAAAGTCGTAGTCGCGCTTGGCGATCTCGTCGTTCTGCCCGAAGTTGGCGTAGGTCGTGATGGCGATCCCGGACCCGGCATCCTGGGTGTCGGACAGCGGCTTGATCTGCAGACCGAGCGCCGGCGCGCTCTTCACCCACTCGTTCATCACCGCCTCGTTCGGCACGACGATGATGCCCTTGCCCTTGCCCTGCTTGGTGAGGCGCTTGATCGCTCCGAGTGCCAGGAAGGTCTTGCCGGTCCCCGTGCCGTTGGTGAACAGCACGCCATAGCCGTCTGGCGCGGCCCACCGCTTCTCGGCAAAGAGCACGTCCTCGCGCTGGCCCTCGGTGAGGAACGGCAGCGTGGCGTCGATGTTCGCCTTGTCGCCGACGATGACATCGATGGACTCGGCGGCTTGCTGTTGCTGGAGTTTGTCCTTCGGCAGTTGCTGCGGATTGGTTTCCTCGATCGCCTCGCGTCCGGCCTGCACGTCGCTGATGTAGCGCAGCACGTAGGGCTTCATGGCCGCGATGGTGTCTTTGTCCATCCCGAACTGATCGCGCAGCGCGACAATCAGGGCGCGCATCATCTCCACGATGTCGGCGCCGGCCTGCCGGAAGTGCTCCAGTCCGGCCTGGAAGTACGGCTTGGCCGCGGCGTAGGTGTCCTCGTCAAAAGGCAGGCCGATGCCGAGACGACCCGGCTTGGGCTTGAACAGTGCGTTCAGGCCCTTGGCGACATCGGACAGCGCCAACCCGGCATTCTTGGCGGCGCTCTTGCCGGCCTCCGAGGCCGACCGCGGACCTACACCACCGCCAGCAGGTCCGCCAACTGCCGCAGCGCTTTCCCCTCCAGAAGCGGCCACTCCGCCCGGGCGTACAGCAGCGCTTCCTTGACGCTGGTTATCTCCGGCAGGCAGCTTCTCAACTCCTGCCGGCCGCTCCGCACCAGGTACCGGCTGATCGCCTCGTTCTCCGCCAGAAGCGGCCCCAACTCCTGATACGCCAGGGCCGCCAGGCCGTCCACGTCGGCGGTTTGCGTCAGGAACTGGTACTCCGCCGCCAGGTGTTGCGCCTTCTCGTCCTCGCTCATCTGAAAGAGCGCCCGCATCGCCTCGCTGCGCATCGGCCGCTTGGCGATCTCGTTGAGGATTTCTGACGGAACCCGGTTCATTGCCTTCTTCCTTGGGTTGGGAAAACGCGGCCTCAAGCTCGGAGTCGAACAAGGCGCCGAGGTCGTCGCTTGCCGCGCTGGCCTCGGGCGGCAACTCTTCAGGTTTTTCTAACGGTTCGGATGCCTGAGTGTTGGCAGTGGAAGCCTCGGC
>DAORCC010000198.1:0-4361 GCA_035345235.1 Azospira sp.
CGCCAGTGCTAGCTTTGCGTACCGTCACTTATTGCACTGAAAACGAGGAGACCCCCTAGAGCACCCAATGAGCTGTGGGTCGCCGACATGACCTACATCCCGACCTGGGCCGGCTTCCTGTACCTGGCCGTGGTACTGGATGCCTTCAGCCGCAAGGTGGTGGGATGGGCCATGGGCGAGGAGATGACGGCCAACCTGGTGCTGGCAGCACTGAACATGGCGCTGCACACAAGAAACCCCGAGTCGGTGATTCACCACTCGGACCAGGGAAGTCAGTACACGAGCCTGGCGTTCGGCCAACGGTGTCGCGAGATGGGCGTGCGGCCCTCCATGGGAACCGTGGGCGACGCCTACGACAACGCGATGGCCGAGAGCTTCTTCGCCACGCTGGAGTGCGAGCTGCTCGATCGGCGCAGCTGGAGGACCAAAGCCGAGGCGAGAACGGCGCTGTTCACGTGGATCGAAGGTTGGTACAACCCGCGGCGGCTGCACTCCTCGCTGGGGTACTGCTCACCGATGAAATACGAAGAGAAGTACGGCGCGAACAACGATCGCGCCACCGAACACGGGTTACCCACCGCGGCGGTCGGTTCGTCGCAAGCGCCGACCGCCGCCGTGGATAACCCTGCGCCTGTGAACGCTTGAGAAACAAGCCAATACCTGTCCGTGGTATGGGGTCAAGACCAGGCGTCCGGTTCAGCGGAGGCTCGTTCCCGCGACGCGTTCGCGTCTAATGTTCTATGGCCCATAGCGCTTCCATGCAAGCTTGCAATCATCCCATAATTAGATTTAGTATGTAGGCTTACAAACAATATCCGCTAGCGGCGAGCAAGAATTGTGACCATTCCAGACTGCCTCGGAGCTCCAGCTTCGACACGCCCGCCTTCGTGGACCTTACCCAAAGGCGCGTGGGACACGCACTTCCACGTGCTCGGGCCACAGTCGCGTTTTCTCTATGCGCCGAACCGCAAGTACACGCCGCCGGATGCCCCACTCGATGCATGCATGCGCATGCATGACGTGCTGGGCATCGAACGGGGCTTCGTCGTGCATGCCAACACGCACGGATTTGACAATTCGGTCGACCTGGACGCCGTTGCCCAGTCAGCAGGCCGTTACCTGGCCGTGGTGCGACTCGATGCCAGCGCCACCCCCGCAGCTTGCAAGGCATTGCATCAGGCGGGCGCGCGTGGCGTTCGCTTCGCATTCAATCCGCAGCATGGCGGCGAATTGGATCTGAAAGTTTTCGATCACGTCATGCGGTGCATCGACGGCCTCGGCTGGTTCGTCGAACTTCACTTTGCTGGCTCGGCGCTGCCCCACCTGCGGCCATGGATCGCCAACATCCCAGCGCCGGTGGTGATTGACCACTTCGGCCGCATCGACCCCGGCCTGGGGATGGACCAGGCGCCCGTCAGGGCGCTGCTGGACCTGGCCGCTCACCGGCATATATGGATCAAGTTGACTGGTGCCGATCGCATCTCGCGGCTCGGGCCTCCGTATGCGGACGTCCAGCCGATTGCACAGCGCCTCGTCGAGGTGGCCGCGGACCGTCTTCTGTGGGGCAGTGATTGGCCCCACACCGGCTACTTCGATCCGCAGCGAATGCCCCATGCCGGCGGCCTCCTGGATGCGCTGTGCACCTTCGTTCCTCAGGCGGATCTGCGTGATCGCATCCTCGTCGACAACCCCCTGCGCCTGATTGGCGCAACTTGACCACCCACCACCAACATCCCATCCGAGGAGACAACATGAATCACCCCCGCAGACGCGCCACCCTCACCTGCCTGGCGGCGGGCCTGCTGACCGCAGCACTGCCCGCCGTCTCGGCTGCCGCCTATCCCGACAAGCCTATCCGGCTCGTCGTTCCATTCCCGCCAGGCCAGGGTGCGGACATCCTCGCGCGCCTGATCGGCCAGCACCTGGCCGCAGCGCTCGGGCAACCGATCGTCGTCGAGAACAAGGTTGGGGCCGGCGGCATCATCGGCACCGCCTTCGCCGCCAAGGCCGCGCCGGACGGATACACGCTCTACATGGGATCGAGCGGCCCGTTGGCCATCGGCCCTCATGTCTACAAGGCTGTGGGCTTCGACACGCTCAAGGACTTTGCCCCGATCTCCAATATCGCCTCGGTCACGCAGGTGCTGGTGACGGCGCCAGCCTCGCAACTGGCGTCCGCCAAGGATGTCGTGGAGCGTGCGCGCGCTCAACCCGGGATGGTTCCGTTCGGATCGGCCGGCAGTGGGACGACCAGCCATCTCACGATGGAGTTGTTCACGCAGATGAGCGGCATCTCGCTGAGTCACGTGCCGTACAAGGGCAGCTCGACGTCCATGATCGACGTGATGGCGGGCCGGGTGCCCTTGATGTTTGACTCGTTACCCGGTGTGCTGACGAATGTGAAGTCGGGCTCATTGCGGGCGATCGCGGTCGCCTCGGCGCAGCGCGACCCGTTGCTTCCGAACGTTCCGACGGTCGCGGAGTCCGGCGTCCCCGGCTTCGCCACCAGCGGATGGATTGGCCTGCTGGCACCGGCTCGCACACCGCCGCAGATCGTGGATCAGCTTCATACTGCCGTCGCCAAGGCACTCAAGAGCGAAGCCGTGAAAAAGCGAATGTCCGAGCTCGCGTTCACGCCGATCGGCAACTCGCCTGCTGAGTTTCAGACTTTTCTGAGCAAAGAGGTCGCGCTCTGGGGCGGCGTTGCAGCCAAGGCTGGTGTGCAGAAGGAGTGAAGCCGATGCAACCGTTCATCTACTGCGCCTCGGCAAGTCGCGTCATCTTTGGCTCGGGCTCCGTGGGGCGGGCTCCGGACGAAATCGACCGCCTCGCCGCCAAGCGCGTGTTCGTGATCGGGACGCCCAGTGCGTTGGGCCCGGTGAGTCCAGTGTTGGCCCAGCTCGGCGCCCGCGTCGCCGGGATCTTCGACCGGCCCGAGCCCCACGTCCCGGCCGGGCTCGCAGAGGAGGCGCGCCGAACTGCGCAAGCACTCGGTGCCGACGCCTGCCTGGTGATCGGCGGCGGATCTGCCATTGGCCTCGGAAAGGCGGTGGCGCTCACCTCCGGGCTGCCGCTGATTGTGGTTCCGACGACCTACGCCGGGTCGGAGATGACCTCCATCTATGGGATCACGGACGGGGGCGTCAAGCGCACCGGTCGTGATCCCCGAGTGCTGCCACGCACGGTTCTCTACGATCCGACGTTAACGATGTCACTGCCCTCGAACCTGTCGGCCAGCAGTGGAATGAATGCGATCGCACATTGCGTTGAAGCCTTGTACGCGCAAGATGGCAACCCCGTCATTTCATTGATGGCCGAAGAAGGCATCAGGGCCCTGGCCCAGGCCTTGCCAGGGCTGGTGGCCTGCCCCAATGACGAGAACGCTCGTACGCTCGCGTTATACGGCGCGTGGCTTGCAGGAACCTCGCTCGGGTCGACCACCATGGCTTTGCACCACAAGGCGTGCCACGTACTGGGCGGAAGCTTCGATCTTCCCCATGCAGAGATGCACTCGGTCGTGTTGCCGCACGCAGCGCACTACAACCGCGAGGCGGCGCCCGGAGCGATGAATCGCGTCGCACGGGCGCTGGGCTCGGACGAGGGGCCGGCTGGCCTTTTTGAACTGGCGCAGCGCCTTCAGCTGCCACGCTCGCTGGCATCCCTCGGCATGCCGGAGAGCGGTCTCCTGCATGCGGCACAGCAGATCACCGCGGCCCCCTACCCGAACCCCGCGCCCCTGAGCTTCGACGGAGTCCTCGCACTGTTGCAAGCAGCGTGGTCGGGCGTTGCGCCCGGTACGGTCACCTGAAGCGAGGTAGCGTCGTGGCGACGTGTGCAAGTCCCCGCGGCTCACGCCATCCCTTACCTCGCCGCGGGCGCCGTCGTCTTCCTCGAGCTCGGTAGCGACCGCTGGAAGCACACTCAGGGGCACCTCGTCCAAAACTGCCCTCAGGTGGAAGCGTGTACTTGGGGGCATCAACGCCTGTAACGAGCGTGCGGTTCAACGGTTCGGGCGGGGAAGGCCCTGGGTAGCCGACGCAATGAACTGGAGAGCAGCAAGCTAGCGAACCTCAGCCTTACTCGCTGAGCGACTGGCGAACACGATCGGGTTGGGACCAGGGGTTACCGGATCGCGCCGGCGGTAGGAGGGTATCGAGTTGACGGCAGCTAACGGGGTCCATTTGATTTCAGTGTCAAAAGTGACGGTTCGCATCGCCAGCAACGGCGCGGCCCTCGGCCGGTAAGTTGTTGATTTCACAAGGATTGCTGTTCGGTCTGGCGCGGCGTATCTTTGGCTGCTTCCCGGGAGACGAGGAGCAACCGAAATGCAAGGCTGGCAGACCCCATACCTTGGCCTGCGC
>DAORCC010000199.1:0-4305 GCA_035345235.1 Azospira sp.
CCGTTCCACGGCATGAATGCGATGCGCATGTTCTGGCCGAGAGCGAGTTCGCCCTTGTCGGTCGAAGCACCGTCAGCGACGACGTCGCCCTGGGCGATGACGTCACCCACCGTCACCACCGGACGCTGGTTGATATTGGTGTTCTGGTTGGAACGGGTGTACTTGACGAGGTTGTAGATGTCGACACCGACTTCGCCCGGAACGGTCTCGTCGTCGTTAACCCGAACCACGATGCGGGAAGCATCGACATAGTCGACAACGCCGCCGCGCAAGGCCTGAACGGCAGTTCCCGAGTCGACGGCTACGGTGCGCTCGATGCCGGTGCCGACGACCGGCTTCTCCGGACGCAGACAGGGCACGGCCTGACGCTGCATGTTGGCGCCCATCAGCGCGCGGTTCGCGTCGTCGTGCTCAAGGAACGGGATCAGCGAGGCGGCGACCGAAACGATCTGGCCCGGCGCAATATCCATGTACTGAACCTTGTCGGGTGTCGACAGGATCGTTTCACCCTTCTCGCGGCAGGTGACCAGTTCGTCGGTCAGCGTGCCCTTCTCGTCCAGCGTGGCGTTCGCCTGGGCAACCACGTAACGACCTTCCTCGATCGCCGACAGGTATTCGATCTGGTCGGTGACCTTGCTATCGACCACCTTGCGGTACGGCGTCTCCAGGAAGCCGTAGTCGTTGGTGCGGGCAAACAGCGCCAGCGAGTTGATCAGGCCGATGTTCGGGCCTTCCGGCGTCTCGATCGGGCAGACGCGGCCGTAGTGCGTGACGTGCACGTCGCGCACCTCGAAGCCGGCGCGCTCGCGCGTCAGACCGCCCGGGCCCAGGGCCGAGACGCGACGCTTGTGCGTGATCTCGGACAGCGGGTTGGTCTGGTCCATGAACTGCGACAGTTGGCTGGAGCCAAAGAATTCCTTGATCGCGGCGCTGATCGGTTTGGCGTTGATCAGGTCGTGCGGCATCAGGTTGTCGGATTCGGCCTGCGACAGGCGCTCCTTGACGGCGCGTTCGACGCGCACGAGGCCGGCACGGAACTGGTTCTCGGCCAATTCGCCGACCGAACGCACGCGACGGTTGCCGAGATGGTCGATGTCGTCGATTTCGCCGCGGCCGTTGCGCAGCTCGACGAGAATCTGGATCACTTCGACGATGTCGCGCGGCGACAGGGTCAGTTGCTCGCGAACCTCGATGTTGGCGCCGAGCGACTTCAGCTTGGCGGCCAGCGCCTCGGCTTCGGCCTGGGTCAGGTTCTCGGCGACGGCACGCGGGCCGAAATGCAGCTCGCCAAGCAGATCCTGGACCGCCGAGGCGACGCCGCCGGCGATTTCGATGATCGCATTGACGATTGCTTCGCTCTTCGACGGCACGTGCGAAACCATGACCTTGTGCTCGATCACGTCCGGACGCTGCAGGCGGCGGTTGAACTTCATGCGGCCGACTGCCGACAGGTCGTAGCGCTCGTCGGAATAGAAGAGGCCCTGGAAGAGCATCTCGACGGCTTCTTCCGTCGGCGGCTCGCCCGGGCGCATCATGCGGTAGATCGCGACGCGAGCGGCCTGTCGAGAAACGGTTTCGTCGGCGCGCAGCGTGTTCGAGATGAAGGCGCCGCGGTCGAGGTCGTTCGTGTAGAGCGTCTTCAGCTCTTCGACGCCGGCTTCCTGCAGCTTCTTGAGCAGGGACTCGGTGATCTCGTCGTTGGCGCCGGCCAGGATTTCCCCGGTTTCGCGATCGATGACGTTCTGGGCCAGCACACGCCCGACGAGGAAATCCTCCGGCACGGCGATGCGCTTGATGCCGGCAGCGTCCAGGTCACGGATATGCTTGGCAGTGATGCGCTTGTCCTTGGCGACGATGACCTTGCCCGACTTGTCGCAGAAGTCGAATCGGGCTACTTCACCACGCAGGCGCTCCGGTACCAGTTCGAAGTCGATCGCCTTTTTGCCGAAGAAGAAGGTATCGAAGTCGAAGAAGGTGCGCAGGATTTGTTCCGGCGTCAGGCCGATCGCCTTGAGCAGCGTGGTGACCGGCATCTTGCGGCGGCGGTCGACGCGGAAGAAGAGGATGTCCTTCGGATCGAATTCGAAATCCAGCCACGAGCCGCGGTAGGGAATCACGCGGGCCGAGAAGAGCAGCTTGCCCGAGGAGTGGGTCTTGCCGCGGTCGTGCTCGAAGAAGACACCCGGCGAGCGGTGCAGCTGCGAGACGATGACACGCTCGGTACCGTTGATGACGAACGAACCGGTCGTGGTCATGAGCGGAATCTCGCCCATGTAAACTTCCTGCTCCTTGACTTCCTTGACCGTATCCGGCGCCTCGCGATCCATGATGATCAGGCGAACCTTGGCGCGCAGGGCCGAGGCAAAGGTCAGGCCGCGCTGCTGGCATTCCTTGACGTCGAAAGTCGGTTCGGCCAGCTGGAAGCTGACGAACTCGAGGCGGGCATTTCCGCTGTGGCTGACGATCGGGAAAATCGACGAGAACGCTGCCTGCAGGCCCTGGTTCCGGCGCTGCGCAGGCGCTACCGCCGCTTGCAGGAACTGGGTGTAGGAGTCGAGCTGCGTCGCCAGCAGGAAGGGCACGTCAAGCACGCTCGCGCGCTTGGCGAAACTCTTGCGGATGCGCTTTTTCTCGGTATAGGAGTAGGTCATGTTTGCTCCGAGCTCAGTGGGCAATAATTCCTGGGTTCCGGTCCGGGCAGCTGCCCGATCCGGTGTCTGTAACGAATACACGGAAGCATTGACTGCTTGCGTCTAGCCGCTACGGCACTGTCTGGATTCGTGTTTGAAACGGCATTCAGCGAACCCGATTCCAGAAAAGCACAAAAGGGCCGGCGGCAATTCTGCCGCCAGCCCTGTCCTGCGAGGGCGAGATTACTTGATCTCGACCTTGGCGCCTGCGTCCTCGAGCTGCTTCTTGAGGGCGTCTGCATCAGCCTTCGGAATCGCTTCCTTGACGGGCTTCGGAGCACCGTCGACGAGGTCCTTGGCTTCCTTGAGGCCCAGGCCGGTAGCGGCACGAACGACCTTGATGACTTCGACTTTCTTGTCGCCGGCAGCGGCGAGAACGACCGTGAACTCGGTCTTCTCTTCGGCAGCGGCAGCGGCACCACCACCGGCACCCGGGGCGGCAACCGCCAGGGCAGCGGCGGAAACGCCGAACTTCTCTTCGAACGCCTTGACCAGGTCGTTCAGGTCCATCACGGTCATGCCAGCAACCGCTTCGAGGATGTCTTCTTTGCTGATAGCCATTTAATTAGCTCCTAAATCAGATTCTTGCGTAACGTATCGTAGTGAGATCAGGCAGCAGCGCCTTCGCCTTCGCGCTTCTTGGCCAGCGCAGCAAGCGCACCGGCGAAGCCCGAGACCGGCGCCTGCATGACGCCGCACAGCTTGGCGAGGAGTTCCTCGCGGCTGGGGATGGAAGCAAGTGCCTTGACGCCGGCTTCATCGAGGACGTTGCCGCTGTAGCAGCCCGCCTTGAGAACCAGCTTGTCGTTGCCCTTGGCAAAATCGTTCAGCACCTTGGCAGCTGCCACGGCATCTTCGGAAATTGCGTAGATCAGGGGGCCGACCATCGACTCGGCGAGACCGGCGAACGAGGTGTCCGCAACGGCACGACGCACGAGGGTGTTCTTCAGCACGCGCAGATACACGCCAGACTCGCGCGCCTTCTTCCGCAGCACGGTGAGGTCGGTAACCTCAATGCCACGATATTCGGCGACGACCATCGTCTGGGCTTTCTGCACCTGTGCCGACACCTCGGCCACTACGGCCTTCTTGTCGTCAAGATTGAGACCCATGGGTCCTTTCTCCTTTCAAGTCCACACGCGACGGGAACATCCCGCCGCACCCACGGCGACCTGGATCAGGAGCAAGCCCCGCTTGCGCGAGGCAAATATCCTGTTCTGAGTACACCGTCTGCGCAGGCCTTTCGCTTAAGTGAGGACCAACTTTGCCCTCACACCTGCGGTCTTTGACGATCTGCCGCCAGACATCGGCGACAGCTCAAAGCTCGAACCCCGGAGGCGGACCCCCGGGGGAAATACAATTAAGCAGCAGCCAGCGAAGCCTGGTCGACACGCACGCCCGGGCCCATCGTGCTCGAGACGGCAATCTTCTTCAGGTACTGGCCCTTGGCGGCAGCCGGCTTGGCCTTCTGCAGCGCGTCGATCAGGGCCTTCAGGTTCTGCTCCAGCTTATCCACGCCGAACGAGGCACGACCGATCGTGGCATGCACGATACCGGCCTTGTCGGTACGGTACTGGACCTGACCGGCCTTGGCGTTCTTGACGGCGGTGGTGAC
>DAORCC010000200.1:0-2779 GCA_035345235.1 Azospira sp.
GCGACTTGATCGCCGGATCGGCGGTGATGAATTTCGAGGTGAACCTGGCGTCTTCCTCACGCTGCACGATCGGGATGGCGGTACCGTTGGTGCGGATCTTCGCCTGCACGAAGGTGAAGCCGCCAAGCCAGGCGAGGTCGAGCTTCTTCGTTGCCAGCGACTCGACCACGGCCGCGTAGTCGGAGACTGGCGTGAACTGGACCTTGAGGCCGGTTTCCTTTTCCAGGTACTTGCCGAGCGGCGCGAACTTGCGCTGCAGTTCGGTCGGGGCCTCGTCCGGGATGGCGGAGACGCGCAGGACGGTATCCTGTGCGATGACGGGACTGGTGAGGGTTGAGACAAGCGCGAATGCAAACGCGCCCTTGAGCGCCAGGCGACGCAGGGGATGGTTCATGGCAAGGCTCCCGAAAAGTGGGTCAACCGCCGCCGCGCGGGTAACGCGGCAGCTTACGTACGGCACATGGCAGCGCCGCGCTTCCGAAGCAGTAACTCAGACTGCCGGCGGATTATACGGCCTGCAAGGAATGCGGCGACACCCCTGTGGCGCGGGTAGGATCGACGTTTGCCATCGGCACATGGAGGACGAATCATGCAAAAGACACTGCGCGCCCTTTTCATCACTTTCGCCCTCGTAGCAGCGGGCTCAGCGCACGCCGCCTGCACCAACTGCGGGCAGGTTACCGACGTCCGTGAAGTCAAGGTCGAAGGGGAAGGCAGCGGCCTCGGCGCCGTGGCCGGCGGTGTCGCCGGCGGCCTGCTTGGCAACCAGATCGGCCGCGGTAGCGGCAAGACCGTGGCGACGGTCGCCGGTGTTGCCGGCGGCGCTTACGCCGGGCATCAGGTCGAGAAGAAGGTCAAGGAAAAAACGGAGTACCAGGTCACGGTGCGCATGGACAGCGGCGAGATCCGACACGTGAAGTACGGGGAAAAACCGGCCTTCCTGTCCGGCGACCGGGTCAAGCTCGAGAACGGCGCGCTGACCCGGATCGCCCAGTAGCGACAGGCGTCGCCAGCGCACCCGGGCCTGCTTTCATCCTCGCCCGCAGGCGATGTTCCACAACTGTTCCGGGGTGCCGCCGACAGGCACCTCGACCCATTCGGCCGCCGGCAGGCGCTCTTCGCTGACCGGGATGCCACGCATCAACTGCTCGCTGTAACCGGCACCGGCAACCGTGCGCACCTTGCGCTTCGCACAGTCGTACTCGACGACGTTGCGCACCGACATGATCACCTTCTGCCCGACCCATTGCGCACTCGTGTAGTCGACCAGTTGCTGCATGGTGGCGATGTCGCCTTCACGCACGACGTTGCCGCGGTCGACGAAGAGGCGCAGTTCAGCGTTGCGCCCGACCATCACCCATTGCGACTGGGCGACGGCCTCGCCGGCGAGCACCGGCAGCAGCGCCAGCAGCAACGCGGATTGCGGGCGGCGAATGCCGCCCCACGGAGTCGGCCGCAGGCCTCCCATCACCGCTTGTTTCAGCTCTTCGCCGGCGGGTCGAGGACCAGCTTGCCGTCCTTGACCGGAATCTGCGTGCCCGGATTGTGGTTCATGCGCACCACATCCTCCTTGCCGTTCAGGCGATAGGTAACGTCGTAGCCATGATGCTTCACCGACGTGTCGTAAACCGTCTTGCAACGACGCTCGGTAGTCGTTTCGACATCCTTGTCCTGCATGTTCTTCTGCACACGATTGCCGGCATAGCCGCCCGCGGCCGCGCCCGCCACCGTCGCCACGGTCTTGCCCGTGCCGGCACCGATGGTGCTGCCGAGGAGACCGCCCGCCACGACGCCGATCGCCGTGCCGGCGATGCGATGCTCGTCCTTGACCGGGGCCTTTTTCGTGACCGGAACATCCTCGCATTCCTCGCGCGGCGTCTTGATCGTTTCCTTGACCTCCTTCGCGGCCAGTACTTCCGCAAAAACAGGCTTGCTCATCGCCTTGTAGCCCGTCATGCCGCCGGCAGCCAGCGCAGTAACGACGGCGCCGCCGATGACGACGCCCTTGATCATCGATTTGTCCATGAGGATTTCCTTCCAGAAAGTGAAACCAGCCAGCCGCTGTTATAGGTGATAGTTACTATTATGCGCCAACTGTCGCCGGAGCCCGACACACCCCGCTAGCGGGCGATCAGCAGACCGTCGTCTTCCTGCAGGACGCCCGCCCGGACGAGATCGGTCGCCAGCCAGTCCGCCAGCGCCTCTTCGTCGTAACCGAGGTAGCGTGCATTGACGCTGGCGACGAAGGAGAGTCCGGAGAGAAACCCGGCGAGCGAATCACGCCGGATCTGGCGCTTCTCCAGCATGAAGAAGGCGAGCATCACTTTCAGCGCATGCCTCGCCAGACGCTCGATGTTCTGCTCGAAGGCAGCCAGGCGGCGGAAGGCGCGCTCGAAGGCTTCCGGGATATCGGCGAACGGCGCGCCATGGCCCGGTATCACGACATCGATCGGCAGCCGTGCCAGCATTTCCAGCGTGGCACGCGTGACGCGCAGGCCGTCGGGGTTGCCCAGCAGCTCAGCGAAGACGACGCCGAAGCCGTCCTGCCAGAGGGCATCGCCGGAAATCAGCAGGCGCTGCTCCGGGTTGTAAAGCGCCAGCGCGTCCATGTCGTGGCCGGGTACCGCCAGCGCCTGCCAGGCGAGGTCGCCGAGCACGAAGCTGTCGCCGGCCGCGTAGGTCGCATCATGGGTGAACCGCGCGGCACGCTGACCGAGCGGCGAGAGCAGCAGGGCATCCTCATCCCATTCGGCAATGGTCGCGGCGATTCCCTGCGGTA
>DAORCC010000200.1:2879-4185 GCA_035345235.1 Azospira sp.
AGCAGCAGGGCATCCTCATCCCATTCGGCAATGGTCGCGGCGATTCCCTGCGGTACCGTGATATGGCAATGATGTGCCGCCTGAACGGCCGCATTGCCGCCGATGTGGTCGGAGTGCGAATGGGTGTTGATCAGCCGCGTCAGGCAGCGACCGTCCAATGCACGTTCGAGCAGGGCCAGCGTCTGCGCCGCGTGGCTGACGTAGCCGCTATCGACCAGTGCCGCCGAATCGCCATCGAAAAAGACGATGTTGTTCGACGACAGCCAGCCGCGCTCGAGCACGAGCACGCTGTCGGGCAGCTTGACCGGAACGCTGCTCATGCCGGGGTATCGGGATCGCCGGCGGTCGGCGCCGGCTCGGCAGCGGCAGGCTTGACCGCCTCGACGACGACAGCGCCGGCCGGGACCGGCAACGGCGGCCGGCCGCAGCCGAGGCAATAACCGGAATCGGGATCGGCCATGCAGATGCCGACGCAGAGATAGGGGTCTTCTTCCGTCATCGGATCGTCAGCGATTGGCATCCGCACGATGGCCGGCACCGGCGGGGGCGGGTCCGGTGCGCCGCTTCTCCACTGCAGCGAGGATTGCTGCCTTTGCGTCGTCGGAAGCGCGGCTCCACTGTGCGATCTCGTCGAGCGTGCGATGGCAGCCGACGCAGAGGGTGTTGTCGGCATTCATGCGGCAGACGTTAACGCAGGGAGAGGCGATGCTCATGCGCAACCCGTCCCTTGCCTTGCCCACAGGGCCCGCGCCGCCTTCGACGACGGCTCGCGGCCGAGATGCCCGAGGATGAACTGGCCGGCGGCCAGGAGCTTGTCCATATCGATACCCGTCTCGATACCCAATCCGTTCAGCAGGTAGACGACATCTTCGGTGGCAACGTTCCCTGACGCGCCGGCGGCGTACGGGCAACCGCCCAGGCCGGCCACGGAGCTGTCGAAGACGCGCATGCCGAGCTCCATCGATGCGTAGATGTTGGCGATCGCCATGCCGTAGGTGTCGTGGTAGTGCCCGGCCAGCTTGTTCATCGGTACCGTGCGGGCACAGGCTTCGATCATGCGCTGCACCGAGACCGGGTTGCCGACACCGATGGTGTCGCCGAGCGACACCTCGTAGCAGCCCATCTCGAACAACCGCTGCGCAACCTCGGCCGCCTTTTCCGGCGCAACGGCGCCCTCGTACGGGCAGCCGACGACGCAGGAGACATAGCCGCGCACCTTCATGTCCAGCGCCAGCGCCGCGCAGATCACCGGCTCGAAGCGCTTGATGCTCTCGGCGACCGAACAGTTGATGTTCTTCTGCGAGAA
>DAORCC010000201.1:0-4178 GCA_035345235.1 Azospira sp.
CGCGCTGGTTCTTGCTCGACTCCATGTCGATGAAGTCGATCACGATCAGGCCGCCGAGGTCGCGCAGGCGCAGCTGGCGGGCGATTTCATCAGCGGCTTCACAGTTGGTCTTGAACGCGGTTTCCTCGATGTCGGCGCCGCGCGTGGCACGGCCGGAGTTCACGTCGCAGGCGACCAGGGCTTCGGTGTGATCGATGACCACGGCGCCGCCGGACGGCAGGTTGACCTGGCGCGAGTAGGCGGACTCGATCTGGTGCTCGATCTGGAAGCGTGAGAACAGCGGCACATCGTCACGGTAGCGCTTCACGCGGCTGACGTTATGCGGCATTACCGTACCCATGAAGGCGCGGGCCTGTTCGAAGACGTCGTCGGTGTCGATCAGGATTTCGCCGATGTCCGGCTGGAAATAGTCGCGGATGGCGCGGATGACCAGACTGCCTTCGAGGTAGATCAGGAAGGGGCCGGACTGTGTGCCGGCCGCACCTTCGATCGCACTCCACAGCTGCATCAGGTAGTTCAGGTCCCACTGCAGTTCTTCGGCATTGCGGCCGATCGCAGCGGTACGGGCGATCAGGCTCATGCCCTGCGGCACCTGCAGCTGATCCATGACTTCGCGCAGTTCGTTGCGCTCTTCACCCTCGACGCGGCGCGAGACGCCGCCGCCACGCGGGTTGTTCGGCATCAGAACGAGATAACGACCAGCCAGGCTGATGAAGGTGGTCAGGGCCGCCCCCTTGTTGCCGCGTTCGTCCTTTTCGACCTGGACGATCAGTTCCTGGCCTTCCTTGATGACGTCCTGGATACGGGCCTTGGAGGCGTCGACACCAGGCTGGAAGTAGATGCGGGAGATTTCCTTGAACGGCAGGAAGCCGTGGCGCTCTTCGCCGTAATTGACGAAAGCCGCTTCAAGGCTGGGTTCCACACGGGTAATGACACCCTTGTAGATGTTGCTCTTACGTTGTTCCTTCGAGGCCGATTCAATGTCGAGATCGATCAGTTTCTGACCATCGACAATGGCGACACGGAGTTCTTCGGCCTGTGTCGCATTGAAAAGCATGCGTTTCATGATGCATGGGCTCCCGCGCGTAGGCGTGACCGGAGCTCCCGCAAGCAGGTAGCGACAGGTTTAGTTGTGGGTGGGGCGCAGCATGGCTCTCCGGGTTGGCAACTAAAGCGGTGTCTCGCTGAAAATATTTATTCTTTTGGCCGCGACGAAAAATCGACACGACCGGGGAATCTGCTCGGGGCGATCCGGCGTGCCGGGCACGCGCAAATCAAGTAGTATCGCTACTTTTGGTGAGCGAACTTAACCAGGATTTGCGTTGGATGATCTTGCACAGGTTGGTGCAAGAGGGGCGACTGAGGCCTGCCGGAAAACTGCCGCTAAATGAAGCGCGGCTCGACGGTCTAACGGGTCGGCGCCCCTTTCAAGCCGGGACGCAAATCAGGGGCAGTATATTAAAAATGCCCGATATAAGCAAAGATTCCGTCACACGGGCACAAATCAGCGAAGATGAGGCCGGCCAGCGCCTCGACAACTATCTCCTGAGGGTTTGCAAGGGCGTGCCGAAAAGTCACGTCTATCGCATCCTCCGCAGCGGAGAGGTCCGGATCAACAAGAAGCGTGTTGATGCATCCTATCGCCTGCAGGCAGGCGACGAAATCCGGATTCCGCCGATACGTATCGCCGAAAAGCAGCAGGAGGTCGATGCCGGCGCGATGATGCGCTCCGATCTGCCCATTCTTTTCGAGGATGATGCCCTGCTGGCGGTCAACAAGCCCGCCGGCATTGCCGTTCATGGCGGCAGTGGCGTCTCGTTCGGCGTCATCGAGGCGCTGCGTCAGCAGCGGCCCCTGGCCAGGTTTCTCGAACTAGCGCACCGTCTTGACCGTGAAACATCCGGCATTCTGCTCGTCGGCAAGAAACGCTCGGCCCTGACCGCGCTGCACGACATGTTCCGCGAGGGCGGCCGGCAGGCGGACAAGCGTTATCTGGTGCTTGTTTCCGGTCGCTGGATGGAGAAGAAGCGTGATGTCCGGCTGCCGCTGCACAAATACCTGCTGGATAACGGCGAGCGGCGCGTTCGCGTCGCCGAGGATGGCAAGTTCTCGCATACGGTCTTCCGTCTGCTCGCGCGCTGGGAGCGATTCAGCCTGCTGGAAGCCCAGTTGAAGACGGGAAGAACCCACCAGATTCGCGTGCATCTGGCGCATCTTGGATATCCGATCGCCGGAGATGACAAGTACGGCGATTTCGCGCTGAACAAGGCCTTGCAGTCAGCAGGTCTGAAGCGGATGTTCCTGCATGCATGGAAGATGGACTTTCCGCATCCGCTGAAGGATGAGCGAGTCGCGCTTGAAGCGCCTCTGCCCGATGCGCTGGCGGGGTTTCTCACGCGGCTGTCTGCCAATGAAGAGAAGGATTATGGCGAAACGTTTTGACCTGCTCGTGTTCGACTGGGACGGTACGCTGATGGACTCGGCAGGCGCGATCGTCGCCGCCATCCAGGCGGCCTGTCGCGACCTCGGCATCGCGGAGCCCCCGGATTCGCGAGCCCGGCATGTGATCGGCCTGGGCCTGGGGGACGCCCTGCGTCATGCGGTGCCCGATCTACCTGAGCAGCGTTACCCGCAAATGATCGATCGCTACCGTCACCACTATCTGTCGCGTGACCATGAATTGATGCTGTTTGCCGGCGCCGAGCGGATGATCGCGGAGCTCTCCGAGGCCGGTTTCATGCTGGCGGTTGCCACCGGAAAGAGCCGACTCGGCCTCGATCGCGCATTCAAGGTGAGTGGCCTCGGGCCCTATTTCCATGACTCCCGCTGTGCCGACGAATGCCATTCGAAGCCGCATCCGCAGATGCTGGAAGAACTGATGTCTGCATTTGCGGTGCTGCCGGAGCGCACATTGATGATCGGCGACACGACGCATGACCTGCAGATGGCGAAGAATGCAGGCGTTGCATCGCTGGCGGTCGCCTATGGTGCGCATCCCGCGGAATCGCTGGATGCGCTCGAGCCCCTGGCTCGTTTGCACGACGTAGAGGAATTGCGCGAATGGTTCAGCCGGAACGCCTGATCTGTTCGAGCGATTCCGTCGTTGATGGCGGCCCCGGTGTGCGTTTCACTGTAACGCGATACGGCGTCGAAGAGCCGGCATTCGTCATTCGCTTTAACGGCCGCGTATTTGCCTATTTCAACCGCTGCGGGCACGTGCCGGTCGAACTCGACTGGCAGCACGGCGAGTTCTTCGACGATTCCAAGCTATACTTGATCTGCGCTACGCACGGTGCGCTTTATGCGCCGGAATCCGGGCAATGCCTGGGTGGCCGTTGTAACGGCCGTGGGCTTGCAAAGATTCCCGTCGCCGAGCGGGACGGCAATGTGTACCTGACCCTGACTGAGTGATCAATGGACGATCCGAATACTCCGCACAATACGAACGACCCTGCCTGGGAGCGCCATCTGCTCGACAAGGTAGTGATGGCGTCGCTTGCAGAACAGCGCGCAAAGCGCCGCTGGGGCATTTTCTTCAAGCTGGCAGCCCTTGGCTATTTCGTCGCAGTACTGGTGTTGCTCGTGGACTGGGGGCATCCCGAGAAGCTGAGCGACGGCAAGCACACCGCGGTTGTCTATCTGCACGGAACGATTGAACCCAAGGGGGATGCCAGCGCCGAGAACATCATCGGGTCGCTGCAATCAGCGTTCGAGGACAAGGGCACGGCCGGCGTCGTGCTGCGCATCAACAGCCCGGGCGGCAGTCCTGTTCAGTCAGGGATCATCTACGACGAGATCAAGCGGTTGCGTGCCAAGTATCCCGATATTCCGTTGCACGCAGTGGTCGAGGACATGTGTGCTTCGGGAGGCTACTACGTTGCTGCGGCAGCCGACCGCATTTACGTAGACAAGGCCAGCATCGTCGGCTCGATCGGTGTGCTGATGGACGGTTTCGGCTTCACCGGTTCGATGGACAAGCTCGGTGTCGAGCGGCGCCTGCTGACAGCCGGGGAGAACAAGGGCTTTCTCGATCCGTTTTCACCACAGGATCCGCGCCAGAAGGAATTTGCCCAGGTGCTACTCAACGACATTCACCAGCAGTTCATCGACGCGGTGCGCGCCGGGCGTGGCAAGCGCCTCAAGGAAACGCCGGAGATGTTCTCGGGCCTCATGTGGAC
>DAORCC010000202.1:0-4143 GCA_035345235.1 Azospira sp.
CCCTGGCACGGTGTTCATCGCACCTTCCCCAGCAGCGTCTGCACGTCGCCGAGGAGCTGCTCGAGGTCGCCCTGGGAAGACTTCTCGACCCCGAGGCGCCCCTGCAGCTCCTGCTGCATGAAGCACACCGTCATGCGCACGTAGGTGCTGTCCAGCGCCTTGCGCACGGCGGCCATCTGCGATGCGATGTCCATGCAGGCCTCGCCTTCCTCGATCATGCGCTGGATGCCGCGCAACTGCCCTTCGGCGCGCTTGAGGCGGTTCAGGATGTCGGTTCGGCTGGAAGCGTCGGTGAGCACGGACATGAAGCAGCCCTCGGCGGCGGAAGCGTTCGAAGTGGCCATTCTTGTCCAACTCGGAGGGTGACGGGTCAGCGTGGCGAGCAGGCCACCGTGCCTTCGGGCACGCCCAGCTTCTTCAGGATCACGCCCAGCGGGCAGAAATTGGTGAAGCCGAACTGCAGCAGGTTGGCGCAGCAGTAGTTGGCCGGTGATACCCAGGCGCCGCCAGGGAACCACCAGCCGCCTGCGTTGACCGGCCAACCGCACAAGCCGCTGGCTTCGTCGCGGTCGACGAAACGCAGGTAGTCAGCAGGCGGGTTCTGGGCGATGACGACGTTTCGTTGCGTTGCTTCGTGCACCGCATCGCGGGCAAGGTGAAGTACGCCAGTCTTGCCCCACAGTTGGCCGATTTCTGCTTGCAGGCCTTCATCTTCGAGGGCCTGAAGGTGTCTGCGCGTGGCGAGAAAGCCGGCGCGGGTGATTTGCGCAAGCAGGCTGTCGTCGCGCGCCGGCAAGGGACGCAGTACGCCGGCGCGGTTGCCGGAAGCGCCTTCGGCGGGGCCGGCGGCGGCGTCGATCAGCGTGATCCTGTAACCGCGGGCGGCGAGGCGGTTGGCCGTGGTGGTTCCGGCCAGGCCGGCACCGAGGACGATGGCGTGTTTGGTGGGGGCTGGCACGGGGGGATTGGGTCCGTCGATACGCGCTATGCGCTACTCAGGACGAACGATGACAGGGGGGGCGATGAACGGTGGAAATTTCCACCGTTCGCGCCGAGCAGGCAGCAACGCCGCCCCTACGACACAGCTCAGGACAGGCGTATCGAAGCATGCATACACCTGCGACGGAGATTACTCGTGCCTCATCTGCGGGAACAGAATCACATCGCGAATGTTCGGCGAATCCGTCAGCAGCATGACCAGGCGGTCGATGCCGATGCCGCAGCCGCCGGTCGGCGGCAGGCCGTATTCGAGGGCGCGGATGAAGTCGGCGTCGTAGTACATCGCCTCCTCGTCGCCGGCTTCCTTGGCCTTGGCTTGCGCCTGGAAGCGGGCGGCCTGGTCTTCGGCGTCGTTCAGCTCGGAGAAGCCGTTGGCGATCTCGCGGCCGACGATGAACAGTTCGAAACGCTCGGTGATCTCCGGGTTGGCGTCCGAGGCACGGGCCAGCGGCGAGACTTCGACCGGGTAGTCGATGATGAAGGTCGGTTCCCACAGGTCGGCTTCGGCACAGGCTTCGAAGAGCTGCAGTTGCAGGCTGCCGAGGCCGCCCGGCTTCACCGATTCGCCGAAGGCGTTGATCTTGGCCTTGAGGAAGGCTTCGTCAGCCAGTTCGGCTTCCGAGAAGCCCGGATGCTTGGCGCGAATGGCCTCGACGATGGTCAGGCGGTGGAAGGGCTTGGAGAGGTCGAGCACGCGGCCCTGATATTCGAAGACCTCGGTGCCGAGCGCCTCGCGGGCCGCGTGGCGCAGCAGGCCTTCGGTGAAGTCCATCAGGCCCTTGTAGTCCTGATAGGCCTCGTAGAACTCCATCATCGTGAATTCGGGGTTGTGGCGCGGGCTGATGCCTTCGTTGCGGAAGTTGCGGTTCACTTCGAAGACCTTCTCGAAGCCGCCGACGACCAGGCGCTTCAGATAGAGCTCCGGCGCGATGCGCAGGAAGAGCTCCATGTCGAGCGCATTGTGGTGCGTGACGAAGGGCTTGGCCGAGGCGCCGCCGGGGATGGGGTGCATCATCGGCGTCTCGACCTCGAGGAAGCCGTGGTTGACCATGTAGTTGCGGATCGACTGCACCATGCGGCTGCGCGCGACGAAGGTGAAGCGCGACTGCTCGTTGGTCATCAGGTCGAGGTAGCGCTGGCGGTACTTCTGCTCGGTGTCGGTCAGGCCGCGGAACTTCTCGGGCAGCGGACGCAGCGACTTGGTCAACAGGCGGATCTCGCTGGCCTTGATGGTCAGCTCGCCGGTCTTGGTCTTCATCAGCGTGCCGACGACGCCGAGGATGTCGCCGAGGTCCCAGTGCTTGAAGTCGGCGTAGGCTTCCTCGCCGAGCGCGTCCTTGGTCACGTAGAGCTGGATGCGGCCGGAGACGTCCTGGATCGTCGCGAAGCTGGCCTTGCCCATGACGCGCTTGAGCATCATGCGGCCGGCGACCTTGACCTCGATCGGGTTGGCTTCCAGTTCGGCGCCATCCCTGGCGGCGTACAGCTCGTCAAGCCGGCCGGCGAGGTTCTCGCGCGAGAAGTCGTTCGGGAAGGCTTTCCCGGTCTTGCGCCACTCGGCGAGCTTGGCGCGGCGCTCGGCGATCAGCTGGTTTTCGTCCTGGACGTCCTGTTTCGCTTCGGTCGTGTTCTGGGTTTGCTCGGACATGATGTGTCTCGCAATCGTCAATGAGGTCAAATGGATTGATCAGGGCTTCGGTTCGGCGAGCGGCAGCTTCGCGGGATCCTTCTCCGGATCCTGCGCATCCTGCAGTGCGCGCTGCAGCAGGAAGTCGCTGCGGGCCTTGGGCGGCACCGGGCCGAGCCAGCGCGACAGCGCCATGCGGTAGTCCCCGGGGGCATCGGCGTTCGGCGACAGGAAGAAGAAGCCGGTGATTGTCTTCTCGTCCGGCACGTAGAGGAGGTAGATGCGCTCATCCTTGCAGCCGCCCTGCGGGCTGCAGGCCGAGGTCAGGAACATCGTCTTGCCTTCGATCTCGACGCGCTCGGTCGGGAAGCCGACGGCGAGGCGGTTCGTCCATTCGGGCAGTTCCTGGTCCTTGATCGCGGCGCGGTACGCCTTGGCGAATTGCGGTTCCTGCTTGAGCAGGCGCGACGGCGACTTGCCGACGAAACTCTCGATGCCGCCGGCAAGTGTCATCGTGGCGGCGCCGGCGAGCAGGAATGCGGAAAGAACGGTTTTCAGCTGCATGGATCAGACTCCCTGCTTGAGGCTGGCTTCGATGAAGTCGTCGAGGTCGCCGTCGAGCACCGCCTGCGTATTGCCGACTTCGTGGTTGGTGCGCAGATCCTTGATGCGCGACTGGTCGAGCACGTAGGAGCGGATCTGGTGGCCCCAGCCGATGTCGGACTTGGCGTCCTCCAGTTTCTGCTGCTCGGCCTGCTGCTTGCGCAGTTCGTGCTCGTAGAGGCGGGCGCGCAGCATCTTCCAGGCCTCGTCGCGGTTGCGGTGCTGCGAGCGGTCGTTCTGGCACTGCACGACGATGCCGGTCGGCGTGTGCGTCAGGCGCACCGCCGAGTCGGTCTTGTTGATGTGCTGGCCGCCGGCGCCCGAGGCGCGGTAGGTGTCGGTGCGCACGTCGGCCGGGTTGATGTCGATCTCGATCGAGTCGTCGACTTCCGGATAGACGAAGACGCTGGTGAACGACGTGTGGCGACGCGCGTTCGAGTCGAACGGGCTCTTGCGCACCAGGCGGTGGATGCCGGTCTCGGTGCGCAGGTGGCCGTAGGCGTAATCGCCGGCGAAGCGCACCGTGGCGCTCTTGATGCCGGCGACGTCGCCTTCCGACTCTTCCAGCACTTCGACCGAGAAACCCTTGCGCTCGCCGTAGCGCACGTACATGCGCAGCAGCATCGACGCCCAGTCCTGCGCCTCGGTGCCGCCGGCGCCGGCCTGGATTTCGAGGAAGCAGGGGTTCGGGTCCTGCGGGTTGTTGAACATGCGGCGGAACTCGAGGGCGGCGACCTTCTGCTCGATGGTGCCGGCATCGGCCTCGACGGCGTGCAGCGTGTCGTCGTCGTTTTCTTCCTTGCCCATGTCGAAGAGTTCGCGGCTGTCGGCGAGGCCGGCCTCGACCTCTTCCAGCACGAGCACGATGGCTTCCAGCGACTTCTTCTCGCGCCCGAGATCCTGGGCGCGCTTGG
>DAORCC010000203.1:0-4140 GCA_035345235.1 Azospira sp.
CGCCGGCGGTCAGCGCATTGGCCAGATACTCGAGCTGCTTGGCGATCATGTTGCCGGACTCAAGGTCCGGCACCATCAGGATTTCGGCATGGCCGGCAACGGCCGACTTGATGCCCTTGGTCTTGGCGGCGCCGATCGATACCGCATTGTCGAAGGCGAGCGGGCCATCGAGGATGCCGCCCTTGATCTGGCCGCGGTCGGCCATCTTGCAGAGGGCCGCGGCATCGAGCGTCGACTGGATCTTCGGGTTGACCGTCTCGACGGCCGAAAGGATCGCGACCTTCGGTTCCTCGTAGCCAAGGATGCGTGCGAGGTCGATCGCGTTCTGCACGATGTGCACCTTTTCCTCCAGCGTCGGCGCGATGTTGATCGCCGCGTCGGTGATCAGCAGCGGCTTCGGGTAGGTCGGGACGTCCATCACGAAGACATGCGACAGGCGACGTTCCGTACGCAGGCCGCCGGCCCGCGAGACGACCTCAGCCATCAGTTCGTCGGTATGCAGGCTGCCCTTCATCAGCGCATCGGCATCGCCGTTCCTGACCAGCGTCACCGCCATCGCGGCCGCTTCGTGGCTGTGCTTGACGTTGACGATGCGGAAGTTGCGGATGTCGAACCCGTTTTCCTCGGCGAGCGAACGGATCTTGCTCTCAGGGCCGATCAGGATCGGCTCGATCAGGCCGGCTTCAGCGGCCAGCAGCGGTCCTTTCAGGGATTCGACGTCGCAGGGGTGGGCCACTGCCATGTCGATCGGCGGCATGCCGTGCGTCCGCGCGATCAACTGCTGGTAGCGGCCATGCTTGTTCGAGATCAGCACCTCCGGCAACACGACGCGCTGGCGCTTGATCTTCTCGAGCGGGGCGAGCGCCTCGACGGTGCCCTGGATGACCGGGACGCCTTCCTGGTTCGTGCAGCTGCACTCGAACAGCACGTGATGGTTGTGATCGAACTTCTGCCTGACCGTGACGGTGATCGTGATCGTGTCGCCGATCGTGACCGGGCGCACGAAGCGCACAGACTGGTCGACAAGGATGGTGCCCGGGCCGGGGTACTGGGTGCCGAGTACCGTGGAAATCAGCGAGGCGGACCACATGCCGTGCGCGATGACCTCGCGGAAGATGCCGCTGTGCGCGAACTCCTGATCGACGATCGATGGATTGATGTCGCCGGTCATGACGGCGAAAAGCTGGATGTCCTCGGGGCGCAGCGTACGGACCAGCGAGGCGCTGTCGCCGACCTTGATCTCCGCGAAGGTCTTGTTCTCGAGATACTGGTCGCTGCTGACGTTACTGTTCATGCTGTGCTCCATTGTCGATCGATCAGTTCAAAGTATAGGTTGTTGCGATGCGGCATACAACTTGCCGGTCATGTCTTGATTCATATGCGTGTCAAGAAAAAATGGTGCTCTGTGAAATTGATGCACGTGCACATCAGCAGTGCTTGATCTAGGTCAGAGCATGGCGCCGGCATCGGGCTAGTCTGAGGGCGTCTGGATGCATTCAGGGAGGCAGAAGGTTTCTCATGAGCGAAAGCGGGAATAACTACCGGGAGCCCCGGCCGGCACGAGTCGCCGCCGTCCTGGCGCCGATACTGGACAAGTGGCGTCGCGATCCGACGGCCCTGCTGCAGATACTGCGCGAGGCCCAGGAAGCGCTCGACTGGATTCCGCCGGCGGCGGTCGAACAGCTGGCGCAGGCGCTCAGCCTGCCGCGCTCGAAGATCGAGGGGGTCGCCGGTTTCTACAGTTTCCTCTCCACGCGTCCGCAGGGCCGCTATCGCGTGCTCTTCGCCGACAACATCATCGAGCGCATGCAGGGCAGTGCGGCACTGATGGAGCGCATGTGCCGCAGTCTCTGGGTCGAAGCCGGCAAGGTTTCCGAGGACGGGTTGGTCAGCGTCGGCACCACGTCGTGCATCGGCATGGGCGACCAGGGGCCGGCGCTGCTGGTCAACAACCGTGTCATCCCTCGCCTTGACGAGGCGCGCATCGACCAGCTCTGCGAGCTGATCCGGGGCGAGGTGCCACTGGCGGGCTGGCCTGCCGAACTGTTCGTCGTGGCCGACCATGTCCGCCGCGGCGACATCCTGCTCGATGCCGGCCTGCAGCCGGGTGACGCACTGAAGGCGGTGCGCGATCGCATCCAGCCGACGGGACTCGACGCTTCCAATTCGCGCTCGTGGCGTGAAGGTCTGCCGCAGGGCCTGGCCGGGCCGGCCGTCGTGATCGACGAGTTGCGCCGCTCCGGCCTGCGCGGGCGTGGCGGGGCCGGTTTCTCCACGGCACTGAAATGGGATGCCTGCCGCAATGCGCCGGTGCCGGTTGGGGGCTGTCGCGTCGTCGTCTGCAATGCCGACGAGGGTGAGCCGGGTACCTTCAAGGATCGCGTGCTGCTCAACAGCCACGCCGATCTCGTGTTCGAGGGCATGACCGTGGCGGCGATGGCGGTTGGTGCCCGGCGCGGATTTCTCTATCTGCGCGGCGAGTATCGCCATCTGCTCGAAAAGCTCGAGGCGGTGCTGATGCGGCGACGTGAAGCGGGGTTGCTCGGGGAGGGCATCCTTGGCGTCGCCGGTGCGGATTTCGACATCGAGATCCATCTCGGCGCCGGTGCCTATGTCTGCGGCGAGGAATCCGCCCTGATCGAATCGCTCGAGGGCAAGCGCGGCACGCCGCGCAACCGGCCACCTTTTCCGGTGACCAATGGCTACCTCGATCAGCCGACCGTCGTCGACAACGTCGAAACCTTCGCCTGCTCGGCGTTGATCGCACAGAAGGGCGGCGACTGGTTCGCCGCGATCGGGACCGAGAAATCGACGGGCACCAAGCTGCTTTCCATTTCCGGCGACGTGGCCGCGCCCGGTGTCTACGAATTCCCGTTCGGCGTCACGATCGGCGAAGTGTTGCTGGCCTGTGGCGCCTCGGAAACGCAGGCCGTACAGGTCGGTGGTCCCTCGGGGACCTGCGTCAACGTCGCCGAATTCGGGCGCCGGATTGCCTTTGAGGATGTCCCGTCGGCGGGCGCTTTCATGGTCTTCGATGCGACGCGCGACATGTTCGAGGTGGCCCGCAACTTCACGCATTTCTTCGCGCACGAGAGCTGCGGTTTCTGTACGCCGTGCCGTGTCGGCACTTCGCTGTTGAAGAACCTCATGGACAAGCTGGCCAACGGCCACGGGTCTCCGTATGACTTCGCGGAAATCGAGCACATGAACCACATCCTGCAGCAGATGAGCCACTGCGGCCTCGGGCACTCTGCCTGCAATCCGGTGCTCGATACGATTGCACGCTTCCGTCCGGCCTACGAGCGGCGACTTTCCAATGCGGCCTTCGAGCCGGCCTTCGATCTCGATCGCGCCTTGGCCCCGGCCCGGCAGATGACGGGGCGCGATGACGAAGGCGCACATCTCCCGGTGCATTTCGAGGAAGCACAGCCATGAGCACGACCTTTTCGCTGGACGGCAAGGAAATCCCTTTCCGCGAAGGGCAGACCATCATCCAGGCGGCGCAGGCCGATGGTAAATGGATTCCGCATCTCTGCTATCACCCGGAGTTCAAGCCGCATGGCTCTTGCAAGCTGTGCACCGTCAAGGTGAACGGCCGGCATATGGCCTCCTGCACGACGCAGGCCGCGGCGGGGCAGGTGGTCGAGAGCGATACCGAGGAGCTCAATGCCGAGCGGCGCACGCTGCTGCAGATGCTGTTCGTCGAGGGCAACCACTTCTGCCCGTCGTGCGAAAAGAGCGGCAACTGCAAGCTGCAGGCGACGGCCTATGAACTCGGCATGATGACGCCGCATTTCGACCATTTCTACCCGAGCCGCCCGGTCGATGCCTCTCATCCCGAGGTGCTGCTGGATTTCAACCGCTGCATTCTCTGTTCGCTGTGCGTGCGCGCCAGCCGCGATGTGGACCGCAAGTTCGTCTTCGCGCTCTCGGGGCGAGGCATCGGCACGAAGCTGATCGTGAATTCGCCCTCCGGCCAGCTGGCGGATACCGATGTCGGCCTCGACGACAAGGCGCTGCAGGTGTGCCCGGTCGGGGTGATCCTCAGGAAACGGCGCGGCTTCGCCGTGCCCATCGGCGAGCGCACCTTCGACAAGGCGCCGATATCGCAGGCATCGCAGACGGAGGAGACCTGACGTG
>DAORCC010000204.1:0-4086 GCA_035345235.1 Azospira sp.
CGAAATCCTTGTCGCGGATGGTGATCGGGTTCGGCGTGCCCCACTTGCGGTCGAGGCGCAGGCGGGTCGAGAAGAAGTAGACCTCGGACTTGAACGGGGATTCGAACAGCTTGTCCCAGTTCTTCAGGTTGGTCAGCAGCGGCAGCGTCTGCGTCGTCAGCTTGTACATGCCGGGGCCGAAGACATCGGCGACCTGGCCCTCGTTCACGAACACGGCCATCTGCGAATCGCGCACGGTGAGCTGTGCGCCGTACTGGATCTCGAAGTCCTGCATCGGGTAGCGGTAGGCGAGCACGTCGTCGCCGTCCTCCGTCCAGTGGATGACGTCGATAAACTGTTTCTTGATGAAATCCATGAGGGCCATGTCTGTCTCCAGGTTGTTTGAATCTCGATCAGTAACTCATGCAGGCGGCGTTGATCAGGCCGACACTCACCGAAACAACGGCGAGAAAGATCGCCGGCGCCACCTTGCCGGCCGGGATGTCGGTATTGAGCTGCGGGAAGCCGAAGCGGACGGCGAGGTAGGCGAGGATCTGTACGATGCCGGCGACGGCACCCCACGCGGCGAGATCGGCCAGCGTATCGCTGTGCGCGATGGCGTTGGCCACCGGCATGACGAAGCCGAACAGCGAGCCCGACAGGCTGATCGCCGCCGCCACGTTGCCTTCACGGATCAGCGTACCTTCGGCGTACGGCGTGACGTTCACGTAGACCAGCAGGAAGACGGCGATCATCGCGATGGCGACGCCAAAGTAGGCGAAGAACGAGGGCAGCGCGGTCATGAAGTGGGTAAGCACGTGGGGCCTCCTATCGGGTCTCGGGCATCCGGTTCGGGAATCAGAAGTCAGGCATCCGCACCCAGTGAATTGGCATAGCGTACCAGACCCGTGAGGATCAGGCTTTCCTCGTGGCGCACCGGCATGCGCAGATGCGGCAAGAGGCGAGGCGCCGCACCGCCGGTGATCAGGCAGCAGGCCCCCGGAGAATCGGCCAGCGGCGCGAACAGGCGCTCGATGGCGCCGAGCTGGGCATTGAGGCAGCCGCTGATGATGGCATCCATCGTATTCGTCGGCACCGCACGCAGTTCGCCCTCGGCCAGCGGCAACTGGGCGGTATTGCCGGCCAGGGCCGAACGCATCAGGTCGAAACCGGGCAGGATGACGCCACCGACGAAACGGCCGTCGGCGTCGAGCCGGTCGATCGTCGTCGCGGTACCGGCGCACACGACAAGGCAATCCCGCTCGCAGAAGCCGCGCGCGCCGACCAGGGCGGCCCAGCGGTCGGCGCCAAGCTGCGATGGCGCGTCGTAGCCATTGAGCACGTCACAGCATTCGGACGACGCGCAGAAATGAATGGCCGTACGCTGCAGTCGCGTGAGCAGGGCATCGATTTCACGCCCGATCGCGACCCCGGCGACATTGCAGACGACAACGAGTGCATCCTTCGGCCAGTCTTCGACCGCTTCCTTCAGCCACGCGACATCGGCCGTCGCCAGCACGCCGCAGGCCGCCCAGTCGCGGCCATCGTGCAGGCCCCACTTGATCCGGCTGTTGCCGACGTCGATGGCGGCGATCATTCAGGCCTCCCGCAAGGAAAGATCGCCCGACAGGCAACGCTCGATGCCATGGGTCGTATCGATCAGGAGCGCGCCATCGATGTCGGCACCGAGGCAGCGGCCGGACATTTCGACGCAACCATCGCGCAGGACATTGACCGGGTGCCCCTGCCAGACATGCAGTGCCTGCCAGTCATCGCGCAGCGCCGCGAAGCCCTCCGCCGCAAATCGATCGAGGACGGGCGCCAGTTCGGCCAGGATCGTCGCCAGCAGGAGATGCCGGTCGGGCACCTTCGGCAAGGCCTCGGCAAGCGCGGCGGGCGCCACGTCGAGGGGGGCCTCCGTCTCCGGCAGCGCGAGGTTGAGTCCGATGCCGATCACCGCCACCATGCCGCGCCGTTCGCTGGAAAGCTCGACCAGAATGCCGGCCAGCTTGCGACTGTCGAGCAGCAAATCGTTCGGCCACTTGAGGCGGGCGCCGGCAACGCCCAGCGACGACAGTGCCCGTGCCAGCGCGACGCCGACGGCCAGCGAGAGACCGGCCAGCCGCTCGACGCCGCCGTCAAAGCGCCACAAGACGGAGAAGGTCAGGCTCGCCGCGGGCGACGATTGCCAGAGTCGGCCCCGGCGGCCGCGGCCGGCCGTTTGCCGGTCGACCACGAGCACACTGCCGGAACCGGCACCTCGCGATGCGCGCTCGAGCAGCAGGTCGCTCGAGGAGCTGCCTTCGGCGAGCGCGTCGACATCGAAGCGCGGCGCCAAGGCACCGAGCAGCGGTTTCAGTCGGGCGGGATCGATCAATGCAGCGGTCATGGGCGCATTATCGCCCAGAACGGTGCCGGCACTGCAAGCGCCAGCGGCCGGTTTTTCCGGCCGCTGGCGCCATTCGCACATGAATCAGTGTGCGATCGGTACAAAGCCCGGATCGTCGAAGTAGGCGGCGTACTTGTCGAGCGCGCCGATCACCTGCACGGCACCGTCGCGCGGCTTGCCACCTTTGGCCTTCTTCGTATTGCCCGCCATCTTGCCGGCGCCATCGAGCAGCTCGGCCACGACCAGGTGCAGTTGCGCATCGGCCCGGGCATCAAGCTTGCAGTTGGCGACGATGTTGCCGACTTCCTGCTCGACGTTCTTCGCCAGCGCGGCATAGCCCTCGGGTGCCAGGCGCTTCTCGTGGATGTCGGGCAGCGCGGCCGCCATGGTCGTGCGGAGCTTGCCCATTGCCTCGCGCAGCGCCGAATCGGTCGGCCATTTCTTGCCGGCATCGAGCTGCAGCTGCGCAGGGGCGCCGTGACCATGCCCGTGCGCATGTTCACCGCCGGCGGCCAGGGCCGGACCGCCCAGAGCGAGGCAGAGTGAAGCGAGCAGCAGTTGGTGTTGAATCATCGTGGTTTCTCCTTTCGGGTGGATAGACCGGCAGCGCCTATCGCCGCCGGCGAAATGGGTGCGGCAGTTTCAGCGCATCTCGAAGGCTTCCTGATGGAAGCGCGGCCGGCGGCCCATTCGCGTGAGGCCGGCACGCAGCGCTTCGGCGAGCCCGGTCGGTCCGCAGAACCAGAACTCGGCATTCTTCACGTCGCCCAGTGCCGCCGCCTGCAGGGCATCTCCCTGACGGGCGCCGTGGACGTACAGGCGGATGCCGCGCAGTGGCGAGCAGAGCGCTTCGAGGCGCGGCACGAAGGCGTCGCGCTCACGGTCACGGGTGCAGTAATGCAGCTCGGCGCTCGGCGCCCGGGCGGGATCGGCCTGCAGCGATTCGAGCCAGGCGAGGAACGGGGTGACGCCGATGCCGCCGGCGATCCACACCTGGCGGGCTTGCGGGTCGCGGCGTTCGATATCGAAGCAGCCATACGGCCCCTCGACCTGTACCGGCTGGCCGACGCGCAGGCGTGATCCGAGCGCGCGGGTGTAGTCGCCGAGCGCCTTGATCTCGAAAGCGACGACGCCGTCGCCGTGATCGGCGCTGGCGATGGTGAAGGGATGGGCGCCCTCGCCGGCGTCGAAGGTGACGAAGGCAAACTGTCCCGGGCGATGGCCGCGCCAGCTGCGATCCAGCCGGCAGCGAACGGTGGTGACGTCAGCCGCCGCCTGCTCGACGGCCAGCACTTCGCCACTGGCGGTACGAGCACGACCAATACCCCCCAGCAGGGAACGAATGGCCCCGTAGACGCCCGCCGCGATCAGCGCCGCGAGCAGGGCACCGGCGGGCTGCAGCCAGTAGTCGCGCGGCACCAGCAGCACGGCATGAAAGGCGACGGCCAGATAGAGCAACGGCATGGCGCGATGGAGGAAGCGCCAGGGACGGTAGGGGAAGCGCTTCCACAGCGTGATGGCCAGCATCAGGAGAAGTGCGTAGATCGCCCACTCGCCCATGTCCTTGGCCAGGTCGCGCAGGACTTCGAGAAAGCCGGAGTACTTTTCCTTCGGCAGCCGGCCCTCGCGACCGATCGCGGATTTGAGGATGTCACCCCCCATCTCGACGAGCCAGTGTACGGCGGCAAACGAAACGCCCAGGATCCCCGCCCACTTGT
>DAORCC010000205.1:0-4058 GCA_035345235.1 Azospira sp.
TGAAGGCGTTGATGATCATCTTGGCCTCGACCGGGCCGGTGATCTCGACGCGACGGCACTGCAGTGCAGCCGGCACCGGCGCGACCTTCCAGTCGCCTTCGCGGATGGCCTTGGTCTCCGGCAGGAAGTCCGGCATCTCGCCGGCATCGATGCGCGCCTGGCGGGCAACGCGGGCCTTCAGCAGTTCCTGGCGACGGGCCTCGAAGGCGCGGTGCAGCTTGGCAACGAAGGCCAGTGCGTCGTGCGAGAGGATGCTTTCGTACTCGGGCTTGATCGGGGCAGTGATCTGCACGCCGGCGGGGAGGTTCAGGGCCATGGTTGCTCCTTGCGGTTAAGTTAAAGGTAGGTCTTGTAAAAATAGATCAGGGTCAGCGCGCTGCCCACGGTGACGACGAGGCGGCGCAGCCAGACTGCCGGCAGGCGGCGGGCGAAGGCCGCGCCGGCGTAGCCGCCGATCATGGCGGTGACGAGCATCGTCAGCGTATGCGGCCAGCTGACGGCGCCGGCGATGATGAAGGTGGCGGCAGCGACGGTGTAGTTCACCGCCGAGGCCACGTTCTTCAGCGCGTTCAGTTCCTGCATGTCCTTGAAGCCCTGGATCGAGAGCGCGGCGAGCGTGAGGATGCCGAGGCCGGCGCCGAAGAAGCCGCCGTAGATGGCGACGATCAGCTGGAAGGCAGCGCCGCCGATGCTGCCCGGCTCGCTCGACTGCGCAGCGCCGAGCTTGCCCTTGACCCAGCCGACGATGCGCTGCACCTGGCCGGAGAAGGCGAAGAGGGCGGTGGCGACGAGCAGCAGCCAGGGAATCAGTTTCGAGAAGGCAGCGTTCGAGGTGGCCAGCAGGAGCAGCCCGCCGCAGATGCCGCCGATGAAGGAGACACCGATCAGGATGAGTGCCCACTTCTTGTGCTGCATCACTTCCCGGCGATAGGCCCAGGCGCTGGAGAGGCTGGCCGGCCACAGGGCGACGGTGTTGCTGGCGTTGGCCGTCACTGGCGGCACGCCGGCCGCCAACAGGGCCGGGAAGGAAAAGAAGGTGCCGCCGCCGGCGATCGCGTTCATGCCGCCGGCAAGGAAGGCGCCGGCAGCGATGAGGGCGAAACTGGCAATCTGGGAGGTATCCATGGCGGAAAAATCGGCACTGGGTCTTGTATAGGACTGAAGTGTATTGATTAAGTAGTGTGATGTTAATACCGAAAAAATCGCTTTTATCTTTTACAAAATGTATAAAATCAGTGCATGGACAGCTTCAAACAGATCACCGCCTTCGTCGCCACTGCGACGCGCGGCAGCCTCTCGGCCGCGGCACGTGCCGAGGGTGTGACGCCGGCCATTGTCGGTCGGCGGCTCGATGCGCTGGAGGAACGGCTCGGCGTCAGGCTGATGCTGCGCACGACGCGCAAGCTGACCCTGACCTTCGAGGGGCAGGCCTTCCTTGAGGATTGCCAGCGCATCCTCAACGACATGGCCAATGCCGAGGCGGCGGTGTCGCTCGGCGGCGTTCGGGCGAGCGGCCACCTGCGCGTGTCGGCGCCGGCCGGCTTCGGGCGCCGGCATGTCGCGCCCCATGTCGGCACCTACATGCAGGCCAACCCCGAGGTGACGGTGAACCTCGATCTCTCCGACCGCATCGTCGATATCGTCAACGAAGGCATCGACTGCGCGATTCGCATCGGCGAACTCGCCGATTCGTCGATGGTGAGCGTGCGGCTTGGGGAAATGCGGCGCATGGTGGTGGCGAGTCCGGCCTATCTGGTCGAACACGGTGTGCCGAAGTCACCCGCCGATCTGGCGCAGCACAACTGCCTGTCGCTCGGCCAGCAGCGTGGCTGGCTGTTCCGCGACCCGGCGAGTGGCGCGATCGACACCTGGAAGGTGAGTGGTCGCTTCGAGTGCAACGACGGTGCCGTGCTGCACGAGTGGGCGCTGGCCGGTCGCGGCTTGGCCTGGCGCTCGCTGTGGGAAGTGGGGCAGCACCTCAAGGAAGGTACGCTGGTGTCGGTCCTCGATGCGTATCAGGCGGCGCCGATCGGCATCTACGCGGTGTTCCCGCAGCGCCGGCATCTGCCGCTGCGTGTACGATTGTTCATCGATCTGCTCAAGGAAACCTACGGGCGGCCGGAATATTGGGAACTGACGTGATCCCGGGTGTCGAACAGGAGAAGGAGTGAACATGGAAAACCATCGTTTGCACTGGCGGCTGCCGCAATGGGTGGCCTTCCTGCGCGACAAGGACATTCCGATCATGCCCCGCTCGAAGGCGCAGATCGAGGTGCTCGATGCGGACGCCGTCTCGCCGAAGGAACTTGCGCAGATCGTCATGCAGGACCCGTTCCTGGCGCTGCGCCTGCTGCGCCGCGCGGAAAAGCATCGCAGCCAGACGCTGGGGCACGACACGACGACGATTCTCGGGGCCGTGCAGCAGGTCGGCGTGCGCGGCATGCGCTATGCCGCAGCCGACAGCCCGCTCTGCGACGATGCCAACCTTGGCCTGCAGGGCTGCGAGGCGCGGGCCGTGCTGTCGGCATCGATCGCGCTGCACTGGGCGGCGCATCGTGCCGACATTTCGCCGGAAGAGGTGGCGCTCGCCGCCCTGCTCGGTGAAATGGGCGAGCTGATGCTGTGGGCCTTCTTCCCGGAACTGCCGCAACGCGCGCTCGAGGAACTGAAGAGTGGCCGTGCGACGCGCAACGTGCAGGCGCAGCAGCAGGTTGCCGGCTTTACGTTCAAGCAGCTGTCGGTCAGTCTGATCGAAACCTGGGCCCTGCCGCCGCTGATCATGCAGCTGGTGAAAGGGGCGGATACGCCGCGCGCCAATATCGCCCGCATTGCTTCCGATGCGGCCCGCCACCTGCAGGCCAATCCGCGGAATCCGGCCCTGCCGTCGGATGTTGTGGCGGTGCGTGCCTTCCTGCCGCACGTCTCGTGGGAGGCGCTGCTCGCGACCCTGCCGATCGACGACGACTATCGCGAAGCCGTCTTCGCGATAGTCACTGGTAGCGGTGAGGATGTGCCTGACGATTACTGAGTACCCGGGGAAAACAAAAGGCCGCCCGAGGGCGGCCTTTTTTGCCGAAGCGGCGCGGCTTAGTGGAACTGCTCTTCTTCGGTCGAGCCGGTGAGGGCCTTGACCGACGACGTACCGCCCTGGATGACGGTGGTGACGTCGTCGAAGTAGCCGGTACCGACTTCCTGCTGGTGCGAGACGAAGGTGTAGCCCTGTTCGCGAGCGGCGAATTCCGGTTCCTGGACCATTTCAACGTAGTGCTTCATGCCTTCGCCGCCAGCGTAGGCCTTGGCGAACTGGAAGGTGTTGTACCAGTTGATGTGGATGCCGGCCAGCGTGATGAACTGGTACTTGTAGCCCAGTGCCGACAGTTCTTCCTGGAAGGAAGCGATCTGCTTGTCGTTGAGGTTCTTCTTCCAGTTGAACGACGGCGAGCAGTTGTACGACAGCAGCTTGCCCGGGTTGGCGGCGAGCACGGCCTGCGCGAATTCACGCGCGAAGCCGATATCCGGCACGCCGGTTTCGCACCAGACGAGGTCAGCGTACGGGGCGTAGGCGACGCCGCGCGAGATGGCCTGCTCGAGGCCGTTCTTGACGCGGTAGAAGCCTTCCTGGGTGCGCTCGCCGGTGCAGAACGGCTTGTCGTTGGCGTCGTGGTCCGAGGTCAGCAGGTTGGCGGCCTCGGCATCGGTACGGGCCAGGATCAGGGTCGGCACGCCCAGCACGTCGGAGGCGAAACGGGCCGAGATCAGCTTCTCGATGGCTTCCTGGGTCGGGACGAGCACCTTGCCACCCATGTGGCCGCACTTCTTGGCGGCAGCCAGCTGGTCTTCGAAGTGCACCCCGGCGGCGCCGGCGGTGATCATGTTCTTCATCAGTTCGAAGGCGTTCAGCACGCCGCCGAAGCCGGCTTCCGCGTCGGCAACGATCGGCAGGAAGTAGTCGATGAATTCCTTGTCGCCTTCGTTGACGCCGCGCGACCACTGGATTTCGTCAGCGCGCTTGAAGGTGTTGTTGATGCGGCGAACCATCGTCGGGACGGAGTCGTAGG
>DAORCC010000206.1:0-4052 GCA_035345235.1 Azospira sp.
GCAGTTCGGCCACGATCGTCGTCACCGGCCCGATCTTCCGCGGCTGACCTCTTCCGACACACTCCAGAAAGGAACCACCATGTCTCTCGACAAAGCCGCATTGCTCGCGCTCTTCGCGCCCCAGATCATCGACCGGGACGTTCCCGGAGTCGGTACCGTCCGCCTGCGCGAACTCAGCGCGCCGGAAGTCTCCGAGATTCGGGAAGCGTGCAAGACCGAGGCGCAGAAAGCCGACTTCGGCTTCCATCTGGTCATTGCCTCGGTCGTCGACGACACCGGCACACCGACCTTCACCGCCGCCGACCTGCCGGCCCTGCGCGCGTCGGCGCAGTCGCGCATCGGCGAACTGGTCTCGGCCGTCATGACCGTCAACGGCTTCTCGGTCAGGGAGGATGCCGCAAAAAACTGAGGGCCAGCCCGGAGCGCCGCATGCTGTTTCGCCTTGCGCTGGCGATGGGGCGGACGATCCAGGAACTCCGGGCGGTCCTGTCCTACGCCGAATTCCAGGAGTGGTGCTGGTACTACCAGATCGAGCCCTGGGGCGAAGACCGGGCGGATCTGCGCGCCGGCATCGTCGCTTCGACGATTGCCAACTACGCCGGCAAGCTGCGCGCCGAGGGCGCCGACCCGGCCATTCCGGCCGACTTCATGCCCTACCTGGATCGGCCAGAGCAGGCGCCGCAGGCCGAAGCACAGACGCTATCCGACGACGAACTCGCCGCCTGGGCCGACGCGGCGATCTTTGGCATTCCACCGGAGTGAACGATGCTCTCCCTGATCCACGTCGAAATCAACGCCCACATCGACAAGTTCGAAGCGGCCATGCGCAAGTCAGCCGACATCGCCGACGCCAGCCTGTCTGCCGCGGCGGCCAACGCCGACCAGTTCCAGACCGCCTTCGACCGCGCCTCCGTCGCTGCCGGCCAGTCGTCGCAGAAGATGGCGGGCGACTTCGAGGCGGCGAACGACCGCATCATGAACGCCGCCGGCCAGTCGTCGGAAGCGATCGACAGCATCAACACCGCCGCCGAGAAGGTGGACGCCTCGTCATGGTCCGAGAAGATCGCTGACGCCATCTCCGAGGGATTCTCGCGGGGAGCCGAGGAGGCGCATGGCTGGATGGACCAGCTTTTCGGCTACGTCGAAAGCAAGCTGGCCATCGTCGGCATTGCGATCGCGACGGGAATTTCCGCCGTGGTCATCTCGTCCGCCTACGCGGCATACAAGGTCGTGGCCGAGTTCGCGGATTTCGCTTCCTCGATGTTCACCGGCAAGAAATACGCCAACGAAACCATTGACGAAGTCATCGCGCTCAGCAGGGAAGTGAAGTCGCTGCAGGAAGGTCTGCAGGTTTCCGCCGACCACGCCTCGGCACTCAACGAAGCCATGAAGGGCGCGGGTGTGGGCAGCAGCGCCTATGTCTCGACGCTCGAAGCCGCGACGAAGGCGGCGCGGACCCACACCAACGAACTCGACCGCCTCGGCATCCAATACAAGGACGCCAACGGCGAACTCCTGTCACAGCAGGACCTCCTGAAGAACGTCAAGACGGCGCTCGACGCCTACACGGAAGGCTACGACCGCAACGCCGCCGCGGCGGCCATCGGCATGGGGAGCTACCAGCAGATCGCCGACGCGCTCTCGATCACGACAGAGAAAACAGACGAAGCCCGAGAAAAGCTGGCCGAATACCACTTGATCGTTGGCGCAGGGACGCAGGAAGCGGCGACCGCCTACGAGAAGTCCATGGCGGTCTTCAACCGTGAAAACGAACTGATGGCGCTCGGTCTCAAAAAGGCGGTGGCGGACGTCATGATGCCGATCCTGACTGAGCTTGCCAATTATTTCAAGGAGGGTTTCCCGGCTGTCGTCACGATCTTCAGATCATCGATGGCCACGCTCTTGTCGTACTTCTACACCATGAAGGACGCCGCCGTTGATGTGGCTGAGGGCGTCAAGGCTGCATTCAGATCGATGGCCGACGTGGTCTCCCGAGTCGGCAGCGCCATCAACAAGGCTTCAACCGGCGATGTCAACGAGGCGTGGAAGGATCTGGCGTCCATTCCGGATGACGTCAAGAGCAGATGGAATAGCGCAGCCGACCACATCGCTGCGAATTCGGTAAGAAACGCAGAGCTATGGGCCACGTCCAGGAAGAAAGCCATCGCACTGGCTCTTGGTGCGGATAGCTTCGATGTGGGGTCGGATGCCGATGCCAAGAAGACGGGCAAGAAGTGGAAGCCGGCGCCGGACCAACCGAAAAGGAGCGCAGCAGAACCGGCGAGCGCCTACCAGACCTTCCTCGACCAGCTCGACCAGATGAACGCCCGGATGGACGGCAACCAGTACACGATGCTCCAGGTCAAGGCGGCGCAACTCGCCTGGAACGAGGGCATCGCGGCGACGACCGCGCTGCAGAAGATCGAAGCGCTGCAGATCGCCGAAAGCGACAAGGCGGTGAAGGACTACGGCGCCCGCCTGGATGAGGAGAACCGCCGCCTGCTCGACGCCCGCGGCGCCATCGGCCGCCATGGCATCGAACTCGACGCCTACATCCTGCGCGAACAGCGCCGCGCCGAAGTGATGGCCCGGATCAACCAGCTGGAGGCGGCCGGCAAGCCGCTGACCGATGCCGCCCGCGACGCCCTGCTGCAGGAGGCCGATGCCGCGGCCCAGGTCGCTGAAGCGATCCTGCGCCAGAACGATGCGCTGTCGCGTACCTACGAGGTCGGCGCGAAGCGGGCCTTCGACAGTTACATGGACACCGCGACGAACGCCGCGAAGACCGCCGAAGATCAGTTCACGCGCGCCTATCAGAGCATCCAGAACGCCATGGCCGACTTCCTCTTCAACCCCTTCGAGAAAGGCGTCCAGGGCATGCTGGCGAGTTTCGGCGCGATGCTGCAGCGGATGATCGCCGAGGCGGTCGCCGCCGATCTCGGCCGGCGGCTGTTTGGCGCGGTGGGCACGCCGACGAGCGGCGGCTGGCTCTCCAGCCTGATGCAGGCGTTCGGGATGGGTGGCACGGCAACGACCGCGGCAGTGGCGAGCGCGATGCCCGGCGACGCCCTCGACAACCTGCTCGCGCTGACCGGGAACTTTGCGTCGTTCGCCGTCGGCACCGACTACGTGCCGCGCGACATGATCGCGCAGATCCACCAGGGCGAGAAGATCATTCCGGCGGCGCAGAACACCGGCGGCAACGAGCCAGCGATGCAGATCACGGTCAACGTGTCGGGCGTCAGCGGCGACCGGACGGAGATTCGGCGCGCGCACGGCCAGGCGGCGCGAGAGGCGTTTGCGGCAATGATGGGCGCGCGCCGCTATGTCTAGCTTCCTCGAAGAGCGTCTGCCGCTGGATGTGCGTCTCGGCGCGTCGTGGGCTGACGATTACGAGGTGCTGATCACCACGACGGCGGGTGGCGTGGAGTATCGCCAGCTGGTGCATCCGTTCCCGGTGCGCTCGTTCCACGTCAATTTCACCGGCGACCAGGCCGACCTCTGGGCGCGCGTGCTGGCGCTCTATCACCGCGCCTACGGCAAGTTCGCCGGTTTCCGGGTCCGCTGCCGGGACGATTTCAGCACCAATAGCCTGACCGGAACGCCGACGCCGCTGGACGAGACGCTGGCGAACTCGGCGACGGGCCTCTATCAGCTCCGCAACTTCTATGGCACCAACGGCACGGCGCTGGCCGGGGTCGGCTACCCGGCGCGAACGATCTACAAGCCGGTGGCGGGCACCGTCGTCGCCGCCAAGAACGGCGTGACGATCAGTTCCGGGCTGACCGTCGACCCCACCACCGGCCTGATGACGATCGCGCCGGCGCCGCTCTTCACCGACACGATCACCGCCGGTTGTCAGTTCGACATTCCCTGCCGGTTCAATTCAGCGATCGAGATGACGGCGCTGTCGCCCTCGGTCCGGGATTGCGGATCGATCGACCTCATCGAGTTGTTGCAGCCATGAAATCCGCCGTCGCCGACTACCGTTACCGCGTCCTGTGTCTGCGCATCGTCCCCGTCACCGGCTCGCCGATCTATCTGACCGATCA
>DAORCC010000207.1:0-4031 GCA_035345235.1 Azospira sp.
GACGCCAGCCTGCGCCAGGACGTCAACATTCCGTACGAATGTCGCAACGGTGGTTGCGGCGTCTGCAAGTGCACGGTGCTCGCCGGCAAGGTCGATCCCGGCCTCTACCAGCCGAACGCGCTGTCGCCCGAGGAACTGGCGCAAGGCAAGGTGCTCGCCTGCTGCGCGACGGCGCTCGAGGATTGCGAGATCGAGTATGACGCCTCGGCTGTCCGCACCAACATCAAGGAATACACGGCCAGCGTCGTTGACATGACGAAGCTGACGCACGACGTGATGCGCGTGACGCTGAAGCTGCCGAACAAGGATCGCATCCCGTTCAAGGCCGGCCAGTACATCAACATCATCCTCGATGACGGTCAGCGCCGCGCCTTCTCGTTCGCCAACCCGCCGCACTTCGGCGACATCATCGAACTGCAGATCCGCCTGATGCCGGGCGGCAGGTTCACGACGCACGTCTTCGAAGGCATGAAGGTCGGCGACCAGGTGCGCTTCGAAGGCCCGGTCGGCGATTTCACGCTGCGCGAATCCGAGCGTCCGATCGTCTTCGTCGCAGGTGCCACGGGCTTCGCACCGGTCAAGAGCATGGTCGAGGATGCCTTCCGTCGCGGCATCAAGCGACAGATCCACCTCTACTGGGGCGTCAAGCAACTGAAGGATCTCTATCTGCCGGAACTGCCGCAGCAGTGGGCGAAGGAACACGCCAACTTCCACTTCATCCCGGTGCTTTCGGAGCCCGCGCCGGAAGACAACTGGAGCGGCCGTACCGGCATGGTGCACGAAGCGATCCTCACCGACTTCCCGGAACTCAAGAACCACGAGATCTATGCCTGCGGCTCGGTGCGCATGGTCGAGGCGATCTTCCCCTTCCTCAAGGCACATGGGGCCGAGGATGGTCAGTGCTTCTCGGATGCCTTCACGCTGTCGGCACGTTCGATGGCCTACCAGCCGCCGCTGAAGCAGTAAGCCTGCCCCTGCCCGTCGCCTCCACGGCGGGCCAGAACAAAGGCCGCGCCGGGAAACCGGGGCGGCCTTTGTGTTTGGGAGATAGCGGGATTGGCGTGGATCAGCGGGTACTGCTCAAACGGCGCAGTACCGATTCCAGTTCGCTCTCCTTCAGCCCGCCATACATCGAGAAGGCCACCTTGCCATCGCGATCGACAACGACGGTATAGGGCATGCCACGCAAGGTGAATGCGGGATTTCCGTTCGGGTTGGTACCTCCAACCAGCAGGGGGTAGCTCACTGGCGTTTTCTGCACGAACGCCTGCATCTTCTCGGTCTCGTCCATGCCGATACCGATGAACTGCACGCCCTGAGCGGCAAAACGCTCCTGCAGACGCGAGAAAATCGGCATTTCCTCGACACAGGGCGGACACCAGGTGGCCCAGTAGTTGATCACGCGGATCCTGCCGTTCCACTGGCCGAGCGACTGCGGTACGCCCTTCAGATCCGGCAGGGTCATCGCGAGCAAGGCATCGATACCGACCTGCGCCGCATCGGCCGTCACCTGCCGCGAAGCCTTCGCCTGCTTGGCAAGTTCATCCTGCGACGGCATCTGGCTCATCGCGTACATGCGATAGCCGAGGAAACCGACGGTCGCCAGCGTCAGCACGCTGGTGACGCCGAGCAACAATGCAGCCTTCTTTTCGTTCATGCGGAAGCCTTTCGCGTCATCGCCTTGAGACACACGAGGATGAACATGATGCCGCCGATGACGGCGATCGCACCACCCAGTCCCATCATGCCCATGCCGATCTTCTGCGGCAGCGTCACCAGCGCCTGCTCGGCACCGGCGACCTTGCGCTGCACGCCATAGCCGCCGGACCAGGCCAGCCCAAGGACGTGGATCAGCTGACCGGCACCATAGACATAGGGCTGCCAGATCGCCATCCGGCCATCCGGCTTGCCGAATCCGAGCGCCGGCAGCAGCACGTAGGCCAGCCCCATGAAGGAGAGCGTCACGCCAACCGTCGAGCCATGGTAGTGGGCCGGGATGACGACATTGACGCCCTGGATCATGTAGCCGAGCACGCCCCCCAGCGCGAACAGTACGAAGGACGCGACGAAGGCGGATTTGGCCGGGTGCGCTGCGGCCTTTCGGGCGCCCCAGAGCGAAAGCACGCCGACAAAGATCAGCGGGCCCATGTACGGATGCCCCCACTTCATCAGCTTGGCGAACAGTTCCATGTGCGGCAGGGAACCGGGCGGCACCGTGAGATAGATCAGCGGCACGGCCAGGAGCGGCACGGCGGCAACGATGAACAGTGCGGTCAGCGCCCGCGGCGAAGCCTTTGAAGGCGCGCCCAGATGCGCGCCGATCCACAGCCACGCCACCACCATCAACAGGGCGTGCTGGAACTGCAGCGTGTGGCCGCCGCCCCAGAACAGCACCTCGAAGTAGATCGGTTCCTCGACCCTGGGCACCATCGCCCAGGACCAGAAGAAAGCGGCGAGCGCAAAGAACGCGGCAAGCGCGCCGAGGAAGGCGCCCAGACGATAGGGCGCCCCCGCAAACGGCCGTGGCCAGGTCGTCAGTAGCGCGCGCAGTACTGCCAGAGAAAAACCTGCACCGCAGATCCACAGGGAGGCAAAGAAGACGTCATGCTTCAGCACCGGGATATAGTTGTTCAGCACCGGCTCGGCACCGGGGAAAAAAGGCGAAACCGTCATCACCAGTGTGCCGAAGGCTGCCAGGCCGAAGCCCGCCCAACCGAGCCATGCCAGGCCTGCGCCACCGACAGCGCTCCAGATCACCGCTGCGAAGGCCATGAACCAGATGGCCACGGACAGATCGACGTGCACGATCAGCGCCGAGCGGAAAAACTCCTTCAGCGGGAACACATCCTGGATACCGGGCGTGCGCGAGAAGACCAGCAGCAGCGCCAAAAGCCCGGACCCGATCAGGGCCATGATGCCCAGCCAAAGCCAGGCGCGCGCCAGCGCGGTCGGCGCGCCGGGAGAAACGGAAACAACTTGGGATTCAGCGGGTACGGCCACGGCAACTGCCCTTGGGAGAAAAGCCTGAATTATCCCGGATAATTCATTGGGGCGCGAGATGATGGTGAGACCGCTTCGCGGCTGACAGTTTGCATGCGAACCGGCGACTGCGCGACGAGCCAATTTGCTCCATCGGCACGAAGCGCAGGCAGCAGGCACCGCGAAAGGTCCATCAGCGCGCACAGACGCACGGGGCCGTCCGATGGATTATCGGGATTTAGGCGCAAGGTCAGGGTGATACCGCACATTGTGACGCCATCTTGCCGGCCGGCGCCACAAGTGCGAACATTGCGCGCTACGGCAGCCCAGGCCGACAAACGCACCGGAAAACCGCATGCACGGAAACCATCAAAGCATCAATATCGAAGCCCTGCTCGCGCACGTGCCACTGTTCAACGGCCTGATGCCCGAGGAAGTCGCCCGCATCGCCCGTGGTACACGCGAACTGCACGCCGCGCGTGGCGACATCCTGTTCCACAAGGGCGACACCTGCACCGGTTTCCATCTGATCGTCTATGGCCAGGTCAAGCTGGCCTTCACCTCTCCGGCGGGCGGAGAAAAAGTGGTCGAAATCCTCTCGCAGGGGCAGACCTTCGGTGAAGCGGTCATGTTCATGGAAAAACCATACCTGGTGTACGCGCAGGCACTGACCGACTCGCTGCTGCTGCACATCTCCAAGGCTGTGATCATGGAAGAACTGGAGGGCGACCCCAAGCTGGGACGCAAGATGATCGCCGGCATGGCCATGCGCCTTCATCACCTGATCACCGACGTCGAAAGCTATTCCCTTCACTCCGGCCGCCAGCGCATCATTGGCTACCTCTTGCGCGAGCAGCTCGACACCGAGGACGCCGAAAAGTCGGTGACGGTCACCCTGCCGACGAACAAGGGCGTCATCGCCTCACGCCTGAACCTGACGCAGGAACACTTCTCGCGGATTCTGCATGAGCTCTCGGACAAGGGGCTGATCACAGTCGAGGGGAGAAAGATTCACATTCCGGACGTAGAGAAGTTGCGGGACTACGATCTCT
>DAORCC010000208.1:0-4012 GCA_035345235.1 Azospira sp.
GATAGGTCTCGCCACGGAAGTTCGGGTTCCGCGCCAGCACCATGCGGCTGTTGGGATTGTTCTCGACCAGCATGTAGGGGCCGGTGCCGACCGGATACCAGTCCAGCGTCAGATTCTTCTCGGCCATGCCCGGCTGACTGTAGAAGCGGTCAACCTCACGCGGTACCGGTGCGAAGAAGGGCATCGCCAGCCAGTAGAGGAATTGCGGGTACTTGCCCTTCAGTCGGACGCGGTAGGTGAGATCGTCCACCTTCTCGACGCCGGAAAGGGAGTACTTGTCGAGATCCAGCCACTCGTCTCGACCCATGCCCTTGGCGGCCTCCTGCAGCGCCTTGCCAAGATCCCTGAGGCCGACGATGTGCTCGGCCATCATGCCGAAGATCGGCGAATGCAGGCGCGGGTGTGCGAGGCGCTTGATCTCGTAGATGTAGTCGTCGGCACGCAGCTCGCGGCTGCCGGTTTCCCTGAAATCGGCAATGCGCTCGATGCCCTTCAGTTTTTCACGGTCAAGATCGGCATAGCGCGGGGCACCATTTGCATCGACGGCAAAGGCCGGATGCGGCTGGTAGCGGATGCCGGGCTGCAGGCGGATTTCGTACACGCTCTCGGCGATCTTCTCGACCGGTGCGTCGGCCGGCAGCAGTTTCCCTGCCTTGTCGAAGAACCGCGGCTCCGGTACCTGCGCCGTCGTCAGCGGGACCAGCGTGTAGGGGCGCCTGAGGTAGTGATACTGCAGCGGCGGCTCGTAGACCTGCGCCGTGAAGGTAATCTCGTCTTCGGTATAGGACTGCACCGGATCGAGGTGCTTGGGACGCTCGGTAAAAGCCGAGTAGAGGATGTTGTGTCCGCGCTCGGCCGATGGGTACGGATCGTTCCAGACCTCGCCGCAAGCCACCAGCAGGAGGGCGGCAAGCGGCACGAGCGCGCGGGAGGCTGTGCGGAAAAAAAAGCGGGAAAAAGGCTGAAACGGCATGGCGGCGAGTGTAGCGGATGACCGGCGTTGCGTCATCCGGCCAGGCCCGGCACAGGATGCATTTCCGCTATAATGCGCGGCAATCAGAACAGAAAGCAGAACAGGGAGCATCCATGGGATTCCTCGCAGAGAAGCGCATCCTCATCACCGGCGTTTTGTCGAAGCATTCGATTGCCTACGGCATCGCCAAGGCCTGCCACCGCGAAGGTGCAAAACTGGCCTTTACCTACCAGAACGAGCGCTTCAAGGACCGCGTCGCCAAGTTCGCCACCGAATTCGGCAGCGATCTGCTGTTCCAGTGCGACGTCGCCGAGGACGCGCAGATCGAGCAGTTGTTCGTCGACCTCGGCAAGCACTGGGAAGGCCTCGACGGCCTCGTCCATTCGATCGCCTACGCACCGGCCGAAGCCATCGAGGGTGATTTCCTGGAAGGTATCACGCGCGACGCCTTCCGCATCGCGCACGACGTTTCATCCTACAGCTACCCGGCCCTGGCCAAGGCGGCCCGCCCGCTGCTCCTGAAGGGCAACAACGCTGCGCTGCTCGCCCTCTCCTATCTGGGTGCCGAGCGGACGATGCCGAACTACAACACGATGGGGCTGGCCAAGGCCAGCCTCGAAGCGGCGACGCGCTATCTGGCCTTCTGCCTCGGCCCGCAGGGTGTTCGTGCCAACGCCATCTCGGCCGGCCCGATCAAGACGCTGGCGGCCTCCGGTATCGGCAACTTCGGCAAGCTGCTGGCCTACAACTCGCACCACGCGCCGCTGCGCCGCAACGTGACCATCGACGAAGTCGGCAATGCCGCCGCCTTCATGCTTTCGGACCTCGCCAGCGGCATTACCGGCGAGATCATGTATGTCGACGGCGGCCTGAATACCACGGCACTCGGCAACGCCGATCCGATGCCGGCCTGATTTCCGCCGTACCCAAAGCAAAACGCCGACCGGGATGCCCGGTCGGCGTTTTTTATTTTTGCGCTGAACGGGTAAGGCTCAGCGTTCCTTGTTTTCGAGGAGCGCCTTGTTGATCTCGACCTTGTAGCGCTGACGCAGGCCCGTCAGATATGCGGTGAAATCCTCCTGCGCCGTCATGTTTTCATAATCACGCTGAAGCACGCGGCGCTTGTCAGCATCGACCGTCGCGAGCGGCTTTACGGCCAAGATCTTGTAGAGCGCATAGCCACCATTGTTCGGCAGTTCGACACCAGTGTAGGCAGGCAGCTTGCTGACGTCGGCACGGAAGATGGCCTGCAGGGCCGGCGCAGTCACCTGCTTGCCCTGCAGCCGGGAGACGTTCTTGACCAGCGCCCAGTTGATCCTGTCCTGACCGCCCTTCAGTTCGGCCAGCCTGTCCTCACCCTTCTTCCTGGCCGCCGCGGTGGCCTCCTTCGCCTTGAGCATCGTCTCGATGTCGGCGCGGACACTCTCGAACGGGCGCACCGAAGCCGGCTTGTGTTCCAGCACACGCGCAGCAACGAGCGTGCTCTGCGCCACTTCGACGGTGTCGGTGTTGCGCTTGTTCTTCACTGCATCCTCGGTGAACAGTGCAGCCAGCAATTTCTCGTTGCCCAACGGCCCCAACGAAGCCAGTGCCTGCTGCGGAACCTGCCGGGGCAGCAGCGGCGACTGCTGCAATTTCAGCTTGAATTTCTCGACCACCGGCGCAAGGCTGTCCGACTGCTCATAGACCATGTTGGTGAAGGCCTCGGCGGCTTCCGCGTAGCGCTTCTGTGCCCCCTGGCGCTTCAGCTCACCCTCGATCTCGGCACGCACCTCGTCGAGCTTCTTCTGCTTGCCTTCCTTGATGCCGGTAACCTTGATGATGTGAAAGCCGAAGTCGGACTGCACGAGCCCGGAAAGCTCGCCCTGCTTCTGCTTGAACACCGCTTCCTCGAAGGGCTTGACCATCATGCCACGGCCGAAGAAGCCAAGGTCGCCGCCGTTGGCTGCAGAACCCGGGTCCTGCGAATGCTGCTTGGCAAGTTCGGCGAATTTCGTCGGGTTCCTTTGCACATCCTTGAGAACTTCCTCGGCCTTCGCTTTCGCCTTGGCCTTCTCGGCATCGGATGCGCCGGTGGCAAGCGTGATCAGGATGTGGCTGGCACGACGCTCCTCCTGCTGCTGATAGCGGCTGAGATGAGCTTCATACCAGGCCTTGACCTCGGCATCGCTGACGGCGACCTGCGACAGCAGGCCGTCGAGCGAGAGCACGACGTATTCGGCACGAACCAGTTCCGGTGTCTCGAATTGCTTCTGGTTTCCGTCATAGAACTTCTTCGCTGCATCCGCCTCAAGCTTGACCTCGCTGGCGAACTGCTCCGGCGTGATGCGGATTTCGGCGACCTGACGCTCCTCGGACTGGATGCGCAGCATCATCTCGGCCGACACACTCGACACGATGCCGGTATCGCCGATCGCGCCAACCAGCTGCTGCATGATCATGTCCTGGCGCAGACGCGCCTCGAACTGCTCGGGCGACATGCCCTGTGCGGCCAATGCGGCTTCGTAGCGAGCCTTGGAAAACTTGCCATCGACTTGCAGCGAGGGCATGGTGCTGATGATTTCGACCAGCAACGCATTGCTGACACCGAGACGGCCCTTGTTCGCCTCGAGCAGCAACAGGCGCTGATCGACCAGCGAGTTGGCGACGGCCAGCCGCATCTCGGGGGTATCGAAGGTTTCCTGCCGGAAGCTCGGGCCCATCTGCTGACGGGCACGGTCCATCTGCTCACGCCAGGATTGCTGGAACTGCTGCAGCGAGATCTTGGACTCGCCGACCGAGGCAACGTCATTGCCTGGACCGGCGCTGCGCACATACGAATCGACGCCCCAGAATGCAAATGGCAGCGTGATCAGGGCCAGGAAGACCTGGACGATTCTCTTGTTGTTGCGGACGGCGTCGAACATGGCGAATTCGCTCTCTCAGCTCTCTGTTCCGTAGCTACGTAACAAAAAAGGCGAACTCACGTTCGCCTTCCGGTAATTTTGGCGGAGTGGACGGGACTCGAACCCGCGACCCCCGGCGTGACAGGCCGGTATT
>DAORCC010000209.1:0-3999 GCA_035345235.1 Azospira sp.
ACCTACGACCGCATCGGTCCGCACACGATGCGCCGCTTCACCGGCGAGTACGACCTGCTCGGCGCCCCGGTGTTTTCCGAGGGCGACGTGCTGATCGAATCGGTGTATCGCTTCAAGGGGCAGTCGGCGCCGGCGGTCGTCTTCGCCGAGATCGACTTCGACACGCTCGACGACAAGGCCGTGCGCAAGTTCTTCGTCGGGGCGACGCGGGCGATGATGAAGCTGGTGCTGGTGATCTCGGAGCGCTCGGCGCAGGCGCTGCTGGCCCGGACCGGCGAGCGCTCACGAACTGCAGGATAGCGCCGAGCACCCCGGCGCGTGCCTGGCCCAGTCGGGGCGTCGCGCGGCGAGGTGCCCGTGTTCCGGCTGTTCGCGGTAGGGATCGCGGATGGCCGTCATCAGGGTCTCCAGCGGCGCCAGGTCGTCGTTGGCGGCCGCGTTGATCGCCTCCTGCAACAGGTAGTTGCGCGGGATGATCCACGGATTGGCGTTCGTCATGCACGTCCGGCGCGTGGCGTCATCGACGCCATCGGCCGCGAGCCGTGCGACCCAGGCGCCGAGCCAGTCGCGAAGTCGGCGAACGAACGTGTCCGGCAGCCGATCGGAGGCGTAGAAGCTGCCGGTCAGCACCGCCGGCAGCCCCGCTTCGGGCAGCGCCTGCGGGGTGACGTCGATCAGTGCTCGGAAGAAGCGCGTGGTATCCACCTCGGTCATCGTCAATGCGCCGAGCAGGTCCGCGACCAGGGTCTCCTCGCCGTGGACCGTGCCCGGCACGAGGCCGACCTTGGCCAGCGCCTGCCGCCGCCATTCCTGCTCGAAGGTGTCGCCGTAGTCTTCTAGGCCGGCGGCCAGTGCTTCCTGATCGCCGACCAGCGGCAGCAGCGCCTCGGCGAGCCGCATCAAATTCCACTGCGCGACCGCCGGCTGCTGCGCGTAGGCATAGCGGCCGCCGCGATCGGTCGTGTTCGGCGTGAAATCGGGATCGAAAACGTCGATCCAGCCGAAGGGGCCGTAATCGATCGTCAGCCCGAGGATCGACAGGTTGTCGGTGTTCATCACACCGTGTACGAAGCCGACACGCAGCCAGTGCGCCATCAGCACCGCCGTACGGCGGGCGACCTCGGCGAACCACTGCGCATGGCGCTCTGGGTCATCGGGGTCGATTCCCGGGAAAAAATGGCGGATGACGTAGTCGGCGAGTTGCCGCAGGCGCTCGTGGTCACCGCGTGATGCGAAGATCTCGAAGTTGCCGAAGCGCACGAACGATGGCGCCGCGCGCGTGACGATCGCGCCGGGTTCCATTTCGGCACGGCCGTCGTAGAACATGTCGCGCAGCACGGCTTCGCCGGTCCCGACCAATGCCAGCGCGCGCGTCGTCGGTACGCCGAGGTGATGCATCGCTTCGCTGCAGACGTATTCGCGCAGCGACGAGCGCAGCACGGCACGGCCGTCGGCGCGACGTGAATAGGGCGTCAGACCGGCCCCCTTCAGCTGCAATTCCCAGCGCTGCCCATCCGGCGCGGTCAGGTCGCCCAGCATGATCGCGCGACCGTCGCCGAGCTGGCCTGCCCACTGTCCGAACTGGTGGCCGCCGTAGCAGGCGGCGACTGGCTTCATGCCGGGAAGCAGGTGGTTGCCGGCGAGCACGGCGGCGACGCTGTTGTCCGGCGCTGCGAGACCCAGGGTCTCGGCGAGCGCATCCGACCACGCCAGCAGCCGCGGCTCGGCCACCGGTGTCGGCGGCACATACGACCAGCAGGCGCTGTGTACCTGGCGAGGCACGAGCGGTGGCCCCTCCTCGCCGGGCAGGTGACGGGCGAAGTGATGGTCGAAACGGATGGAGCTGATGGGGGCGGTAGCGGAGAGGGTCATTGCATTCGAGCGACAGGCGGAAAGAAGAATTTACCTGTCGACAGCAGTTTTGTCGCAGCGGTGCGAGGAATCGGTAACACGACGGGGGGCGCCACCGGGCGCCCCCCGTCGGGACTGCGTGATCAAAGGATTTCCGCGATGTCCTCGCGCAATTGCAGTTCGCTGCGGAAATGCAGGATCTCGAGACCGAGCGCGTCTCGCGCCGAGACGATGCCCATCGGCCGGTGGTGCCGGTCGACGACCGGCATGTGCCGGAAGCCTCCTTCGAACATCAGGTGCAGTGCGTGGCCAAAGGGCTTGTCAGGTCCGACGCTGACCGGGTCGGGTGTCATGATTTCCCCGACGGTCGTCTGTTCAGCCGAAAGACCCGCTGCGAGTACCTTGCAGGAGAGATCGCGCTCCGTACAGATGCCCGCGAGACGGCCATCGGCGTCTACGGCGACGAGCGCCCCCTGGTTCTGCCTGCTCATCAACTCGGCCGCCTTGCGAACGCTGGTGCCGGTAGAGGTGATGACAAAATCGCGATTCTGGATGACCTTGATGATCGGACGACTTGGCATGACATGCTCCTCGGGGTTGGGGGTGGCTGCATTCTCTTGTTTTGTTCATATGCTACGACCGGGGGCGCTTGCCCGAAGTTCCGCGTTCCGGGCAAGTGCCTCGTGCGAATTGCGGGCCTTCAGGGAACGAGGAGGACGTCGCAGTCGGTGTGATAGGTGATGTGTGTCGCCACATCCCCCAGCCGATGCTCCCGGGATCCTTCACCGGTCTTGCCGACGACGAGCACATCGAATCCGGTGGCGGCCTCTTCCAGGATTGCGGAAGCGGCGCTGCCATTGACCGTGACCGTTCGGCAACATTTCTCATTGTCGAGTGCGGACGACAGCTGGCGCATCGCTGCTTCGGCGCGGACCTGCTCGGAGAGAAGGTAGGCAGCGATGTCGTCATCGCTGGCGCCACCAATGCGCATCCTGCCCTCATGCCTCACCGAGTAGGCGTTCAAGAGTGTGATCTCGGCCTCGTGAAACAGTTCGCAGGCGAGCCTGGCCGCCCGGTGCGAGCACGCCGAGAAATCGACGGCCACAAGTACCCGGCGTGCGGGCTGGGCCTGCCCACGGCGGACGATCATCACCGGCACGTCGGTTGTCTGCAGCAGTTCAAGCGCCGTCTCGCCGAACAGCGTGTCGCTCAGCCAGTCGTCGCTGTCCTTGCCGATGACCACCAGGCCAGCGCCGCGCTGGCTCGCGAAGCGGACGATCGCCTCTGCCGGATCGCCTGCTTCCGATTCCGCCAGCGCACGGATGCCATGGCGATGTGCGATATCCGCCGCCAGTTCGGAAAGGCGACGACGGGTGCCCAGAACGGGGGCTTCTCCCGACCAGTGCTGCGTGTCGTACAGATTCTTCAGGGTCGCCCAGATGCCATCATCGAAAACGTGCAGGACATGCAGGTCGGCATTCTGCCGGCGCGTCAGTCGCGCGGCGCCCTCGACGGCAATGCGGGCAGCCTCCGACAAGTCGGTTGCGACAACGATCGGGGGCCGTGCACCAGCCGGGGATGTCGACATTGATGATGCGTGCGATTGCATGGTGAGCTCCTTGGTCGTCAATGAACACTCGATCCCCTTTCGCGATCTGAGTGGCACACGCATCCGGAGTTCAACCAATCGTGTGACGATTCTTGACGGCGTCGAATCGTCGTCGCCTTCTGCGGCTAGCGGATCCCGGTGCGCAGCAGGGCGTCCATGAATGCCTGGGCCGGCAGTGACAGCATCTTGCTGCGCAGGCGCACGATGCTCCACGGTTGCCGCAGCGGAAAATCCTTCACCTTCAGGATGACGATCTCACCGCGCTCCACCGAGTCGCCCAGGGAGTGGCGCGAGAGGACGGCGAGCCCCATGCCACTGATGACCAGTTCGCGGATAACCTCGTTGCTGGCGAGTGAAAAACGGACATTCAGTTCCTGTCCGTTCGTTTCCAGGTAACGGTCGATCGCATGGCGGGATCCGGATCCCGCTTCCCGCAGCAGGAACGGCTCGCCGCAAAGGTCGGCGAGTTTCACGCGCTTGCCGGAGGCCCAATGACCCGCGGGCGCGATCACGACGTGCTCGTTGTCGAGGAACGGCGT
>DAORCC010000210.1:0-3986 GCA_035345235.1 Azospira sp.
GCGCTCGCCGAGGTGTGTTTCCAGGTTCTGGCTAAGCGTTTCCAGCTTCGCGGACATGAGGCACTCTCGGAAAAATTAGCGGGCGATGGTGTTGGTGCGACGAATCTTGTTCTGCAACTGGATGAGGCCGTAGAGCAACGCCTCTGCAGTCGGCGGACAACCCGGCACGTAGATGTCGACCGGCACAATGCGATCACAGCCGCGCACGACGGAATACGAATAGTGGTAGTAGCCACCACCGTTGGCACAGGAACCCATCGAAATGACCCAGCGCGGTTCGGCCATCTGGTCGTAGACCTTGCGCAGCGCCGGCGCCATCTTGTTGGTCAGCGTGCCGGCGACGATCATCACGTCGGACTGACGCGGACTCGGGCGGAAGACGATGCCGAAGCGGTCGAGGTCATAGCGCGAGCAGCCCGCGTGGATCATTTCCACGGCGCAGCAGGCCAGACCGAAGGTCATCGGCCACATCGAGCCGGTGCGCACATAGTTAATCAGCTTGTCAGCCGTAGTGGTGACAAAGCCTTCCTGAAGAATGCCTTCGATACTCATGCCCTACCCCTTTATTCCCACTCCAGGGCGCCCTTGGCCCAGGCATAGACGTAACCAACGACGAGAATCGCAACGAAGACCATCATCTCGACGAAACCGAACATCTTGATGGCCGGCGTCTCGACGATCTCCTTGAAGATGGCCGCCCACGGGAAGAGGAAGGCGATTTCTAGGTCGAACAGAATGAAGATGATCGCGATCAGATAGTAGCGAACATCGAATTTCATGCGCGCATCTTCGAAGGCCTCGAAGCCGCACTCGTAAGGAGAGAGTTTTTCGCTGTCAGGACGGTTGGGAGCAACCAGCCAGCCAAGGACAATTGGCAGAACGCCAATGGTGACACCCACAAGGATGAACACCAGGATAGGGAAGTAATTTTCCAGCATGATCCGCCGCCGCGCTATCGCTGCATTTCAACCCGGAGTCACACTGCTTACCCCCGCATGACCCCCCGCTTCATGGTGCCGACGATGAGACTCGAACTCATACGGCTTGCGCCACTACCCCCTCAAGATAGCGTGTCTACCAATTTCACCACGTCGGCCCTGCTTGCATCGTGCGCGGAATCATTCGAGGGATGCTGCAACCCCGCGCCCGTTTTCCCCGTTTTTATTTGGGAATGTCTTTCGCCTTCGAATCTTTCGATTCCGGCGTGACAGCCTTGTTTTCGACTGCCTGATTTTCTTTCGGCGCTACCGCCGGAAGAGACTGCGATTGTACTGCATTCTCCATCACGCTGCCAGACGTTTTTGGCTTGTTTGAAGCGATGTACGCCAGCGCGAGGCTCGTCACGAAGAAGATCGCAGCGAGGACCGCGGTTGTCCGGCTAAGGAAGTTGGCAGAGCCGGTCGCGCCGAAGAGGCTACCCGAAGCACCACTGCCAAAGGCTGCCCCCATGTCAGCGCCCTTGCCGTGCTGCATCAGCACCAGACCACAGACAGCCAACCCGACCAGGATATGCGCCACCAGAATTACCGAAAACAGAGCATCCATTCTTAAACCTCTACTTCAACGATTCGCCGCCTGGCAAATCGCCAGAAATTCATCCACCACCAGCGAGGCTCCACCAACGAGTCCGCCATCAATATCCTGCTGCGCAAACAACTCGCCCGCACTCGACGCCTTGACACTGCCTCCGTAGAGAATCTGCAGCACCGGGGCCACAGCAGCATCCGCTTCGGCGATCCGGGCCCGGATCGCCGCATGCACTTCCTGCGCCTGCTCCGGCGTTGCCGTCCGCCCGGTGCCGATTGCCCACACGGGTTCGTAGGCCACCACTGCACCAGCAAAACAGGCCGCACCGGCAACCGCGATCACGGCATCCAGCTGCGAACACACGACCCGCAATGTCTCACCAGCATCCCGCTGCGCCAGCGTTTCGCCGACACAGAGGATCGGTATCAGGCCTGCCGTCTTTGCCGCCACGAATTTCGCTGCGACCGTCGCATCCGATTCGCGATACAACGCGCGACGTTCGGAGTGCCCGACGATCACGAAGCGGCAACCGAAATCGCCGAGCATCGCCGCCGACACCTCGCCGGTGTAGGCACCCGAGGCATGCTCGCTCAGGCTCTGCGCCCCCCAGCGCACCGGCGTTGCAGCCAGCATGGCCTGCAACTGCGAGAGATACGGGAAGGGTGCACAGACCGCGACATCGACGCTTCCGGCCCTGGCAATTCCAGCGAGCAGGCCCTTCAGCAATTCGCTGTTGGCGGCCAGACTGCCGTGCATTTTCCAGTTACCGACTACCAGCTTCGATCGCATACGGGTCGTCCGCACAAAACCGCCGGATTATAGCGGTTACGGGCGAATCCGGTCAATGAACCGGGGCATCTCCCGCGGCGCCCTGTGCTGCCGCGACGGCACGTACGACGCCAGCGAGTGTCTCTGCCACCTCTGCCACACGGGTATTGTCACGACCTTCAACCATTACGCGCAGAAGCGGTTCGGTCCCCGAAGGTCGCAACAGGATGCGCCCCTGCCCCTCGAGCGAAATTTCAGCCGCCTTTGCGGCAGCAACAATCTCGGCACAATCCTGCCAGCGAAATCCTTTGGCAACTCCGACATTGACCAGTTTCTGAGGGTAAAGCGGCAAACCGGAAAGCAGCGCCTTCAACGTCCCACCCACCGCGCGCATTGCCGCCAGAACCTGCAGGGCCGAAACAATCCCGTCGCCAGTAGTATGCCGATCGAGGCAGAGGATATGCCCTGAATTCTCGCCACCGAAAAGCCAGCCCTTTTCCTGCAGCAGCTCCATCACGTAGCGGTCGCCCACGGCAGCGCGGGCGAAGGGGATGCCAAGGGCAGCAACAGCATGCTCGAAAGCCAGGTTGGTCATCAGCGTGCCGACGACACCACCAACCGCGCCTTCCGAACGGCGATGCTTGACGATCGCAAAGAGTAGCTGGTCACCGTCATAGACGGTACCTTCGTGATCGACCATGATCAGGCGATCTCCATCGCCGTCGAGTGCGATGCCAAGATCGGCCCCCTGTGCCACAACCTCAGCAGAAAGCGCCTTCGGTGCGGTTGCACCGACCTCGTCGTTGATATTCAGCCCGTCGGGGGCAGCGCCGATGGCGACCACCTCGGCCCCGAGCTCGTGCAGCACATGTGGCGCGATGTGATAGGCGGCTCCGTGTGCACAGTCGACCACGATGCGCAGACCGCGCAGATCAGCACTGTTCGGAAATGAACTCTTGCAGAATTCGATATAACGGCCGGCTGCGTCATTGATGCGGCGCGCACGCCCGAGCTCCGAGGACGCAACGCATTCGATCGGGGCATCGATACCCTCTTCGATTGCCAACTCGACGGCATCCGGCAACTTGGTTCCGAAAGCGGAGAAGAACTTGATACCGTTGTCGTAATACGGATTGTGCGACGCCGATATGACGATGCCAGCCTGCAGGCGCAATGCCCGGGTCAGGTAGGCGATGGCCGGCGTAGGCAGCGGGCCGGTCAGGCAGACATCGACACCGGCAGCAGAAAACCCGGCCTCCAGTGCCGCTTCCAGCATGTAGCCTGAACTGCGCGTATCCTTGCCGATCAGCACCGCCGGGCGCTCGCCATGCGGCAGATGCTCGCGTGCCACCAACACGCGGCCGGCGGCATGGCCGAGGCGCATCACGAACTCCGGTGTGATCGGCGATTTGCCGACACGGCCTCGCACGCCGTCGGTGCCAAAGTATTTTCTGCTCATTGCCCGCTTTCGGGTTTATGTTAGTAAAACGTCATTTTACTGCGTTGCGTACAGCCGACCATACTGCCAACGCATCACGCGTTGCTGCCACGTCGTGAACGCGCAGAATGCGCGCCCCGCCTTCCAGTGCCATGACAGCTGCCGCGAGACTGGACGGAAGTCGCTCGTCGACCGAGCGGCCGGTGATTCCACCAAGCATCGATTTACGTGACAGGCCGGCGAGGATCGGCAG
>DAORCC010000211.1:0-3914 GCA_035345235.1 Azospira sp.
GGATGACGATTATAAAGCAAAACCCCGCCAGCCGCCGGCTGCCGGACTTCCGCAATCTTGGCGTCATGCTGCGCCTGCTGCTTGGCGTCAACCTGCTGGCGCTGGCGGCGGCACTCGTGCAGGCGCCTGATCTGCTGACCTGGCCGCTGCTCTTCGTCGAGCTGGGCGTCTGGGTGCAGCCGCTGCTGCTCTGCAGCCTGCTGTTGCTGGCAGGACTGCGCGACTTGCTGTGGCGGCTTGGCTATGCCGCCGCAGTGAGTGTGGTGCTCATGCTGGTCGCGGGTCAGGCGGCGCTGCTGGCCGATTTCTGGCGTTTCATGGGCTTCGTCGATGGCTCCTGGCCCTTCCTGCTGCGCGTGGCGCTGCTGGCAGCCACTGCCGCGGGCATCATGTTGCTCTACTTCGACCTGAGGGCCGGCGCCCTCTCGCCGGCGCTCAGCGAGGCCCGGCTGCAGGCCCTCACCGCGCGCATCCGGCCGCACTTCCTGTTCAACAGCCTCAATGCCGTGCTCTCGCTGATCCGTGCCGAGCCGAAGCGTGCCGAGCATGCGCTGGAGGAACTCGCCGAACTCTTCCGTGCGCTGATGCGCGACAACCGCGAACTGGTCCCGCTGGCCGACGAAATCGCGCTGTGCCGTCAGTATCTCGATCTGGAAAAGCTGCGCCTTGGCGACCGACTGAAGGTCGTCTGGCAGATCGACGACCTGCCCGGCGAACTGCTCGTGCCGCCGCTGATGCTGCAGCCGCTGCTCGAAAATGCCGTCTATCATGGCGTCGAACCGTCCGAGACCGCGGGCGAGATTCGCATCGGCTTCCTGCGCAAGGGTGAAGAATTGTTCGTTTCGCTGGAAAATCCGGTGATAGCCGGCGGCTCGCATCAGGCCGGCAACCGCATGGCGCTGGCGAACATCCGTGAGCGACTGGCCCTGCACTACGATCTGGAAGCCCGGCTCGAGGCGCGTGAAGAAGAGGGAATCTACAAGGTGACGATGGTGCTGCCATGCCGGAACTGAGGATCCTGATCGTCGACGACGAGGCACCGGCCCGCGCCCGGATGCGCGAACTGCTCGGCGACATCCGTGACGAGGTGCCGAACTGTGTCGTCGGCGAGGCCGAGAATGGCATCGTGGCCATCAACCGGCTGGCGGATGATGCACCTGACGTGGTGCTGGCCGATATCCGCATGCCGAAGATGGACGGCATCGAACTGGCGCGGCACCTTGCCACGCTGCCGAACCCGCCGGCCGTCGTCTTCGCGACCGCCTACGACGCCTACGCGATGCAGGCCTTCGACCTGAACGCCGTCGACTACCTGCTCAAGCCCGTCCGTGCTGCCCGGCTCGCGGCGGCGCTCGGCAAGGCGCGCATGCTGCATCCCCCGGCGCCGGCGATGCTTGAAGCCCTCCAGCCGGAAGGGCGCAGCCATCTTTCCTGCCACGAGCGCGGCCGCCTGCTGCTGGTACCTGTGGCCGACATCCTCTACCTGAAGGCTGATCTCAAGTACGTGACAGCACGCACGAAGGAGCGCGAATACCTGCTTGATGAGTCGCTGATGCATCTCGAGACCGAGTTCGCCGCGCGTTTCATCCGCCTGCATCGCAGTGCACTTGTGGCCAAGGATGCGATCACCGGCTTCGAGCGCAACACCGCTGAGGATGCCGATACGAACTGGCTGGCGCTGCTCCGTGATGTGCCGGAAAAACTCCCGGTCAGCCGCCGGCAGTGGCCGCAGGTGAAATCCTACGCAAAGCAGTTGTCGACATGAACGAGCTGATCGCCGCGCTGTGGCGCGATGAAACCCCCTATCTCCTCGGCGCCGCCATCGTGCTGGTCGCGCTGCTCTTCCGTTTCCTCGCCACCGGGCGGGTGACACTCAAGCATTCGCTGCTGTTCTTCGCCGTGTGGTTGCTGCTCGATGTCGTCGCCGCCATCTTCGCGGCTCGCTACGAAGTGACGATCGCTGCCGCCCTGCATCAGGCCGCCCTGCTCGGGTTCGGGTTGGTGCTGATCCGGCTTTCCGGGCTGGTCGTCTTCCGTGTACTGCTGCCGGCGCTCAAGGTGCAGACGCCACGCATCCTCGAGGACATCGTCGTCATCGGCGGCTACGTGCTATGGGCGATGGTGCGGCTGTCCTACGCCGGCGTCGAACTGTCCAGCCTGGTCGCCACCTCGGCGGTGATCACGGCCGTGCTCGCCTTCGCGATGCAGGATACGCTCGGCAACATCCTCGGCGGCCTCGCGCTGCAGCTCGACAACTCGCTCGAGATCGGCGACTGGGTCAAGCTCGACGACGTTTCCGGGCGCGTGGTCGAGATCCAGTGGCGCTTCACCGCGATTCTCACGCGCAATGGCGAGAAGGTCGTGGTGCCGAACGGCCAGCTCATGAAGGGCAAGTTTTCGGTCATCGCCGACAAGGACATCGGTGTCGCCGGCTGGCGGCGCTGGATCTGGTTCAACATCGACTACAGCGTCAATCCCTCGCTGGTGATCGCCGCCGCCGAGCGGGCGGTCGCCGATGCCGAGATCGCGAATGTTGCGCACGACCCGAAGCCCTCCTGCGTGGCGATGGAGTTCTCGCCCGGTTCCGTCCGCTACGCGCTGCGCTACTGGCTGGTCGACCCGCGTGATGACGACCCGACCGATTCCGCAGTACGCACCCATCTGCTGGCGACGATCCAGCGCAACGGCTGGCGCATCGCGCTGCCCGACCAGGCCGTACATCTGGTGCAGGAAGGCGATGCGCATCGCGAAGCGGTGTGGCAGCGCGAGCTGACGCGGCGCCTCCAGGCGCTGTCCGGCATCGAACTGTTCGCGACACTCGACGAGAACGAGCGCCACAAGATGGCCGAGCACCTCGTGCATGCGCCGTTCGCCAGGGGCGGCATCATTACGCGCCAGGGAGCCGTCGCTCATTGGCTCTACATCATCGTCAGCGGCGAGGCCGACGTCTTCTGGGAGGCCCCGGGTGGCGAGCGGCGCTTGCTGGCTCACCTGCCGAAGGGCAGCATCTTCGGCGAAATGGGGCTGATGACCGGCGCGCCGCGCGCCTCGACCGTCGTGGCGAGCAGCGATTGCGAATGCTACCGGCTCGACAAGACCGGCTTCGAGGAAATCATCCGTGCCCGGCCGGAACTCGCCGAAAGCATGTCGCACACGCTGGCGCTGCGCCTGCAGCAGATCGATGAAATGAAGGACGAATACCGCCGGGAAACGAGCGACAGCGAAAAAGCGGCCCACCGTGCCGCACTCGTGCAGCGCATCCGCGATTTCTTCGGGCTCAAGTAGTCGCCCCGCCGAGCTTATTGACCCGTGTCAAACCCTGCGCCTGACGGTTTTCCTATAATTCCGGGACCCCCTTTCCGGATCCTTTTCATGAAACAAATCAGGCGCTTCCTCCTCGTCCTCATGCTGCTTCCTGGCATCGGATACGCCCTGGACGAAGAAAAGGCGAAGGACATCTACGGCCCCTGTGCCGCCTGCCACGGCGAATTCGGTGCCGGCGGCAAGAAGGGCGAGTATCCTCGCATCGCCGGCCAGCGCGCCCGCTACATGTTCCAGCAATTGAAATCCTTCCAGTCGCAGGCGCGCATCAACCTGCCGATGTATCCCTACACCAAGGAACGCGACCTGCCGGACGAGGACATGAAGCTCGTCTCCGAATGGCTGGAGAAGATCGAACTGCCGACCAAGATGCCGACCTTCAAGGGCGACGAGGATGCGTTGAAGCGCCTGCAGATGGTCGAAAAGGTCATGATCGTGCCGCGCGTCGAAGGCGACATCGACAACGGCGGCAAGGTCTACCAGAAGCTCTGCGCCACCTGCCACGGCAAGACCGCCACCGGCCGCGGCCCGATCCCGATGGTCGTCGGCCAATACACCAACTACCTGATGAAGCAGATGAAGGCCTTCCTCAA
>DAORCC010000212.1:0-3882 GCA_035345235.1 Azospira sp.
TGCAGCATTCGCGTATCGGCCGTGCCTGGCAGGCCATCCGCGAGGACGAGATCGCCGCCAAGGCGATCGGCATCAACACCCGCAACGTCAAGCTGCTCGCCTTCGCCATGGGGGCCTCCTTCGGCGGCATCGCCGGCGGCATCTTCGCGGCGATGCAGGGCTTCGTCTCACCGGAAAGCTTCTCTCTGATCGAGTCGATCATGATCCTCGCGATGGTCGTGCTCGGCGGCATGGGCCACATCCCCGGCGTGATCCTCGGGGCGGTGCTGCTCACCGTGCTGCCGGAGGCGCTGCGCTATGCCGTGGTGCCGGTGCAGAAGGCGCTCTTCGGCGAAGTGCTGGCCGACCCTGAGAGCCTGCGCATGCTGATCTTCGGCCTGGCGCTGATCCTCGTCATGCGCTTCAAGCCGGCCGGCCTCTGGCCTTCGCCCGAACGCCGGCGCGAGCTGTCGGAGAAAACGCAATGAACGCGCGTCCTGTTCTTCTCGAGGCACAGGCGGTCGCCAAGCACTTCGGTGGCGTCAAGGCGCTGCGCGACGTATCGCTGACCATCCGCCAGGGCGAGGTCTATGGCCTGATCGGCCCCAATGGTGCCGGCAAGACCACCTTCTTCAACTGCATGACGGGCCTCTACGTGCCCGATGGTGGCGGCTTCGTCTTCGATGGTGCGCCGCTCAGGGCGGACGCCCCGCATCAGGCGGCGGAACGCGGCATTGCGCGTACCTTCCAGAATATCCGCCTGTTCGGCAACATGACTGCGCTCGAAAACGTCATGGTCGGCCGCCATGTGCGCACGAAGGCCGGCGTCGTCGGTGCCATCGTCTGCGATCGCGGCACGCGCGAGGAAGAAGCGGCGATCCGCCGTCGCGCCGAGGAATTGTTGCATTACGTCGGCGTCGAGGATCGGGCCGAGGATCTGGCCAAGAATCTCTCCTACGGCGATCAGCGCCGCCTGGAAATCGCCCGTGCGCTGGCGACCGACCCCAAGCTCCTGTGTCTCGACGAACCGGCCGCCGGCATGAACGGCACCGAGACGGAGGAATTGCGCCTGCTGATCGAAGGCATCCGCGCCGATGGCGTGACCATCCTGTTGATCGAGCATGACGTGAAGCTGGTGATGGGGCTCTGTGACCGTGTCGCCGTGCTCGATTACGGCGCGCTGGTGATCGAGGACGTGCCGTCGGTGGTGCAGCACGATCCGCGCGTGATCGAGGCTTATATCGGAGTGGCAGCATGAGCAACGGAATCGAACCGCTGCTGATCGTCGAGGGCCTGCGTGTCAGCTACGGAGGCATCCAGGCGGTGCGCGGCATCACCTTCCACATCAATCCCGGCGAAACGGTGGCGTTGATCGGCGCCAACGGTGCCGGCAAGACCAGCACGCTGAAGGCGCTGGCGCGCATGCTCGATGCCGCCGGCGGCAGCGTCCGCTATCAGGGCAAGGAAATCTCGCGTTTGCCTTCGCACCACCTGGTGCGCGAGGGCATTGCGCTGGTGCCGGAAGGGCGCGGCGTTTTCCCGCGCCTCACCATTGCCGAGAATCTGGCGATGGGCGCGTTCTGTCGTGACGACAAGGCCGAGATCGCCCGCGATACGGACCATGTGTATGGCCTGTTTCCCCGTCTCAAGGAGCGCGAGGCGCAGCTGGCAGGCACCCTGTCCGGTGGCGAGCAGCAGATGCTGGCGATCGGTCGGGCGCTGATGGGCCGGCCGAAGCTGCTGCTGCTCGATGAACCTTCGATGGGGCTGGCGCCGATCATGGTGCAGAAGATCTTCGAGGTCGTCCGTACCGTTGCGGCGGAAGGCATGACGATCCTGCTCATCGAGCAGAACGCCAAGCTCGCGCTCGAAACCAGTCAGCGTGGCTACGTCATGGAAAGCGGCGAGATCACGCTGACCGACGAAGCGGCAAAGCTGCTGCACGACCCGAAGGTGCGCGAAGCCTATCTCGGCGAGTGAACGGCAGCCAGCCGTCCGAAAGAAGAAAGGCGCCCGCGGGCGCCTTCTTTTTTGCAGCGGCGCACAGCCGCCGTCAGGATTCCATCGTGTCGGCGAACGACAGCGCCGCGAGTTGTGCGCGATTGAGCTGTTCGCCCGTCAGGCCGAGCATGCCGGCCTGCTCGGCCAGCGATGCGACCTCCCCGCCCTCGCAGGCCAGCGCCAGTGCCAGGAAGGGCGCGTAGATGCCGGCATTGCCGAGCAGCGCATCGGTGATCGGTTCCGGCAGGTGCATCGCGTCGAGCGCCTGTTCCATCGTGACGCCGAGCAGCAGATCGAGCATCGAGAAGGCGCCGGTGATGAAGAGGTTGTCGTACTCGGATTTGTCGACCAGTCCGTGCCCGAGCTGCTCCATCAGGCGCGCCCGCGTCAGCGCCGTGTGCATCAGCGTAGGGGCCATCGGATCCTTGCTGGCGGTGACGAGCAGCAGCGACAGCCACTTGTTCAGCTTGTCGTAGCCGAGGATGGTGACGGCGTGCTTGAACGACTGCACTTCGCAGGAAAGCCCGAAGCCGGCGGAGTTGATGTAGCGCAGCAGCTTGTAGGAGAGCGCGACATCCTGCTTCAGCGCCGATTCGATCTGGCCCACTTCCGCGTTCTTGCGTACCAGATTGAGGACCCTGACGATGTGTGCCTGGCTGGCGTTCAGCTGCTTGGCCGGAGCGCTCGCAGGCTGCTTGACGAACCAGCCTGCAGCGGCACTCATGCCGGCGTCCATGCAGGCCTTGAATTCCTGCTGGCCGTCGACATTGAAGGCGACCGGGATGCCGAAGGGCTGCGTCTTCGCGAGCAGCGCCTTCAACTGTGCGGCGGAAAAACGGGTGGCATCGAACCCGACGAAGCGGAACTTGGTGCCGCTGCCGAATGCCTGCGCGGCATGGCCGTCGAAGTCGTAGCACAGCGACAGGTCGGCATCCTTGAGTGCCTGCGCGAACGCGGCAGCGTCGTCGCCGGCAAAGGCGGCGCCGTTCAGTTCGAAGGTGACGTTGGCCGGTGCGATCCAGTCGAGAAAACCCATGTCGCCGGCGACGCCGTCGAAATTGACGAAGATGCTGCGGTCGCTCTGCGGCCAGCAGTCGTTCAGTCCGTTGAGGGCGTCCACGACGGTGGCCGAGCTTTCCCCTGCGGTCGCATTCAGGCGTAGCCGGGTGGCGATGATCTTGCCCTGACGATTGATCAGGGGCTGACGGGTCATGAAGAGGCTCATGCGGGTTCCTGGTGCTTGTCGTTCGCGAAATCGAACGAATCGGCGAAAAATTCGTCCTCCGGTAGCTTACACCTGTCGACGAGATCGCGCTTTGCGGCGGCGATCATCGCCGGCGAGCCGCAGGCATAAACCTGATGACCTGAAAGATCGGGAAAGTCGGCCATCGCCGCCGCGTGGACGAAACCCCTGCGTCCGGTCCACGAGTCTTCCGCCGGGGGTTCCGAGAGTACCGGTACGAAGCGAATGTTCGACTGGCTTGCCCAGCGCTCCGGCACGTCCAGTGCATAGAGGTCGATGCGCTGCCGCCCGCCCCAATAGACGGTGATCGGACGCTCGCAGCTTTCGGCGACGGCGTGCTCGACGACGGACTTGATCGGTGCGAAACCCGTACCCCCGGCGATCATCACGATCGGCTTCGGCGAGTCCTCGCGCAGGAAGAAGGTGCCGTGCGGGCCGTTGATGCGCAGGATGTCCTTCTCCTTCATCTGCGTGAATACCTGTTCCGTGAACAGGCCGCCGGGAACGTGGCGGATGTGCAGTTCGAGCAGCGCGTCGTCGTGCGGCGCGTTGGCAAGCGAAAAGCTGCGCCGGCGGCCGTCCTTGAGCAGGATGTCGACGTACTGTCCGGCGAGAAACTGCAGGCGTTCGCTAGCGGGCAACTTCAGCTTGACGATCAT
>DAORCC010000213.1:0-3869 GCA_035345235.1 Azospira sp.
TGGTCGTCGGCCAATACACCAACTACCTGATGAAGCAGATGAAGGCCTTCCTCAACGCCGAGCGCCCGCATGACGAAGAGTCAGCGAAGGAAGGCGTACTCTACGGCCTCAAGGAGCAGGATCTGCAGGATGTGCTGGCGTACCTGACGACGCTGCAGAATCAGGATTGATAGCTGTTTTGGGCCAGAAGCGGACTGCTTGTCTTCTCCGTCGGTAGCTGTTCAAGAGACCGCTTCACGTAGGGGCTGTCGCAGATCTGTTGTTTGAAGCCTGTCAGGACTATGAGCGACTGCAATGAAGCGTATCAACTATAACCAGCTCAACAGCAAACAGAAGGAAAACTATAACTTCCAGAAGGTTGCTGCAGTTCTTGCTGACTATGGATTTACCTGCCTTCGTTTGTCTGATGACTGGCAGGGTGCCGATTTTTTGGCGTACCACGTTGACGGTGAAACAACTCTCAAGGTGCAGTTAAAAGGCCGTCTGACCCTGGAGGAGAAGTATGTCTGCAAGAACATTCACATCGCTTTTCCGTGCGATGGCCACTGGTATCTTTACCCGCACGACGAGGCATTTGCCTACTTTACGGGTCACGGCCGTCTAGGAGCCTTCTCCTGCCGCTACATTCCTGCGAAGCACCAACGGTTCATGGACCAATATCGAATCACGTGAGCTGCCTCCAGCTCATCAAACCTTGATCCACCCCTGCTGCAGTGCATAGCGGATCAGCCCTGCCGGAGTCTCGATGCCGAGCTTTTTGCGCAGGTTCAGCCGGTGCGTCTCCACCGTGCGCACGCTGACATCTAGCTGCTGCGCGATGCGCTTGTTGCTGTTTCCCTGTGCCACCAGGATCAGGATTTCGCGTTCGCGATCAGTCAGCGGCGGCGGTTCGCTGCCGCCGGTGGCCAGCGCCGTGGTCAACGGTGCGCTGTAGTATGAGCCGCCGGCCGCGACGGCGCGGATGGCGGCGATGATTTCCTTTGAACTGGCGTCCTTGAGCACGTAGCCGGCGGCGCCGGCGCGGATGGCGCTGATCACATACTCGCGGTTGTCGTACATCGAGAGCATCAGCGCCCGCGCCTGCGGCGCGACGGCGGGCAGCTGCCCGGCGACGTCGAGGCCGCTCATGTCGGGGAGGCCAATGTCGAGGAGGACCAGATCCGGGGCCAGCGTGGCCGCCAGTGCCAGCGCTTCGGCGCCGGTGCCGGCCTCGCCGACGACGCAGATGCCGGGCGTTTCGCCGAGACGGGAATGCAGCCCGTCGCGTACCAGCTGGTGGTCGTCCACCAGCAGCACGCGGATGTCGGTAGCGTCTGCACCTGTGCTCATGTCGGCTCCTCTTCCCTGACGGCGGCCAGCGGCAGCCGTGCCATCAGCAGCGTACCACCGACCTCGTCGCCCTGTTCCACCTTGAGCGATCCGCCATGATGTTCGACCCGCTCGCGCATGTTGCGCAGCCCGATGCCCTTGTTGAGTGGGCCGGTCGCGGCTAGCCCGAGGCCGTCGTCGCGGATGGACAGGCGCAGGTTGTCGTCTTCGCAGTCGAGCGTCAGTTCGACCTGTGACGCATGGGCATGGCGTTCGACGTTGGCCAGTGCTTCCTGCGCCACGCGGAACAGGCTGGTCGTCGCACTGCCGGTGGCGAGTGCCGGCAGCGGGCCGATGGCGGCACTGACGGCGATGCCGGTGCGGTGGCCGAAATCCTCGGCGAGCTGTTCGAGGGCGGCCGGCAGACCGAGGTTGTCGAGCAGCGAGGGGCGCAGGTCGTGCGAGATGCGGCGGATCTCGCTGATCGCCTCGGAGAGGCCGGCGATGCCCGCGTCGATGGCTTCGGCGGCCTTGGCCGCATTGGCGCGCCCGGGCTGCAGGCGCTCCTGCGCCAGTTCGAAGCGGAACTTGGTCGAGACGAGCAGCTGGCTGAGGCCGTCGTGCAGTTCGCGCGAGACACGCGCCCGCTCCTCTTCCTGCGAGGAGACGAGACGCTGCGTCAGCTGCTTCAGCTGCTGGTCGGCGATGCGCTGCTCGCTGATGTTGAGCGCGAGGCCGCCGGCGAAGACGGCGAGCGTCGCGATCACGGCCACGACGGCGAGTCCGAGCAGCGTCGCCGTGATGTTGGCGGTGGTCTGTGCCTTGATTTTCTGTGTGCCGGCGGCGACGTCGTCGAGATAGATGCCGGTGCCGTACATCCAGCCCCAGCGCTTCAGCTCGACGACGTAGCTGAGCTTGTCGGCCGGTTTTCCGGTGGAGGGCTTGTTCCAGATGTAGCGGAGGAAACCGTCGCCGCTCCTCGCCGTCTCGAAGAGTCGCTGGATCACGGCGACGCCCTGTGGATCACGCACCTCCCAGAGGTTGGTGCCGACCAGGTCGGGCTGGCGCGGGTGTACGAGATTGGTTCCGTGGCTGTCGTAGGCGAAGAAATAGCCGTCGTCGCCATAAGCCATCGACGACAGGATGCGCATCACCTCCTCGCGCGCCAGCGCATCGTCGCGGCCACTCTGGTAGATGTGCTCGATCGAGGTTTTCGCCAGCTCGACGTAGTGGCGCAGCTCGGTACGCTTGGCGGCGAGCATGCTCTCTTCGAGCAGTTCGGCTTCCAGCCGCGCCAGCTCGCGCGACTGCAGCGCCACCAGCGCGGCGATGGCGAGTACTGCCAGCACGACGGGCAGGATGGCGAGGACGATGATCTTTTGCCTGAGGCGCATGGGCGTGGTGCCGGTGACGGCGCGGCGACGGTGTGCGGGACCCCATTCTAATCGCCCCGCCGCCGCCGGCCGACTGCGTAGGACTACGTAGCCGGCGTGGGTAGAAGTGCGAATGGCGGCGGCCGCGCGCTTAGCGGATAGTGCCGAGATCAAAAACCGGAGGAGGTTCACGATGTCGGAACAGGTGATGGCTTTTGCAGCGGCCGGCGCAGCCGAGATGGACGATGAATACATGGCGCGCCTGATCGAGGATGCCGCGCGCTATCGCTGGCTGCGTCAGCAGCAGGCAGTCGGTTGCTGGCCGCAGGTGGTGGATGGCCTCTATCGCCTGGCCGGCGACGAGCTTGATGCCGTGGTCGATGAGGCACTCTACCGCGAGCGCCAGCGCCTCAACTGATTCTCCGCCACACCTGCCAGCGTTCCCTGCCGGCGAAGACCGGCACGGAATCATCGACGTCCTGATCTTCCTCGCGAACGAACCATGGCGTCAGCAGGTTGTCGAGATGTTCTGGTGAAATCCCGAAGGGCGGCCCTTTCGGGTCTTCGCCGAAAAAGAAAAAGCCGACGAGGCGGCCCTCCGGTGCGAGCAGTTCGTGCATGCGGCGCCCATAGTCCTGCCATAACCTGCGCGGCAGGGCACAGAGAAACGCCCGTTCGTACACCAGAGCGAAGGGCGTTGGCGGCGAGTATGTGAAGAAATCTCCCTCGACGAGTTCTCCGGGCCAGTCACCGAGAATGCCGCGGGCCGTCGCGATGGCACTTGCGGAAAAATCGAGTGCCGTGACCGGCCAGCCGCGCTGTGCCAGCCAGGCGGCTTCCCGGGCGTGGCCGCAGCCCGGGATCAGTGTCGCCGGTCGGCCGACCGTGGCTTCGGCGAAGCTGCGCAATGCCGCCGGCACGCCGTCGGCCGCCCAGGGGGTGGTGCCCTCGCCGAAACGCTTGTCCCAGAAAGCGGGTAGTTCCGGGCGCTGGTGATCGGGTTTGTCGCTCATCGCTTTCTCTTCCAATGCCTGCCGGGTGCGTGCTTCGGTCGGGGTGAGCGGGTCGGCATGATAAAATCACGCTTTGAATTTTCCCTCGAGAAGCCCGCCGTGACTGCCGCCATCGCCCCAAAGAAGATTGTCATCGCCTCGCGCGAATCCCGCCTTGCCATGTGGCAGGCAGAGC
>DAORCC010000214.1:0-3783 GCA_035345235.1 Azospira sp.
TCGATGCATGGCCGGCCGCTTACATCCGGAAGATGCCGAACTTCGTTTCTTCGGCGGGCGCGTTCAACGAAGCGGAAAGGCCGAGGGCCAGCACGCGGCGCGTATCGGCCGGGTCGATCACGCCGTCGTCCCACAGGCGGGCACTGGCGTAGTACGGGTGACCCTGCGTCTCGTATTGCTCGCGGATCGGCGCCTTGAAGGCGGCCTCCTCCTCGGCGCTCCAGGTCTTGCCGGTCGCGTCCATGCCGTCGCGCTTGACCGTGGCCAGCACGCCGGCGGCCTGCTCGCCGCCCATCACCGAAATGCGGGCGTTCGGCCACATCCACAGGAAGCGCGGCGAATAGGCGCGCCCGCACATGCCATAGTTGCCGGCGCCGAAGGAGCCGCCGATGATCACCGTGAACTTCGGCACCTTGGCCGTCGCCACCGCCGTCACCATCTTGGCGCCGTCGCGGGCGATGCCGCCGTTCTCGTATTTGCGGCCGACCATGAAACCGGTGATGTTCTGCAGAAAGACGAGCGGGATGCCGCGCTGCGCACAGAGCTCGATGAAGTGCGCGCCCTTCAGCGCACTCTCCGAGAAGAGGATGCCGTTGTTGGCGACGATGCCGACCGGGTAGCCCCAGATGCGCGCGAAGCCGCAGACCAGCGTGGTGCCGTAGCGCGACTTGAATTCGTCGAACTCGGAAGCGTCGACGATGCGGGCGATGATCTCGCGCACGTCGAAGGGCTTCTTGGTATCGGTCGGTATCACGCCGTACAGCTCTTCCGTCGGATAGAGCGGCTCGACGGGCTGCTGCAGCGTGACCGGCGGAGTCTTCTTCCAGTTGAGGTCGCGCACGATGCGCCGGGCAATGGCCAGCGCATGCTGGTCGTTCTCGGCCAGATGGTCGGCCACCCCGGAGACGCGCGTATGCACGTCGGCGCCGCCGAGGTCTTCGGCCGTCACCACTTCGCCTGTCGCCGCCTTCACCAGCGGCGGCCCGCCGAGGAAGATGGTGCCCTGCTCCTTGACGATGATCGACTCGTCGCACATCGCCGGCACGTAGGCGCCGCCGGCGGTGCAGGAGCCCATCACGACGGCGATCTGCGGGACACCCTTGGCGGAGAGATTGGCCTGGTTGAAGAAGATACGGCCGAAGTGCTCCTTGTCCGGGAAGACTTCATCCTGCATCGGCAGGAAGGCGCCACCGGAATCGACCAGGTAGATGCAGGGCAGGCGGTTCTCGAGCGCGATCTCCTGCGCGCGCAGGTGCTTCTTCACCGTCAGCGGGTAATAGGTGCCACCCTTCACCGTCGCGTCGTTGGCGACGATCATGCATTCGACGCCGTTCACGCGGCCGATGCCGGCGATCACCGAGGCGGCAGGTACGTCACCGCCGTACATGCCGTGCGCGGCGAGCTGCGAGATTTCGAGGAAGGGCGTGCCCGGGTCGAGCAGGCCGGCAACGCGCTCGCGCGGCAGCAGCTTGCCGCGCGCGAGGTGCTTCTGCCGCGCAGCCTCGGGGCCACCGAGCGCGACCTTGTCGACAGTAGTGCGCAGGTCGTCGACCACCGTCTGCATGGCCTGCACATTCGCCTGGAAATCGGCGCTGCGCGGGTTGAGTTGGGTTTTCAGTGTTGTCATGTCTCCTCTTTTCCTTCCTTCAGCGGCAGTCGTTCACAACTGCTTCAGTTCCCTGATCCATTTTTCCAGTTTTACCGGCGTATGGCTGGCCATCGCCACCAGCACGGCTTCCGGCGTTGCTGCGTCCTGCAGCAGGCCGCGGTGTTCCAGCCGCATGAAACCCTCGTCGACTGCGCGATCGCACAACTCGATCAGCGGCCCGAAGTAGTTGGCGATGTTGATCAGCCCGACCGGCTTCTCGTGGAAACCGAGCTGCCCCCAGGTCAGCATCTCGCACAGTTCCTCGAAGGTGCCGAAGCCGCCGGGCAGCGCGATGAAGCCATCGGACAGTTCGGCCATGCGTGCCTTCCGGGTGTGCATCGAATCGACGACTTCCAGATGCGTCAGGTCGAGGTGTCCGACCTCTTTCTTCATCAGCGCCTCGGGAATCACGCCAGTCACTTCGCCGCCCGCCTGCAGGCAGGCATCGGCGACCTGCCCCATGAGGCCGATATTGCCGCCCCCGTAGACGAGACCGATGCCGCGTGCAGCGAGCAGCCGGCCCAGTGCCGCGGCCGTCTCGGCGTACTCGGGCCGCCTGCCTTTCGCGGAGCCGCAGAAGACGCAGATGCGACGGGGATTCCAATCGTGCATCAGAATTCCTTGCCGGCCAGTCGCGCCTCGAGCTGCGGCAGGCGGTCGGCGCCGAAGAACGGTTCGCCGTCGCAGACGATATAGGGTGATCCGAAAACGCCCTTTTCCAGCGCCGCCGCCACTTCGGCCTTGAGACGGTCCTTGATCTCGGCCGACTCCACTGCCTCGGCCACCGCCGCGCGATCGGCGCCGACATCGCAGGCGATGTCGAGCACGACATTCATGTCGGAGATATCGCGGTCGTCGACGAAGAAGGCACGGTAGACCGCCTTGGCGAAGGCCCGCGCCATCGCGCAGTCACGGTCATGCAGCCAGTAATAGGCACGCGCCGCCACCTGCGTCGGCAGCGGGAAGCGCGACGGCGGGTTATAGGGAATGCCCATGAAGCGCGCCGAGCGCACGAAGTCGAGCTTCGAGTACTCGCCCTTGAACGGCACCATGGTCAGTGGCGCGGCACCGGTCGCCTTGAAGATGACACCGAGCAGTACCGGGCGCCACTTCACCTTGCGCCCGAACTTCGCCGCCAGTTCGTCGATCTTCTCGGCGGCAAGATAGCCATAGGGCGACGAAAAATCGAAGTAGAACTCGAGCGGTGTTTTCGACGTTTGCGTATCGGTCATGGAGCGTCTCCTCAGGTTGTCGCTTTGGGCCACAGCACCATCTGCGTGCAGCGGAACAGCGCCAGGCGACGCTCGCCTTCGCCGAAAACCTCTGCATCCCAGACCTGCGTGTTGCGCCCGGCATGAATGGCCGTAGCAACGCAGCGTACCGTGCCTTCACGCTGCGTCGAGAAGAAATTCGTCTTCAGTTCGATGGTCGTGAAACTTTCCGAACCTTCCGGCAGATGCGCGATGGTGGCGAAGCCGGCGGCCGTATCGGCCAGCGCCACCACGGACGCCGCATGCAGGAAACCGTTCGGCGCCAGCATCTCCTTCCTGATCGGCAACTCCATCTCCAGCCGGCCGGGCGTGATGGCCGTCACCTTCATGCCGAACCAGCCAGGCAGGAAGCCTTCGGCGCGGCGCTCGAAGTCGGCCGGCGTTGCGTCGGGACGAAGTCTGGCCGCCATGCTCACGCGTCCACGATAGCGCGGCCGATGACCAGCCGCTGGATGTCGTTGGCGCCCTCGTAGATCTGCGAGACGCGCACATCGCGGTAGATGCGCTCGACCGGGAAATCGCTGGTGTAGCCGTAGCCGCCGTGGATCTGGATGGCGTCCGAACACACCTTCTCGGCGATCTCGGAAGCGAACATCTTGGCCATCGACGCTTCCTTGAGGCAGGGCTTGCCGGCGTCCTTCAGCATCGCCGCTCGCCACACCATCAGACGGGCAGCGTCGACCTGCGTCGCCATGTCGGCCAGACGGAAACTGACCGCCTGGTGGCCGGTCAGCGGCACGCCGAAGGCAACGCGCTCCTTCGCGTACTTCACCGCGGCGTCGAGCGCCGAGCGCGCCATGCCGACCGACTGCGCGGCGATGCCGATGCGGCCGGCCTCGAGGTTGGAGAGGGCGATGCGGTAGC
>DAORCC010000215.1:0-3729 GCA_035345235.1 Azospira sp.
TCGATCGGTCAGGCGACGCCGCTCGATGCGCTCGCCAATCGCGATCGGCGGCGGCGCAAGCCTGATCCGGTGGTCGCGGTTCCACTCAGGAGCCCGGGCGCTGGGCCGAATCTGGTCGAGCTGGTCCATGCACAGTATTACGGCGGCCAGGAGGATTGACGATGGAACTGCAACATTTTGGGCTGCGCCATCCGCCGCTCGGCAAGGAAAGCACCGAACTGTGGGATGACGGGATGCTGGCGCGTTTGCACGAGCGCTTCCAGTGGTTGCTGCAATCGCCGGGGGTTGGTCTGCTGACGGGCGAGGCGGGGGTGGGCAAGACGGCGGCGCTGCGGGCTTTGACGGCGAAGCTCAATCCGCATCGCTATCAGGTGATCTATCACGCGGAGACGGACTTCGGCCGCCTCGATCTGTATCGTTGCCTGGCGCAGTCGCTGGGCTTGGCGCCGAGTTATCGCCGGGCGCTGTTGTGGCGGGAGATCAAGGCGCATATCCACCATCTGGCGGATGCCAAGCAGCTGCTACCGGTGTGGATCCTCGATGAGGCACAGAATCTGCCGCCCGACTTCTTCCGCGATTTCCCGGCCTTCCTCAACTTCGCTTTCGACTCGCGCGATCTGATGACGGTCTGGCTGGTCGGCCATCCGGTGCTGGCGCAGACGCTGGAACGAGCTCCTTATGCGGCTTTGGCCGGACGCATCCAGGCGCGCGTGCACTTGCCTCCGGTGTTCGAGCGCGAACGCTTCGCGCGGCTGATCGAGCATGGATTCCAGCGCGCCGGCTGCACGCAGACGTTGCTCACCGATTCCGGCCTGGAGATCCTGCGCCACGCGAGCAAGGGGCTGCCCCGGCATGCGGCGCGCATTCTGCGTACCGCCATGCGTCTGGCGGTGCCACGCGGGCTCAATCATCTGCCCGACGAGCTGTTGCAACTGGCCATCGAGGAACTCCGATGAGCCGCCGCCGTCACGCTGGCTTCCCCGAGGGGCTCTCCGACGAAGCCGCCGCGGCGCTTTGCGACTTCCTCTTCCAACTCGCCACCGCCTGCGAGAGTCACTATCTCGTGCAACTGCGCCGCCATCACGATCGCCAAAGGAACCTCTACGATCCCGAGGACCCCTGGCGCTTTCCGCCTAACGCTCCCCGATCCCGATAGGCCGCTTGTCCCACCCTGTCGCCGGAGCCCGTCCTCCCAGCGGCAGCGTGGGACTTTCGGCTTGTCTCACCCCAAAATAGCTCGGGACGAAGAGTCCAGAATAGGGCGGGACGTAACAACGAGCGCCAAGATCGAGCACTCGTGGCTGATCGCAGTGACCCCAATCCGCCGAGTGATCCGTAGCATCTACACGCTGCGCTACTTGCGCGATCCACAACTGGAACGTAACGTGCACCGCACGCAGAATCGCATCGAGTCCTACCAGCAGCTAAGCTCGACCATCGCGCAGGTCGGCGGAAAGAAGGAATTGACCGGGCGCACTGACATCGAAAACTGGAACGAAAGGATTGCTGACGCCAAGTCAAAACGGCTGCTGCAGCGAAAATTACACCACCGCTGCCGGCGGCAGGATCGTGAAACGAAAAACGCCGAGCTTTCGCCCGGCGTCTGTTTTCTACGTCGATGCCTGTCAGCTACCGCACAGCGAAGGCTGACCGTCTGCTGCTAGATAGTCGTAGGCGAGACGAAGTACAGAGACAATGACATTGACGAAGCGCCAGTCGATTGCCAGGAAAAACGTCACCTTGACGAGCTTGTTGCCGTTGGTGGTTTGCTGCGGGTCTTGCTGTTGCGTTGCCATGTGTCTTCCTCAAAAATTGTTATTCCAGCATTGACGAGGAAACCAAAGAACACATAAACTGATTCGTACATACCAAACAGTTCAGTGGGCTTCGGCCCTCACGAGGAGCCAGCCCGGCAAGGCTGGCTTTTTCGTTTGTGCCGCTGGAATATCAAAGCTACTACATGCAGTGGGTCAAGACAACAGCTTGACTAAATGTAGTTTTGCGAGGTCATTCGTTTACGTTATCGGAAGAGACGTGGAATCACTGCCTTACGCCTGAAAATGAAGGAAAAATATTTTTTCGCAGGCAGCGAAGAGCGCTGCCATTCGAGGTCGAGCTGCCGGAAGCCAACACCTTCACCATTCATATCATGGCCGCGTTTGCCGAGCACGAAGGAAACGCTAATTTAATCGCAACATATCCGTATGGTATAATATGGGCATTCCAGCGCACGCCGGGTAGCGAGATGAAGCAGATCAGTTTTTCCGAAGTGGAATTTGAAGGCAAGAAGCGGACGACGCGTCGAGAGGTGTTCCTTTCCGAAATGGAGAAGGTAACCCCGTGGGCGGAGGTACTTGGGGTGATCGGGCCGCACTATCCGAAGGGGAAGCGGGGTCGCCCGCCGGTGGGTCTGGAGCGGATGTTGCGGGTGTATCTGGTGCAGCAATGGTACGGCCTGTCGGATGAGGGAGTCGAGGATGCGATCACCGACAGCCAAGCGTTGCGGGCGTTTGTCAGGATCGACCTGTCGCGGGAATCGGCACCGGATGCGACGACGCTGCTGCAGTTCCGGCACCTGCTGGAGAAACATGAACTGACGAAGAAGCTGTTCGAGGCGATCAACGGCAAGCTGTCTGCCGCAGGGCTGATGATGCGGGAAGGAACGATCGCGGACGCGACGATTATTGCCGCACCGCCGTCGGTGAAGAACGAAGCCAAGGCGCGCGACCCGGAGATGCACCAGACCAAGAAGGGTAACCAGTGGCACTTCGGCATGAAGGCGCATATCGGGGTCGATGCCGAAAGCGGACTGGTGCACACCGTGGTGGGTACAGCGGCAAACGTCGCGGACGTGACCCAGACCGGGCAGGTCCTGCATGGTGAAGAAAAGACGGTGTATCTGGATGCAGGCTATACCGGCGTCGAGAAGCGGGAAGAACTGAAGGAGCGGGACATTGACTGGCAGGTGGCCATGAAGCGTGGCAAGCTCAAGGCGGTGCCGGAAGACACCGTGTTGGGACAACTGTTGCGCAAGCTCGAATCGGTGAAAGCCAGCATCCGGTCGAAAGTGGAGCACCCTTTCCACATCGTCAAGAACCTGTTCCACTTCCGGAAGGTGCGTTACAAAGGCCTGGCCAAGAACACGGCGCAGCTTCATACCCTGTTCGGCTTGGCCAACCTGGTCATTGCCAAGCGGCGACTGTTGGCGCTCAACAGCCAAGTTGCGTCTTGAGAAACGAAGAAGGCCCTGAAAACAGGCCGGAAAAGGTGAAAACTCACGTCAATTCGATGAGATTGCATTCATAAGTCATACGCAGAGACCTCTGGCATTGCTGCGCACCACTGCCGGTTATCCGGTCGGTGCCAAACCTGCGTTAATCAGCGGTTCCTTAGCGTTCGTGTTTTGAATCATGACGGGATTGCGAAGTCAAACGGCTCATAGTCAATGGTTTCGCCAAGAATGTGTCCATGCTCAATAGCGAACTTCCTGATTGGTCCGCTTGTCAGAGAACACCAGCATTCCTTGCCATTAGCGGAGATGCCGACGAACCCGACTTCATCGCGCACAATGATCGGGGCTGCCAGCGAAACGAACTCATGAAATACCGTTGGCATGCGATAGGAGAACTGTTTCTGAAGGGTGTCGACATCAAAGCTAGCGAGTACCTCGTCTACGCCTACAAGTAAGCGGTCATCGAAGAGCACAGCAACTGGCAATAGCCCCAAGTC
>DAORCC010000216.1:0-3722 GCA_035345235.1 Azospira sp.
GATTCGACCTGGGCCACCGTGCTGCTCGTCTGGAGCCTGTTCGTGACGACGCTCGACAACTTCCTGCGCCCGTTCCTGATCAAGCAGGGTGCGGACTTGCCGTTGCTGCTCATCTTCGCCGGTGTCATCGGCGGCATGCTTGGCTTCGGACTGATCGGGCTTTTCATCGGTCCGGTCGTACTCGCCGTCACCTACACCTTGCTTGAGGCGTGGATCGCCGATGCGCTGGGTGCGGAGGATGAGGCTGAGGATTCAGACCCGGCTTAGCCGGATCAGGCGGAACCAGCCCGCGGCCAGCGCCGGCTGATCTTGTTCGAGGCGCAGCCCGTCGGTCTCCGCCAGCACATCCTCGAAAATCACGTCCAGTCGTGTTGCAAGGCGGCGCACCAGCGGATTCGCGAGGCGCCGCAGCAGTGCCGGTTGGCCGCGTTTCAGGAACTTGTCGAAGATGAGGACGGTGCCTCCGGGTCTGACAACGCGCGCGATCTCGGCAAGGCAGGCATTCGGGTTCGGTACGACGGCCAGAATCAGGTGCAGCACCGCGTGATCGAAGCTCGCCGTAGCGAACGGCAGGCGCTGCGCATCTCCCTGGACGGCAACAAAGTCGAGTCCCGTGCAGCGAGGACGGGCACGGGTGAGCATCGCTGCAGTGAGATCAAGGCCGACGTAATGGTGGTGTGCCGGCAGCAGCGGAAGATCAAGGCCGGTCCCGACGCCGTCGATGAGCACCCGCCCGGGGTGCAGCGGCAGATGCGCCAGGCTGGCACGGCGTGCCGCGCGCGTCGCACGGTCGATCGCCCGGTCGTAGAACGGGGCGATCAGCGTGTAGGAAGTCTTCAGCGTCAATGCAGGATACGCGGAATCGCAAGCGTGAACTCGGGGATCTCGGCATCGAAGTGCGTGCCGTCCTCGGCGATCATCTGGTAGCTGCCGCGCATCGTGCCGACCGGCGTCGGCAGGGCGCAGCCGCTGGTGTACTCAAAGCTCTCGCCTGGCTGCAGCAGCGGCTGATGACCGACGACCCCGAGGCCGCGCACTTCCTGCACCTTGTCCTCGGCATCGGTGATGATCCAGTGGCGGGCGATCAGTTGCGCCGGGACCGTGCCGGTGTTGCGGATCGTCATCGTGTAGGCGAAGACGAAGTGATCGTTCTCGACGTCCGACTGGTCGGCGATGAACTCCGGGGTGCTCCGCACTTCGATGTCGTATTTCTTCTTGTCGTTCATGTCGGGAGGGGGGTTGTTGTCGGGGCATTGCACACGAAAGCTGCCGATAAGACAAGCCGGCCCGGGCAAGGTTCGCGGTAAAATCGGGGCTTCATCATCGGAGTCATTGCCATGCACGTCATCGCTCCCAGCATCCTCTCGGCCAACTTCGCCAAGCTCGGCGAGGAGGTGCAGAACGTCATCGCCGCAGGCGCCGACTGGATCCACTTCGACGTGATGGACAACCACTACGTGCCGAACCTGACCATCGGCCCGCTGGTGTGCGAGGCTATCCGGCCGCTGACGCAGGCCTCGATCGACGTGCACCTGATGGTCAAGCCGGTCGACCGCATCGTCCCGGACTTTGCCAAGGCTGGCGCCAACATCATCACCTTCCACCCGGAAGGTTCGGAGCATGTCGATCGCACGCTCGGCCTGATCCGCGACAGCGGCTGCCAGGCCGGCCTCGTATTCAACCCCGCGACCCCGCTCGACCACATGGACTGGGTGATGGACAAGCTCGACGTGGTGCTGCTGATGAGCGTGAACCCGGGCTTTGGCGGCCAGTCCTTCATTCCCGCGACGCTGGAAAAGCTGAAGCAGGCACGTGCGAAGATCGATGCCTACTCCGCACGCACCGGGCGGACCATCCGCCTCGAAGTGGATGGTGGCGTGAAGGTCGACAATATTGCAGAAATAGCCCGTGCCGGCGCCGACGCCTTCGTTGCCGGTTCGGCGGTCTATGGTGCCGGCAAGGACAGCGACCCGAACCGCTACGACTCGGTCATCGGCGCATTGCGTGCCGAGTTGGGCAAGGTGTAACCGCTTCAGACGCAGAGCTCGCAGAGATTTTTCGGCTTTTGCTCCGCGCTCTCTGCGCCCTCTGCGTTGAAAGAGGTTTCGTTTGTCCGTGATTTGCTCTGTCACCTTCGACCTTGACGGCACCCTGCTCGACACCATCGCCGACCTCGCGGCGGCGTGCGACGCGATGCTGGTCGAACTGGGGCGCACGCCGCTTGGCGTCGAGCGTGTGCGCCGCTTCGTCGGCAAGGGCATGGCCGTGCTGGTCGAGCGCTGTTTGACGGCGGTCGATGGCCAGGCGCCCGATGCCGCGCTGCAGGCGGCCGCGGTTGCGTCCTTCCGCCATCACTATGCCGGCTGCAATGGGCGTGAGGCGACTGAATATCCCGGCGTGCGCGCCGGCCTGGAGGCCTTTCGCGCGCTCGGCCTGCCGCTTGGTGTCGTCACCAACAAGCCAACGGCCTTCACCGGTCCGCTCCTGGAGCGCGCAGGCCTCGCCGATTTCTTCGTCGTCAGCGTTTCCGGCGACACCACGGCCAACAAAAAGCCGCATCCCGAGCCCATCCTTCATGCCTGCACCATCCTCGGCGTGCCGCCGCAGGCGAACCTGCACATCGGCGATTCCGACAACGACCTGCTCGCCGCCCGCGCCGCCGGCTGCCTCGCCTGGGCCGTGCCCTACGGCTACACCGAGGAAGGCCCTGTGGACACTGCCAACTGCGATGCGCTAGTATGCAGCCTGCTTGAGGCCGCGCAGCGCGTGGCCGAAATCAACGAGACAATACAGACGCAACCGCAGACCCTACCGTGACCCGCAAGCCCTTCGTTAATTGGACGGAAATTGTCTCCGGCGCCTGGCGCCGCGAGTGGTGGCGTTCGCGCCAACACTGATGACATCCGTCCGTCGCCGGGGCGGACAAGAACACGACAACCCGGCCAAACAACGAAGATTCACCTGCTTGAGGGCATCATGACCGAAACCGAATTCAACGCGCTGGCCGCGCAGGGCTACAACCGCATCCCTGTCACGCTCGAGACCTTTGCCGATCTCGATACGCCGCTCTCCGTCTATCTCAAACTGGCCGACAAGCCGTACTCCTACCTGCTCGAATCGGTGCAGGGCGGGGAGCGCTTCGGTCGCTACTCCTTCATCGGCATCTCGGCGCAGACGCGCATCGCCGTCTACGGCCACCAGGTGCTGGTGCTGACCGGACAGCGCATCTCCGAGCGTGAGGATGACACCAATCCGCTCGAATTCATCGAGAAGTACATGACGCGTTTCCGCGCCGCGCCGTCGTCGAACCTGCCGCGCTTCTGCGGCGGCCTGGTCGGCGCCTTCGGCTACGACACGGTGCGCTACGTCGAGACGAAACTCACCCGCACGCAGAAACCGGGCGATCTTGGTACGCCGGACATCCTGCTTTTCCTGTCGGAAGAACTGGCGGTGGTCGACAACCTCTCCGGCAAGCTGACGCTGGTCGTCTATGCCGAGCCGGGGGTGCCGGGCGCCTACCAGAAGGCGCGGGCGCGGCTGAAGGAACTGCTGGCGAAGCTGCGTGCGCCGGTGCAGATCCCGGCCGATGTCGCAACGCCGTCGCAGCCGGCCGTCTCGGTCTTCGGCGAAGCGCCGTTCAAGGCCGCCGTGGCCAAGGCCAAGCAGTACATCAAGGACGGCGACATCATGCAGGTCGTGCTCTCGCAGCGCATGACCAAGCC
>DAORCC010000217.1:0-3696 GCA_035345235.1 Azospira sp.
ATGATCCTCGAGATCGACGAAGACCGCCGCCGCATCTCCCTGGGCATGAAGCAGTGCCTGGCCAATCCGTGGGAAGAGTTCTCGCAGAACCACAAGAAGGGCGACAAGGTCCGCGGCCAGATCAAGTCGATCACCGACTTCGGTGTCTTCATCGGCCTGCCGGGTGGCATCGATGGCCTGGTTCACCTGTCCGACCTGTCGTGGTCGCAGTCCGGTGAAGAAGCCATCCGCGGCTTCAAGAAGGGTGACGAAGTCGAGGCTGTCGTTCTGGCCATCGATACCGACAAGGAACGCATCTCGCTGGGCATCAAGCAGCTCGAAGGCGACCCGTACACCAACTACATCGCCACGCACGAGAAGAACGCCATCACGCGTTGCGTCGTGAAGTCGGTGGATGCCCGTGGTGCCGTGATGCAGCTGGACGGCGACGTCGAAGGCTACCTGCGCGCATCCGAGTTCTCGCGTGACCGCATCGATGACCTCTCGCAGCACCTGAAGGTCGGTGACGAGATCGAGGCCATGATCATCAACGTTGACCGCAAGACCCGCGGCATCAACCTGTCGATCAAGGCCAAGGATCAGGCCGAGCAGCACGAAGCGATGCAGAAGATCGCCTCTGACAATGCTGCGTCCGGCACGACCAACCTCGGTGCGCTGCTGAAGGCGAAACTGAACAACCAAGGCTAAGCATGACCAAATCCGAGCTGATCGCACGACTGGCGACGCGGTTTCCGCAGCTGGTCGCGAAGGATGCCGATTTCGCGGTGAAGATGATGCTCGATGCGATGTCCGAGGCCCTGGCCAAGGGCGACCGCATCGAGATCCGGGGGTTCGGCAGCTTTGCGCTGAACTACCGTCCGCCGCGAACGGGAAGGAATCCGAAATCCGGGGACAAGGTAAGCGTCCCCGAGAAGTACGTTCCGCACTTCAAGGCCGGCAAGGAACTGCGTGAGCGCGTCGACAACGGTCGCGCCTGACGCTAGCTGTGGTAGATTCGGGGCGGCAACGGAAGTTGCCGCCCTTTTTCATGCTTGAGGCTTTGGGAATGCGTACGCTGGTCTGGGTAGTCCGCGGCTTCATCTTCCTGTTCCTGTTCGCTTTCGCGGTAAAAAATACCGCCCCGGTCAGCGTCCAGTTCTTCCTTGAAACGGCCTGGCAGGCTCCGCTGATCATCGTCGTGCTCGCCTTCTTCGCCGGTGGTGCGTTCTTCGGCGCAATCTCCCTGCTCGGTACGATCTTCGGCCTGCGCCGCGAAATCACGACGCTCAAGCGGGAACTCGCGGCGGCCAAGGCTGAAACCCGGGTCATCGTGCCACCGCATTCCTGATCTGAAATCACGGAACCTTCATGGATTTCGAACTCTGGTACCTCCTGCTTTTTCCGGCTTTCTTCGGCCTCGGCTGGGCCGCGGCACGCATCGATATCCGCCATGTCGTCAAGGAATCGCGCTCGCTGCCGCGCTCCTATTTCCAGGGCCTCAATTTCCTGCTCAACGAGCAGCCTGACCGCGCCATCGAATCCTTCGTCGAGGCGGTCAAGATCGATCCCCAGACCATCGAGCTGCATTTTGCGCTGGGTGGACTCTTCCGCCGCCGGGGTGAAACCGAGCGTGCGATCCGCATGCACCAGAACCTGATCGAGCGCGATGACATCCCCGAGGACCTGAAGCTCGCTGCAGTGTCCGAACTCGGACAGGATTACCTCAAGGCGGGCCTTCTCGATCGTGCCGAGGAAACCTTCGAGCGCCTGCGCGGCACCATGCTGGACGAAGAAGCGAAGCGCAGCCTGCTCGAGATCTACCAGTTGGGCAAGGACTGGGAGCGTGCGATCGCCATTGCCAAGGAATTGCCGGACGTCGCATCCCGCAAGGAAATTGCCGAGTATTACTGCGAGCTGGCGGCAGCAGAAATGATCCGCTCACGACGCGCGGAGGCGCGCGCCCACCTGGGGACGGCCCTGGAAATGAACCGCCACTGCGTGCGTGCCAGCCTCCTGCTCGGCGACCTCAATGCGCAGGAAGGCGACCAGCAGGCGGCAATCGACAGCTGGCAGCAAATCGAATCGCAGAATCCAGCTTACCTCGCCCTTGTCGCCCAGCGCCTGCTGGCGGCGTATCGCGCGCTGGACCGGCGTGACGATGGCCTGCGCCTGCTGCGCGGCTACCTGGAGAACTATCACTCGCTCGACCTGCTCGACGTCGTCTTCCAGCTCGTGCTCGAGAGCGATGGTGCCGAGGTGGCCTACACGTTGGTGCGCGATGAGCTGCGCCGCAACCCGACGCTGCTCGGCTTCGACAAGCTGCTCGAAGCCCGCCTGTTCAACGCCGCGCCGGAAATCCGGCCGGATATCGACCTCGCCAAGGGCATCGTGCAGAACTACACGCGCCGTCTGGCCCGCTATCGGTGCGATAATTGCGGCTTCAAGGCGCGGCAGTTCTACTGGCGCTGTCCGGCCTGTGGCGGCTGGGAAACCTACCCGCCGAAGCGTACCGAAGAATTCGATCTCACACCCTGATGAAGCAAGCAAAAACTGACAAGCCTGGCGTGCTGCCAGATCTCTCCGCTGCACGTCTGCTGGTCGTCGGTGACGTCATGCTCGACCGCTACTGGTTCGGTGACGTCAGCCGCATCTCGCCGGAAGCCCCGGTTCCGGTGGTCAAGGTCGAGAAGAGCGAAGAGCGACCGGGCGGTGCAGCCAACGTTGCCCGCAATGCCGCTGCGCTTGGGGCACAGGTGTCCCTGCTTTCGGTCGTTGGTGACGATGAGGCCGGGGTGGCGCTGGGGCGCCTCATGGAGCGCGAGAAGGTGCGCACGAGCCTGCACCTTGACGCTGCCATCAGCACCACAGTGAAACTGCGCGTCATCGGCCGCCAGCAGCAGTTGCTGCGCATCGATTTCGAGACGACCCCTTCCCACGAGGTATTGCGCGCCAAGCTGGCCGAGTTCGAAAAGCTGCTGTCCGATTGCGATGTCGTGATCCTGTCCGACTACGGCAAGGGCGGTCTTGCGCACATTGCGGAAATGATCCGTCTCGCCCGTGCAGCGGGTAAGCGCGTGCTGGTCGATCCGAAGGGCGACGACTACTCGAAGTATGCCGGCGCGACCGTCATCACGCCCAATCGTTCGGAGTTGCGCGAAGTCGTTGGCCGCTGGGGCAGCGACGAAGATCTTGCGGCCCGTGCCAATCGTCTGCGTGGCGAACTGAGCCTGGATGCCCTGCTGGTCACGCGCAGCGAGGAAGGGATGACCTTGTTCCGCGACGGCGCCGTCTTCCACGAACCGGCGCGCGCACTTGAGGTCTACGACGTTTCCGGTGCCGGCGATACCGTCATTGCCACGCTGGCGGTCATGATGGCGGCGGGGGAAAGTTGGGAATCCGCCGTCCATATTGCCAATCTTGCGGGCGGCATCGTCGTCGGCAAACTCGGTACCGCCGTTGTCTCTCGCGATGAACTTGCCGGTGCGCTCGCTGCGTTCCAGGCCTGAGGAATACACCCATGTACACCATCGTCACCGGCGCTGCCGGCTTCATCGGTTCCAACATCGTCAAGGCGCTCAACGAGCGCGGCGTCGACCGCATCATCGCGGTGGACAACATGACCAAGGCCGACAAGTTCAAGAATCTCGTTGACTGCGACATCGTCGATTACATCGACAAGAACGAGTTCCTCGAACTGCTGATGTCCGGCCAGTTCGA
>DAORCC010000218.1:0-3695 GCA_035345235.1 Azospira sp.
GCTCTACCAACTGAGCTACTGCCGCTCGGAGAAGTCGGCATTATAAGGGCTGATTCTCGGCTGTCAAGTGTCGCACGTTCATCAGAGATTCTTCTCGCGCTTGACGATTTCGGGCCACGCCATGCGCATGTAGTAACCCATCGACCACAGTGTCAGTGCAGCGGCCACGTACATAAGCCACGTGCCGGCGTTGACGATGTCGATGCCGCCAACGGGGGCGTAGAAGAGCAGCATCGGAATCGACAGCATCTGCGCCGTTGTCTTCACCTTGCCGAGCATGGATACCGCCACACTCCTGTGCGCACCAATCTGCGCCATCCACTCGCGGAGCGCTGAGATGGTGATTTCCCGTCCGATGATGATGGTGGCGATAACCGCATCGGTCCTGCCAAGTTGCACCAGCACGATCAGCGCAGCGGCGACCATCAGCTTGTCCGCGACGGGATCGAGGAAGGCGCCAAAGGCCGAGGTCTGGTTGAGTTTGCGCGCGAGGTAGCCGTCGAACCAGTCGGTAATCGCCGCGGCACAGAACAGCACGGTTGCTGCGAGGTCACGGCTATGACCGTAGAGCCAGGCATCGGGAACGTAGTACACCGCAATCAGCAGCGGAATTGCGAGGATGCGCAGCCAGGTGAGGAAGATCGGTAGGTTGAAGGGCATTCAGTGCAGTGCTGCGTAAATTTTCTCGGCCAGTTCGTCGCTGATCCCGGGGATGCTCGCCAATTGCTCGATGCTCGCTGCGGCAATACCCTGCAGCCCGCCGAAGTGCGTGATCAGTGCCTTGCGCCGTTTCGGGCCGATACCGCCGATTTCCTCCAGTCGCGAGGTACGGCGTGTCTTGCCGCGCGCTGCGCGGTGGCCTGCAATGGCAAAGCGGTGCGCTTCGTCGCGGACTTCCTGGATCAGATGCAGCGCCGGGTTCTCCGGCGACAATTGTAGCGGTTCGCGCTGCCCCGAGGCAGATTCCGGGAAAATCAGCGTTTCCAGCCCCGGTTTGCGCTCCTCGCCCTTGGCGACACCGATCATCGGCAGATGCGCGAGACCGAGTTCTGCCATGATCGCCGCCGCAGCAGCGATCTGCCCCTTGCCACCGTCGATCAGGATCAGATCCGGGGCGACGCTCTCGCCGGAGGCTACCTTCTCGTAGCGTCGCTGCACCGCCTGACGCATTGCCGCGTAGTCGTCACCGGGCGTGATGTCGCGGATGTTGAAGCGGCGGTATTCCGATTTCTTCATGCCGTTTCCGGCATAGACGACACAGGAGGCGACCGTGGCCTCGCCCTGCGTGTGGCTGATGTCGAAGCATTCGATGCGGTCGATGCTCTCCAGTCCGAGAGCCTCGGCCAGCGCCTGCTGGCGCTTGCCCTGCAACGAGAGCGTGGTACGCCGTGCAGCGATCGCCAGTCTGGCGTTGGAAACCGCCATCTCGACCCACATGCGCGGCATGCCCTGTCGCGGCTCGACGATGGGCACCGGTCGCGCGGCAAGTTCCGCCAGCGCACCGGCGACTTCTTCATCCGGTGGCAGGTTGACGAGGATCTTGCCGGGGATCGGATGATCGAGGTAATGCTGTTCGAGGAACGCCGTCAGGGCTTCATCGGGCGGGCCGGACGCACTCCCCGAGGGGAAATGCGGCCGGTCGCCGAGGTGCCGGCCGCCGCGTACCATGGCAAGGTTGACGCATACCATGCCCCCCTCCTCCACGGCCACCACAACGTCGAGGTCCTCGCCGCGCGTGCTTTCGACGTACTGCTTTTCCTGCACGTAGCGCAGCGAGGTGATCTGGTCACGATAGATCGCCGCCTGCTCGAAGGCGAGTTCGGCCGACGCCGCTTCCATCGCCACGGTCAGGCGCTTGATGACTTCTTGCTGGCGCCCCTGCAGGAACATGCGGGCCAACTGTACGTCCTCGGCGTAGGCTTCCGGCTTGATCAGGGCGACGCACGGCCCGGAGCAGCGTTTGATCTGGTAGAGCAGGCACGGCCGCGAACGGTTTGAGTAAACCGAGTCCTCGCAGGTGCGCAGGCGGAACATGCGCTGCAGCAGATGCACTGATTCGCGCACCGCCACCGCTGACGGATAGGGCCCGAAATACTCGGCTCGCTTGGTGTCCAGCGAGCCGCGGTAATAGGCGATGCGCGGAAATTCGTCCTTCGTCATCAGGATGTACGGGTAGGACTTGTCGTCGCGAAAGAGGATGTTGTAGCGCGGGTTCAACCCCTTGATCAGGTTGTTCTCGAGCAGCAGCGCCTCGGCCTCGGAGCGCGTGACTGTCGTCTCGACCCGGGCGATCTGCTGCACCATCAACGCGATGCGCGGGCTCGGATGATTCTCGCGGAAATACGAGGCGACACGCTTCTTCAGCGCCTTGGCCTTGCCGACGTAGAGTACGTTGCCGGCAGCATCGAGCATGCGATAGACGCCCGGCAACTCGGGCAAGGTGGCGAGCAGCGTCCGATGATCGAACGGTTCTGGAATGGCGACGGCAGACGGGTCAGGCACTTCGGACATGCGGTAGGATGGGCAACTTTCAAGGACTCGCTCGATGTTAGCACGCAGCGCCATGCCTTCCGCCCAACACCCGCAACGCTGGGATATCTTCTGTACCGTTGTCGACAACTACGGCGACATCGGTGTCTGCTGGCGACTGGCACGGCAGCTGACGGTGGAACATGGCGTTGCAGTGCGCCTTTGGGTGGACGATCTGCCGGCCTTCGCCCGGCTTTGCCCGGCGGTCGCTCCGGTACTGGCACAGCAGTCAGTCAGCGGTGTCGAAATCCGCTGCTGGCTGCAGCCCTTCCCGAAAGACATCACACCAGCGGATGTCGTGATCGAAGCCTTTGCCTGCGAATTGCCGGAAAGCTACATCGTAGCGATGGCGCAACGCGAAGTCAGGCCGCGCTGGATCAACCTTGAATACCTATCGGCCGAATCCTGGGTGGCCGACTGTCACGGACTGCCGTCCCCGCATCCGCGGCTGCCGCTGACCAAGCATTTCTTCATTCCGGGTTTCGACGAGAACAGCGCCGGCCTGCTGCGCGAACACGATCTGCTCGCCCGTCATGCTGCCTTTGATGCAGATCTCTGGTGGGCTGATCAGGGCGGCGCACCGGCGGAAGGTGCCCTGACGGTGTCGCTGTTTGCGTACGAGAATGGAGCCGCCGCGGCACTGCTTGGCGAATGGCGGAACAGCGTGCAACAAGTACGCTGCCTCGTGACCGATTCGCGCGTACGGCCGTCGGTCAGTGCGGCCCTCGCGCGTCCGCTGGCGCCGGGCGAGCGCTACCAGGACGGCACGCTGGACCTGCAGGTACTGCCCTTCATGCGACAGGAGGACTACGACGACCTGCTCGCCGCCTGCGACCTGAACTTTGTCCGCGGCGAGGATTCCCTGGTGCGCGCGATCTGGGCCGGGAAGCCCTTCGTCTGGCACATCTACCCGCAGAACGATGATGCGCACTGCGTGAAGCTCGACGCCTTCCTCGAGCGCTATTGCGACGGTCTATCACCTGCGGCGAATGATGCGCTACGTGCCTTCTGGCACGGCTGGAATGCCGAAAACGCGACAGGCGAACAATGGCGCGCCCTTTCCGGTCACCTGCCGGAGATTGCCGTACACGCCCGAACTTATCGCGACCGCCTCGCGCAACTCCCTGATTTGTCGAAAACACTGGCGGATTTCTGTCGGGCACCGG